>DAOWHQ010000240.1:0-14572 GCA_030641355.1 Alphaproteobacteria bacterium
CATGGATATGCTGGCGGCTGAGACGGGCATTTCGAAAACATCCATGTATAAACATTTTCGCACCAAGGAAGATTTGATCCTCGCGACGCTTAATTTGCGCAACAAGCAATTTTGCCACTGGCTCTTTCGCCGTATGGAGGAGTTAGGCTCCACGCCTCGTGGTCAGTTGATCGCACTTTTTGATGCCCTGAAAGAATGGTTTGCCCAGGATAAATACCGGGGATGTATGTTCATCAAGGCCTCTGCGGAGTATCAGGAGGTATCAGACCCTATTCATGTTTTTTCTGCAGAACATAAACACCTGTTGTTCAACCATATCCGTGACCTAACTGCCAGGGCCGGCGCAGATAATCCGGAAGCTCTGGCGCGTGGGCTTCTTATCCTGAAGGAAGGGGCTATTGTTACGGCTCATTTAGGGCATGAAGAAAATCCGGCCATGGATGCCAAGGCGGCTGCGAAGATTTTGCTGGCGAGTGCGTTGGGAAGTTAGGTTTTAATATCTTTATCCCAATAGGGCTCGCCGCCGAATTTATCTACCAGATAATCGATGAACAACCGCACCTTTTGGGAGAGGTGGCGCGTTTGCGGATAGACCACATAGGCATTCAGCGATAAGCAGGGGTAATCATTCATCACAGTGATCAATTCGCCGGAGGCAATTTCTTTCCAGACGATGAAGGTTGGCGTCAAAATTATACCGTGGCCGTCTTTGGCGGCCGATTTCAGGAAATCACCATTATTGGCAACCATCTTGGCAGGAAGATTGATGGAATGTTTACGCTTGTCCGGGCCGATGAAATGCAGGGTGGCATTTTGGGCATTGGTATAATGCAGCATATGATGGTTTTTTAAGTCTGTTGGTTTTTCCGGGTTGCCCATACGGGCGATATAATCCGGGCTGGCACATAACATACGGTGAACCGGGGCTATTTTCCGGGCCATGAGGCTGGAATCCTTAAGCTCCGCAATGCGAATGGCCACATCATAACCTTCTTCGACCAGATCAACTCTACGGTCATTAAAATCCATATGAATGATAAGGCCGGGATGTAGGGCGGCAAACTCATTTATCGCTGCGGACATATGAAGCAAGCCAAAGGAAAGCGGAACTGATATTTTGAAAGTTCCACTTAAATCAGTCTTGGCATTGGAAGTTGTTGCGTTGATTTCCGCGACATCGGCCAGAATCTGTACCGATCGTTCATAATATTTTCGCCCAGCTTCGGTTAGGCTGGATTTGCGAGTGGTCCGGTTGAGCAATTGAGCGCCCAACCTTACCTCCAAATCTACCAACCTGCGGCTTATGGCAGATTTTACGACACCAAGCTGATTGGCGGCCTGACTGATGCTACCGGCGTCTATAATGCGGACAAAGGCGTCCATATCTTCAAGTTGACCCATTATATAGTTCTCTAAAATTGAACAAAGAGTTCTTATTATTACGGTTTATTCAAACTAAGGCAACTATTATAGTGAGATTAATTGAAATTATGAGTAAGGATATATTATGACAAAATATCAAGAATTAGCGGCACCAGTAGGACGACTTTTCATTTCCCTGATTTTCCTATTGTCGGGTATTGGTAAAATTTCTGGCTACGAAGGTACGCAGGGTTACATGGAAGCCATGGGTGTTCCCGGTGCTTTGTTGCCCGTCACTATTGTGTTTGAGATAGGCTTTTCTCTGGCCATCATTGTTGGATGGAAAACCCGCATTGCTGCATTGGCGCTCGCGGGCTTTAGCGTTGTCTCGGCGCTGATTTTTCATTTTAATCTGGCGGATCAGATGCAATTCATCATGTTCATGAAAAATTTTGCCATTGCTGGTGGATTTCTATTTCTTGTTGCCCATGGTGCTGGCGCCTATTCATTGGACAATCGTCTGCGGAATAAGGCGTAAAGACCCTGACCCTCACTGCGGGGGATGAAGGCATTTCAGGATTACCAGCGTGGTAATTTTTAGGAGAAGAAAATGGGCTTGCTCATCGAAGGAAAATGGCACGACAAATGGTATGAAACCAAGGTCGACAAAGGCCGGTTTATCCGTAAGGATTCAGTTTTTCGCAGCTGGGTTACGGCTGATGGCGCGGGTGGCTTTAAGGCTGAGGCCGGACGCTATCACCTCTATGTCTCTCTGGCCTGTCCGTGGGCGCACCGGACGCTGATATTTCGGGCAATCAAGGGTCTGGAAGACATGATTTCCGTCTCTGTGGTAAATCCCTATATGGCTGAGCATGGCTGGTCCTTTGTGGCGGGTGACGGCGTGGTTGCCGACAATATCAATGAGGCGGAATATCTGCATCAGGTTTATGTGGCGGCAAAGGCCGACTATACGGGTCGGGTAACGGTTCCAATCCTCTGGGACAAAAAGACCAGAACCATTGTCTCCAATGAATCGTCCGAAATCATCCGTATGTTTAACAGTGCCTTTGATGATATCGGGGCCTTGGATGGGGATTATTATCCGGTAGAATTGCGGACTGAAATTGAAGCCCTGAACGGCAGGATTTATAGCAGCGTCAATAACGGGGTTTACAAGGCCGGTTTCGCCACCACGCAGGAGGCTTACGAGGAAGCCGTAGTTCCCCTGTTTGAAAGCCTTGACTGGCTGGAGGAAATCCTATCGACCCGCCGTTACCTCACCGGATCACAGATCACCGAGGCCGACTGGCGGCTCTTTACAACCATTGTTCGCTTCGATGCAGTTTATGTGGGGCATTTTAAATGTAATCTGAAGACGATAGCAGATTATCCGAATCTATCTTGTTACGTGCGGGATATGTATCAGAAACCGGGTGTGGCGGGTACAGTTAATATGGCTCATATCAAGCAGCATTATTACACAAGTCACCATATGATTAACCCAACCCGCGTGGTGCCTATGGGGCCGGAAATAGATTTTTCCCTGCCCCACAACAGATTTACCAACCCAACGGCTGAATAAACAGCTAAATTTAGGAGAAAACTATGACGACCTGGCAAAATACGCCATTTGTAATTGATGTTAAAGAAGGCGATAAGCTGGCTTTGTGCATGTGCGGAAAATCCAAAAATGCCCCCTATTGTGACGGGGCGCATAAGGACACAGGTATCACACCGGATGTGGTAACCTTCGAGGAGGATAAAACGATTTATGTTTGTGGCTGTAAACAGTCAGCAAACCGCCCCTATTGCGATGGCGCTCATACCAAATTGTCATAATTCATCTAATGCGGTGGTTTATTTATCTTCCGGTTCACGGGGCAGGACTTTTCGGCCTGTGAACATGGCAGATATTAAACCGCCGCCAGATTTTATTTCCGTGATAATCACCGCGGCAATATGAAGGATAATTAATCCTAACACACCAAAAAATGCCCAGTAATGGGTGAAGATGAAGGTCTTGCGGAAAGCCCGCATTTCTTTATAAGCCACTTCATCAACATTATCTTTGACATAGGGGACTACTTCCGATGGATTAACTCCCGAAGCGGCTACCCATTCCTGAATCTTCGCGCCAAAGGGCGGGAAATAGATATCCGTACCAGCCAGAACAAGTCCGGTTACCGCCATAGTCAGAAGTAAGATGAAAAGAGCTGTGACAGCGAGTTTCCCCTTGGGATTATGACCCAGATAATATTCTGGTGCAGCAGACTTTTCCGCCGCCATATAGGACTTTAGTTTCCCCATATAACCCTTGCTGAACGGCAGGAATCCGCGCCATCTGGCGTGTCGGTTTCCCATGAAGGCCCAGATAAGCCGAATTAATAAATTTACCGCAAAGACATAGCCAAAATAAACATGTATTGATTTTAACAGGATTTTTCCCTCACTGGCAAGACCCAGTGCGCCGGCCCATAATATGGCCGTGCCAACCGCTATCAGGCCAAGCAGACAGATGACATTCAGCCAGTGAAAAAGACGGGTTGGGAGATCCCAAACCTGATAGCTTTGATAATGTTGATCTGTCATATCCTGTATTTCCCAAATAATATGCTGCTAGAATTTTTTTGCGACCCGTAGATAATAATATCCGCCATTATGCCCAAAGGGTGCCGAACGGCGGGAATAGATAAATACGCCCGGTGAAGTAACAATACCGTCGATGGAACCAGCGCGGGACTGACCAATTTTGTTCACATCTGGAAAAATATTGAAGAGATTATTTGCCCCGGCCATAATTCTCAGTTGTATTTTTTTAAAGTTATAAGATACCTGTATATCCGTGAGCGTCTTGGCACTGAATTTTTGTATATTCTGCCCATCGCCAGATGCAATATTACAGGCCCCTTCACAGACCACGTAAGAGCCATAGAAATTATTTCGAAGGATTAACGACCATTGTTTGAAACGATAATCCAAAGTAAAATTCACCCGAGAGGAAGGTTGCCATTCTTCAATGATAGAACGGTCCTGTGGGCTGAATAATATCAGGCCATCCACACCGGGTAGATGGGAGGCAATAGACCCGTGTTTAATTTCTGTTTCCGTTTTGTTGGCCGCGAGCGAAAGTGCGAGCTTCTGCCCTATGGGCATGGGAACATCATAATTTACAACAAAGTCAATTCCTTGGGTTTTGGTGTCCGCTATATTGGTGAAAAACTGCCCGTCTGTGGCCCCGGTTGCGGCGGTGATGGCCGGAAAATTTTCACTGATTGGGATGCTGCCGGAGATGGCTATTCTGTCGGTGATGTCGATGCGGTAATAATCTGCGGTTATCGTAAGTTTATCCAGCGGTGTCGCTACAAAACCCAAGCTGTAGTTAATGGCAGTTTCTTTTCTTAATTCCGGAATATCCAGTGCATGGGCAACGTCACTGTCATTGCGGAATGTTCCTCTTTCCTGTGCCACCGATACCCCGTCTATCTCAATAAACTGGGTGCTGGTGCTGTTGAAAAACTTCTGTTGCATGGATGGAGCGCGGAAACCGGAACTGATAGAGCCCCTGAGGGCCAAGGCATTTGAAAGTTGATAACGGGCGGAAAGTTTAGCGTTAATACGGTTGCCAAAATCACTATAGTTTTCATAGCGGGCAGCCACATTGATCAGGAAATTTGACGAGAGATCAACCTCGACATCCGTATAGACGGCAAAGTTATTCCGGCTTTCATTAACCGCATTGTCAGGGGAAAATCCTCTGAATACCTGAAATCCCGCAGCATAGGGGATGGGTGCCACGTCACATCCCGGACAATTGCGGTTTAGCTGACCACCACTTTCATATGAGGCGGGTTCCCCGGCAATGATCTGGTAATTTTCATAGCGCCATTCGGTTCCGAAGGCGATATTGGCCTTTTCATATGATTTGGCTATATCAATATTGATGGTAGCCTGATGAATTTTTAATGTACCCGCATCCGCAGAGGTTGGACTATCGGCACCAAAAGAGGCGTTCAGGGAGTTGGCAATCAGAAATTGGAAACTATTGGCGCCCGTGGTGGCGCTGGCATCAACCGACCATCCATTCCCTATGGTCCACCGCGTGCCGGCTAAAATGGAATAGTCTCCTATTTTAGAATTGATCAGGGGTAAAAATCCATCCGGATATAGCTCTATGACCGTCCGGCGGGGATCATTGGCCCGTCGATAGAATCCTGCGGATTGGTTGTTCCGGTCTGAATAGGTGCCGAACAGGTAAAGTTCGGTATTTTCATTAATGGGCAGGTTCATATTCAGGGTCAGGGATTTTTGTTGGGATTCGGAATCGCCAATACGGAAATTTTTGCGATCAAATGTGGCCTCTCTGGCATCAAGGGCAATATTGCCCTGTGCACAGGCTTTCTGACCCCCGGTTTCGAATTGCAGGCACCCGGTAAGTCCGGCCCGGTTGGTATGTTGTTTATCCCTATATTCTGCGGATAATGTAAGGCTGCCCTGATTTGGTAATTTCAGGCCATAGCTTGCCCCCGCGACGAAAGTATCCCCGTCACCTTCGTAGGTCTGGCCGTAAGAGCTGAAAATATCGCCACCGGAATCTTGGTCTTTGAGGATGATATTGATCACACCCGCGATGGCATCAGAGCCATATTGAGCCGATGCCCCATCGCGCAAAACTTCAATTCGTTTGATGGCCCCGGGTGGGATAGCGTTCATATCAACGCCTGTCGCTCCGCGCCCAACGGAGGTATTCACATGAACGAGCGCACTGGTATGGCGCCGCTTGCCGTTGATTAATACTAGCGTCTGGTCGGGGCCAAGTCCTCTTAATGTGGCGGGCTTTACCGCATCGGTGCCATCGGAAATGCTGGAGCTTGAAAAATTAAAGCTTGGGGCGAGGGATTGCAGGATACGTCCGGTTTCGGTTTCGCCGGTCGCGGTCATGCTTCGGGCAGAGATAATATCTACAGGAACCGGTGTTTTAAGGGCGGAGCGACCCTTGGCGCGACTTCCCAGAGAAATAATTTCTTCAATGCCGATGTCTGATTTATCATCTTCCATCATGGCATATTCTGACTCTGGTGGTCCGGCTTTGCTAAGAGAATTATTATCCCTGTTTTCGGCAATGCCGCGGACGGTTACGGTGTTCTCTTCAGAAAATTCATATTCAAAGCCGGAGCTGTCCAGTAGCAGTTTCAGGGCCTGTTTGATGGTATAGACACCTTTAAGAGCCTTTGAATCCCTTATGGTTTCTTTTTTCTTCACATAAATAAGCTGGATGCCGGATTGTTTTGAAAATTCGAGCAGGGCTGAGCGCAATGGCTGTGCTTTGATGGAAAAAGTCACTAATCTGGATTGGCTTTGAACCAGTCGGGATTGATCAAGGGCAAAAGTATTGTTGGGAAAAAACACCAACATACCACTACACATGGCCCAGATAGCCATATGTCGTCTAACCTCTGGCAGACGCGGGCTGCTGGCTGACATTCTTCCCTCTCTACTTGGCGGTCTTAGGAAACCATCTTGTTACTCAGGTATAATTGGTTCGACCCGACGCTATTCTTCTTTTTTCAATAATAATATAGCATCATGCCCACTGTCGAGAACTTTTATAGGATAGGCAACTGATAATCCGCGTAGCCAGTTGTCGATGCCCTCGCTTAAGACTGTTCCCGTGAATCTGATATTGGTTAGCGCGGCGTCACCGATAATGATTTCACGGGAAGAGTACCTGTTCACATCTTCGATCACATTAGCCAGAGGCGTGTCTACTCTTACCAAAAGGCCTTTTTCCCAAGAGGTGGCGGCATCCACATTAGTTGTTACAACTTCCGAAATATGCCCATTGCTCTTATATGAGACTGCCTTGCCGGCGGATACTCTTGGCAGAGAAGTGACATCTAAATTATTTTTTACAAGATCAGGGTTCACTTCAACAATGCCTTCCAACACTGTTACCGTGACATCCTGAGCGCTTGAATGAATGTTAAATTTAGTCCCGATAGCTGTTACTGCGCCCTTGCCGACCTGCACAATGAAGGGGCGGGCCTTATTTTTGGCAACATCAAAAACAGCCTCGCCGCGAACCAGTGTGATATGGCGTTCAGCATCGCTGTAATTAACATTGACAATGGAACGGGCCCCAAGATTGATTATTGAGCCATCTGCAAGCTGGACGCTTTTATGTTCTGCCCGTGCGGTTTGGTAGGTTGTTGCTTCCGGCTGCAAGGTGGCGTCATTATGGATAAATATACCAACGGAGAAGACAATTAATATTGTTGCTGCAATGGGTGCAAAACGCCGTAATAGATTTATTGGGCGATTGCCTTTAGGGGTAAATATTTTATTTTCCCATGGCAGCTCCGTCAAATTAGTAAGCTCTTTCCAGCAGTTTTCTGCTCTGGCAAAGGCCCTTTTATTGGCGTCGCTCTTCTCTAACCATTTCTGCCAGTCCAGATAATTTTTATTGGACAGGTCGCTATCCTGAAGTTTAATGAACCATTCGGATGCTTCATTAACGGGCCTATCGGCATAGTTTATGTTATTTTCATTTTTCATTTTTTTATTCTGTATTTATAAAAGCTAAATCTAGTCGCCTATTTTTTGTATGCAAAAGGCAAGGCCACGGGCAATATATTTTCTTATTGAGCTTACAGAAAGATCCATCTTTTCAGCGATTTCCGTATGGCTCATATTTTTAAACTTATAGAGCATAAATGCTTCTTTACATTTTGGAGGCAGTTCTTCCAGTGCCTTCCTTAATTCATCAAGTGTCTGTCGGGCCCCCAGAGCCCTCTCCGGTGTAATTTCGTCGATATTACCAAAAAGCATTTTGCTTTTGGCAAAATTTATATTCTGTCGCGTCCGGTGTCGTTGCAGGTCGATTGATATATTCGTTGCCGTTCTGAACAAAAAAGATTGAAAACAGTCTATATCGTCCAGATTGTCCCGTCTCAGCAGACGAATATATGCTTCCTGTGCAACCTCAACAGCATCCTGTCTGCTGCGTAGTCTTATTGTAAGGTAACGAACGAGTGTTTCGTTATACTCTTGATATAACTCTGTTATTTCATCGTGATGACATCCCTCAACAGCAGGATTCTTACTCTTTACGCTCACTAACCTAAGCTTGGGTTTCAACTTCATACGCTCCTCACTAGACCGTAAAGACGAACTAAACTTGAAAATGTGGAAATATTACGCACAAAAAATCCTACTGTTAATAACTATTTGAAGCATCCCTACTGCCACTGAATGGGTATCATAACATTTATTATTTATTTTTTCCACAATTCTTGACCTTCATCGTCTTTAGCTGATAGTGGCGTAAAAGTCAGATGTATTTTTTGGTCTTGCCGCTATACTACACTTGATAATTATCAATAAAACTTAACAGGGAGAAATAAATGTCTCACTCAAAAATATTTACAAGAATTATGGGCACAACAGCCATATGTTCTTTTGCTTTACTGGCAACGTCAGTAAGCACTGCGATTGCCGCAGATGAAGAAGTCGTAATGGAAGAAGTGGTAACACTTGGTTCCAGAAGTAACAAACCACGTTCCGCAACAGATTCACCTGTGCCGGTTGATGTGATTGGTGCTGAAGAATTTAACGCTGGTGGTAACTCAGTCGATATTACAGATAACCTGAAATCACTGGTTCCATCATTCACCGCTTCACCAGCTACGGGTGACGGTAGTGCGTTTGTACGTCCGACCTCCATGCGCGGCATGGCACCGGATCAGACATTGATCCTGGTTAACGGCAAACGTCGTCATCGCTCTGCATTGGTGCAGTTCTTTGCGCCTGCTGCTGGTAACGGTGCTCACGGTGTTGATATCGGCATGATCCCCGGTATTGCTCTGAAACGTGTTGAAGTTCTGCGCGACGGTGCGGCTGCTCAGTATGGTTCTGATGCTATCGCCGGTGTTATTAACTTTGCTATCAAAGATGCGTCTGAAGGCGGATCAGTTGTTGCTCAGTACGGTAACTTCTACGAAGGCGAAGAAAGCTACAAAATCGCAGCAAACGCCGGTTTCGGTCTTGGTGAAAACGGTTTCGTTAACATCAGTGCTGAATATGTTGATAACCAGGCCCTTTCACGGGGTATTCAACGTGAGGTCGCTCAAGATCTTATTGATGCCGGCGTACAGGGTGTTGGTGAAGACAGCCCGTTTGGTGATGCTCCGTTTGTTCAAACATGGGGTCGTCCTGAAACAAGCGGCAAGCGCTTCTTCCTGAACTCTGGTGTTGACCTGAGTGACACTGCACAGCTTTACTTCCATGGTAACTATGCTGATACAGATGGTCGTTATCGCTTCTTCTACCGTAACCCAACTCATTCCACTATCACAGCATTGAAAAATGACTTTGGTGTGGATGCTGGTTTCTTACCAGCTGGTTTCACACCATTCCTTGACGGTCATCAGACAGACATCAGTCTTGTTGGTGGTGTTAAAGGTGAATTCGCCAATGAAATGGCTTATGATTTCAGCGTTGGATACGGTAAGAGTACTCTGGATTATTTCCTGAACAATACTCTTAACGGTCAGTTGGACCCAGGCACCTCAGCTCCACAAAGAGATTTTGATGTTGGTGGATACAGTCAAAAAGAAATCAACTTGAATGCTGATTTCTCATATCCTCTTTCAGACACTATCAACCTTGCTTTTGGTGGTGAATGGCGTCAGGAAACTTACGAAGCTATCGCTGGTGAGCCAAACTCTTTCGTTGGCGGTGGTTCAAGTGGTTTTAAAGGTATTACCACACAGGACTCCGGATCATTTGATCGTGACAACTATGCCATTTATGTTGATGTCGAACATGATATCACTGATGAATTCATGGTACAGTATGCGGCGCGTTTCGAAGACTTCTCTGACTTCGGCAGCACCATCAATGGTAAATTGGCAGCACGTTACAGTGTTTCCGATACTGTGACTTTACGTGGTGCCATTTCATCCGGTTTCCATGCACCAACACCTGGTCAGGCAAATGTTCGTACAACTATTACAACATTTGATGGCGCAACGGGTCTGCAGGTTGAAGAGGGTTTGATCCCTGTTTCCAGTCCTGCGGCTATCGCGGTTGGTGGACAGCCTCTTACAGAAGAAAAATCCATCAACTATAGCTTGGGTTTCTCTACTGATTTGGGTGAAAACACTACATTGACTGTAGACTTCTATCGTATTGAAGTTAACGACCGTATCTATCGTACTGGTGATATTGATGACGCTGTGGTACCGGGAGCGACTATCTCCTTCTATACCAATGCTATTGATACTCTGTCACAGGGTGTTGATGTTGTTCTGACATCCGATATGGAATGGTCCGAAAACGCAAGCACTCAACTCTCCTTTGCTTTCAATTACAACGATTTTGAAGTAACTGGACAAAAGATAATTGATACACCTACCGGTCCTTTCACACCAGTAAGTGACGGCACAGTTGAAGATATCGAAAACAACTATCCTGGCACTCGCTTTGTTGCAACGGCCAATACGTTCTTCGGTGAAAACTGGAACTTTATGGCGCGTGCAAACTATTACGGTTCTCACTTTGATGAGCGCGGTAGAATTGGTACGGGTGATGGTTCAAGTGCGGAAATCGGAGCAACAATTTACTTCGATATCGAGCTTGGTTATCAGGTTACTGAAAACTTCAAACTTGCCGCTGGTGCAGTCAATGTATTTAACAGCTATATCGACGAGATTGGTGAGCCAAATGCAAACCGTTTGAGTGTTGGCCTACAATACCCACGCCGCTCTGCAGCGAACTACGAAGGTGGATCATGGTACTTTAAAGGTACATTCACCTTCTAAAGATCTCTATCTTATATCATAAGAGGTCAGAGGCTGACTGGTTAATTCCAGTCAGCCTTTATTTTATGTCAAATAGATTTTTCACATCATCGGCAGTTGCTATACTGCGGCCTTCTTGGAGGGCTGTCTCGGCGCAGAACCCTATCATCTCGGCATTATTAATCAGCATCCGTCCTTCTTCACGCCATAGGTTATTTTCAAACCCTACCCGAATATGACCGTTGTTCTCTGCTGCATGGGTAACGGAATTAATCTCATTGGTGCCAAAGCCACATACCGCCCACGGGAAAGCCGCTTGCTGGGTGCGTATTTTCAGTTGCTCTATGTCTTTTGTTGGCGATGTGTCTTGATAGTTTCCCAACACAAACAGCGTGAAGGGGCTATCATTTTCAAATACTCCCTGCTTGCGCCAGTTTTCAAAACGCTGGTAATCATTTTCATCATAGAGAATATATTGCGGGAAAATATGCTCACGCTTCATCCAGTGGATAAATTCAGACATTTCGCCCAGATTATCATCACTTGGGGCCAACTCGCGCAGGGCAAGTGATACGGCCTGCGGTTTTAAGTCTTTGACCATAGCCATCTGTTCATGGCGGGAATAACGTCCTACCGCCTCTGAGGTGGCCTGAATGATAATATCCTGTCCCACTGCGTCCCTAATGGCTTGGGTGGACGCCCGGTAGCGGTCAACGTCAAGGGAATGGGCCCCCTGATCATTCCGCACATGAAGATGCAATATGCTAGCTCCGGCGGCGATGATTTCTTCTGCACAGGCCGCCATATCCTGTGGACTGATCGGCAGGGCCGGATGATCCGTTTTCTGTCGCCGCGCCCCATTGGGGGCCGACATGATGATGAAGGGATCAGTCATCAAAAACATCCGCGAAGATAGCTGTTAACTTGTCAATCAACTGCTCAATATGTTCCGGCTTTAATATGAAGGGCGGGGCGAGAAGAATACTGCTGCCCAGATTATCCTGAAAGGAACCGCCGCCCGGATAACAGATCAGCCCATGTTTCATGGTCGCCACCTTCAGGCGCTTTGTGATCTGTCTATCGTCGGGGAAGGGCTGTTTGGTTTCTTTATCGGCAACGATTTCGATGCCTCTGAATAATCCCCGGCCGCGAATATCACCGATATGAGGATGATCGCCAAAGGTGGCTTCCAGTCGTTCCTGTAGCAACGCCCCCTGCGTCATAACATTTTGCAGCAGATTTTCATCATCAATCACATTGATCACCGCAAGTCCCGCCGCACAGGCACTGGCATGCCCCACATAGGTATGACCGTGGTCAAATCCCTTGCCGCTTGTGACGAATGTCTCATAGATATGGTTGCGCACGATGGTGGCAGCCAATGGTTGATAGCCGCCCGCAATCCCCTTGGCTAGCGTGACTATATCCGGCAAAAAATCATCCTGCTCATGGGCAAAGAAAGTGCCGGTGCGTCCGGTGCCGCACATAATCTCATCGGAAATCAGAAGAATATCATGACTGTCACATATTTCGCGTATTCTTTTGAAATAACCCGGCTCCGGTGCCACCACACCCAGTGACGCGCCAACAACCGGCTCCGCAATAAAAGCGGCGATAGTATCAGCACCTTCGCGCTGGATTACCTCTTCGAGGTTATTTGCCGCCCGTAGTCCATAATCCTCTGCGGTTTCTCCGTCTTGTTTATAGCGGTAGGCGTAGCAGGGGTCTATGCGGGGCCAGCTTATCAAAACATCGCCCATGACCCGGCGGCGGGGCAGGTTACCACTGGCGGAAAGCACACCATAGGTATTGCCATGATAGCTATGTACGCGGCTGATGATTTTTTTCTTTGCGGGCTGGTCTTTTGCCCGCCAATATTGCCACGCCATTTTGAGGGCTGTTTCATTGGCCTCTGACCCACCAGTTGTGAAATAGGTTTTTGCCCCTGCCTCGCCGAATTTTGCCGCCAGTTTCTCAGCAAGCTGTTCTTGTGGGTCGTTGGAGAAAAAAGCTGTATGGGCGAAGCTTAATGTCTTGATCTGCTCACAAAGCGCCTCAATAACGCGGGGGTGCTGGTGTCCAACACAGGACACTGCGGCCCCGCCACTCATATCCAGATATTTCTTGCCACCCTCGTCGAAGATATACATACCCTCGGAGCGTGAGGCTTTAGGATAACTTGCTGTCACCCCCCGGTAGAATACGGCCGTCATTACGGGCACCTTTCAAGTTGAATCAGTCAAAATAAAAGGTGATATTGACCCTGATTTAAGAGACTGTCAAAACCTTTTATGATCATTATACCCATCGGCGTACTTTGGCCTTGTAAGCGGAAAATTCATCGCCAAAGGTTTCCGCCATCCGACCTTCTTCATAGGGAATATAATAGCCATTGGCGACACAGAAATAAGCCAGTGGAAAAATGAAACTTAAGGCCGTACCGTATAATTCGGCAACGCCGAGCAGGACCAGAAGCATACCCAGATACATGGGGTTGCGGGAAAAACCGAACGGGCCGGTTTTTACCATACGGTCCGGGTCTTTATAAGGCAGGATATTGGTCTCATGCTGATGAAACAGCCGTGCGCCCCATGCGGGCAGGAAAATACCAAATGCAATCAATATATAACCAAATAATGTCACCGGGCCGGACAGCAGGACGATGACGGCAACATCAAAGTAATTAATCGCGACGATACCGATCAGACACAGGGTGAGCAACACAGGCGGCAGTAGAATCTTACGCATATTCTTATCCCTTGATTAACATGGAATACAGACTAAGCCTGTTGTTAGCCTGCCGTCAATGGTTAAAAAACATCAGCCCCTCTGATCGTGACAGCATCAATTGTTCGTGAGAATAGCTATGCTATTTATTTTGGAACTGGCAAGATAAATAAAAAAAGGATAGAGTTTAAATTTTGCTATCTGACCGCTAATGCGTGAAAAAATATGATTATATTTAATAAAAGATTTTCATTATCAGCCACAATTATAACGTTGTGCCTTGCCCTGACGGCCTGCGGTAGCTCCTCGCCTGTGCCACGCCCGCCTTCGGCACTACCGCCACCACCACCACCACCACCGCCACCGCCGTCGGGTTCTATCCCGGCTGATTTTGAAACGGCGGAATATAATGCGGACTGGTCTCTGGGGGCTATTAATGCATCTGATGCTTTTGCCCGTGGTTTCACTGGGGAAGGCGCGATTGTAGGGTTTGTTGATTTTAACTTCGAACTGAGCAATAGCGAGGTGGTCTGGCATCCGCTCAGTCAGGGTAAAGATCAGCAGTGGGTTGATATGTATGAGGCGTTTCTGGGTGTGGAAACGCCCGATTTAAATCATGGGCAGTGGGTCTCTACAATAGCTGCAGCAAGGAAGAATGGTTCCGGTCTTCACGGCGTTGCCTTTGA
>DAOWHQ010000053.1:0-8020 GCA_030641355.1 Alphaproteobacteria bacterium
AACACAACAATCGTCGCAATTCCCATGCCAAGACCGTTAGTTGCAGTACCGGTTACGGCGAGCAGAGGACATAGTGCCAGCATTTGGCTAAACACAATATTATTGGTCCAGATACCTTCACGGGCATTGGCTTTATAATCAATTGTCATTGTGCAGCTCCTTTTTTAATATTCACTGGCTTAATAGTCACGGGTTTAATAGTCACAGGTTTAATGTTTACTGGCTTAATGTTTACTGGCTTAAGAAGTTTTGTTTTTTGAGCTTCAAAAAAATCTAATCCTGACTTTACGGCCTTTACCACGGCTCTTGGTGTAATGGTCGCCCCACTGAATTGATCAAAACGTCCGCCATCCTTTTTAACGCTCCACTGATTGGCGGGAGGTGTCCCGAGGGAGAGGTCGTTAAAGTCCAATATCCAGTCGTCTTTTTTAATTTCAATTTTATCACCGAGCCCAGGGGTTTCTGCATGGGATAATATTCTAACGCCAAGAATTTTTCCCGCTGGGGTAACAGCCATAATAGCCTTGAGCTTACCGCCGTATCCGTGACCACTTACGCTATAGGCAAGGGCGGTCACATTGCCGGATTTGGTGGCCTGATAAACAGTGACAGGCTCACCATTTGCACCATTGATGGTAAGGGTGCTTTTAAGCAAATCGTTATCATGCAGATTATCTGGCACAACTTGTCCTATTGAGGCCTTAAGGTCTTCTTCTGCCCGCAATTTAATATCATCACGGGTTTCAAGGTCACTTGTGCTCAACATAGAAGTTGCGCCAAGGGTAAATACACCGAGCAATATCGCCTGAAAAATTACGCTTTTTCGGAGTTTTGTCATTTTGCTCATGATTTTTCCGATAGGTTTAAGGGGGTACCTTTTTGGGTGCGTCCGAAAATTCGCGGTCTTACATAGCGGTCAATCAATGGCGTCATGGCATTCATTAACAATATGGCAAATGACACACCTTCGGGGTAGGCGGCCCAAGTTCTGATGATATAAACCAACAGACCAAGTCCGATCCCAAAGACAATTTGCCCTTTTGGTGACATAGGTGATGTGACGGGATCCGTTGCAATGAAAAATACCGCGAGCATAGTCGCGCCGGAAAACAAATGGACCATAGCATCAGGATATTGTGAAGGATCAATAAGATTGAATATTGTTGCGATAACCCCAAGAGCAACGATTGTGCTTACCGGAATATACCAAGTAATAATACGCCCAAATATGAGCGCGATACCGCCTAGGATAAGAAGGAGGGCGGAACCTTCTCCTATACTGCTAATAGAGTTACCTAAAATCCAATTGGCGGGAGAATAGCGTCCATCCATAATCTCGCCAAGTGGCACACCTTGGCCAAGGTCGGTTTTAATTGTATCCAGAAGGGACGCACTGCTTACGGCATCGAAATTGCCCGCGCCAAAGATGATGCTCATACTATCCATGAAGGTCGGTGCTCCTTCACTGAATATAACAAGCGGTTGCATATATGTAGTCATTTCCAAGGGGAAGGATATCAATAGGGCAACACGGGCTACCATGGCCGGATTAAATACATTTTGTCCAAGCCCGCCAAAAACCTGCTTGCCTATTACAATGGCAATGCCAGATCCAACAACGGCAATCCACCAAGGAGCCCAAGGTGGCAAACTTATGGCCAAAAGCCATGCGGTAAGAATAGCCGAACCATCCAATGCAAACATGGATACGGATCTCTTTGCAATTAGCAGGCAGATCACTTCAAATACAAGGGCAGAACCCAATGTGATGCTGAATAAAATAATAGCAGGCCATCCGAACAAATAAAAACCGTATGCTGTTGCGGGCGTTAATGCCGCCATCACCAGTAACATAGATCTGCGGACGCTTTTATTTTTACGCAAATAAGGCCCGCTCATGGGTGGTATTTGGGTCATTTAATATCCAATCCGTTATCAGTTTCATGACCTTTGTCGTTACTATCTGGTTTGTTAGAGATCATCTTTGACATCGCCGCCTTATAAGCCTGCCTGTCAGCGCGTTTTCTATCCAGAGCAAGAAGGTTTTTCTCATCTCGAAGTGCTCTGTTCTGTGCCAGAGTTTTCATTCTGTCCTGATTGCGCCTGTCGACATCCTGTTTCTTGAGGCTGCCTTTTGCATAGTTGAAATATTGAACCAGGGGGATGTGTGATGGGCATACATAATTGCATGACCCGCAGCTGACACAATCCCGAACGCCGATTGTGTCGGCCCCATCAATATCGTCATGCTGAATTCGGGATGCCATATCCAAAGGCAGAAGGGCAACGGGACAGACCATGACACAGCTTCCACAACCAATGCAGGGCATGACATTCTTATCTTTAATTTCAGTATCTTTTAAGGCCAATACACCGGATGATCCCTTAATGATCGGTACGTCCAGATTTGGAAGTGGTTGACCCATCATGGGGCCGCCCATTAAAAGCTGCTTTGGCGTGCCCGTCATGCCACCGCTAAGCTCGATAAGCGATGAAACAGGTGTTCCGATGAGTGTTTCGTAATTACCCGGTTTTTTTATGACCTGACCACTTACCGTAACGATACGCGAGATAAGTGGGCGGCCCATATATATGGCCTCATAAACGGCAAATGCTGTCGCCACATTATGTACGACAACACCTAAATCTGCTGTCATGCCTTTAGCGGGGGTTTCTTTCCCTGTTAATGCCTGAACAAGGTGTTTTTCTGACCCCATTGGGTAACGTGCGGGTACGTGAACAATATGAATATTGCCATCATTCGCACATTCTTTCTCCATGGCCTTGAAGGCAAGGGGTTTATTGGTTTCTATGGCGATAAGGGCTTTTGGAACCCCCAGCGCTTTCATCATCACTTTGATGCCCATAACCGTTTTTTCAGTACGCTCCTGCATAAGGCGATCATCACAGGTGAGGTAAGGTTCACATTCAGCACCGTTGATCACAAGCATTTCAAGATTGAAACGCTTGCCCAGATTAAGTTTTACCGCCGATGGGAAAGTTGCACCGCCCATGCCTACAATTCCCGCATTAGAAACCCGGTCGGCTATCTCTTGGGATGTGGCTGTTTCCATATCTAAGGGATCTGGAAGTTCCGTCCATTCATCCAAACCATCCGGCTCTAGCGTTAGGGTCAAGACCGGCAATCCGGATGGGTGAGGGGCCGTAAAATCACCAATCCGCTTAACCGTGCCCGATGTGGGGGAATGTATGGGTGCCGATATGACGCCTTTACTGCTGGCGATTAACTGTCCCTTTAAAACACGGTCACCATGATTTACAATTGGCTCTGCAGGTGCGCCGATATGCTGTTGCAATGGAATATGCAGTATATTGGGTATTGGCATCTTTATGATTGCCAGATCAGCCGTCAGACTTTTCCGACCGTCAAGTTTTGCGCCGCCCTGAATATCAAAAATTTCCATTATAAGGTTGTCTCCTTATTATGTGATTTAGGCATTGGCCAATGCCATGTTTGTACCGTTTTCTCCACAACAACCATGCTTAATGCTCCTGTTGGGCAGATATCAATGCAGTCTTCACAGGATGTGCAGATATCGGAAATAACCGTGTGCAATTGTTGTGGGGCGCCAAGGAGTGAATCGGTAGGGCAAACCTGAAAACAGCGGGTGCAGCCAATACATAAATCCTCATTTACAAAGGCTAAGGCCTTGTCCTTATTTTCCATCTTTGAAAGATCAACCTCTACGCCGAGCTTCTCTGCCAATGCCGCCGCCAGTGATTTTCCGCCCGGTGGGCATAGGGTTACTTCCGCTTCGCCCTTAACAAGGCCTTCTGCAGCGGGGGCACATCCCGGATAACCGCATTGCCCGCATTGGGTTCCGGGCATCATCTGTTCAATCTCTTCAACTAGAGGATTGCCTTCCACCTTTAGGTAGCGCGCGGCGAGCCCGAGGATCGTACCCAGAACGATGCCAAGGGCGGTAAGACTTAAAATTGCTTCAAGCATAATATTTTCCACACTCCTTTCGCATCTAATGTGTTGTTAAACCGGCAAATCCAAGGAATGCCATGGCCAATAATCCTGCGGTAATGAACCCAATCGGAGCGCCTGCGAAACTCTTGGGTACATCAGCCAAGGCGATGCGTTCACGAAGTCCCGCAAAAATCACCATGACCAGGGTGAAGCCAAGAGCCGAGCCGATGCCATATAAAAAGCTCTGAATAAACCCATGAGATTCCTGCGTATTCAACAGGGCAACGCCAAGCACGGCGCAATTTGTTGTGATCAGGGGCAGGAAAATACCCAATACCTGATATAAAACAGGCGAAATCTTTCGGATGAAAATTTCAGTGAATTGCACAACCGCAGCAATAACCAGAATGAAGGTTAATATTCTGAGAAACTCAACATGAAGCGGGGCCAGGATAAATTTCTCTAAAGCCCAGCTAGCAACAGCGGATAGCGTTAAAACGAAGGTCGTAGCAAAGCCCATTCCAATGGCAGTATCGATCTTGTTCGACACCCCCATAAAGGGACAAAGTCCAAGAAATTTAACCAAAACAACATTGTTTACCAGTGCTGTCGCTATGATGAGAAGTATATATTCCTGCATCTTTTTTCCTAAAATCTCATATTTGAATCGTATTATTCTGTTTCAAACGGGCTAAGTTTTATTTCAACGGGTCACTTATAATCAGCCGTTTTGGTTCACCCGGTTCAAATTTAATGCGCTTTAGCATTGCTGGGTTTATATAAACCGTGCCTTCCGCATCAACGAGCATGGCGTAACGTACGCCCATATTTTTCGCGATATTGTGCCAGTTTTCCGGCCCCGCTACCGTAAGAGCGGTTGCAGCTGCATCGGCCAATGCACCGTTCTCATGAATTATGCTGGCTGATACAATATGTTGAACGGGCATACCGTCCCGTGGGTCAATGATATGGGCATATTTTATGCCATCATTCATTCGAAACCGTTCATAATTACCCGATGTATAAAGGTTTTCCCCGTTTGTCAGGTCAACGGATGCTATAACCCCCCAATGCACCGGATGCCGGATGCCCACATTCCAGGGTCGCCCCTCTGGATTGCCTATTGTATTAAGATCGCCACCCGCATTGATAACGGCGTTCTTGATGCCATGTTCTTTCAGGATTATTTCGGCTCTGTCCAGTGCGGCTCCTTTGCCAAAACCGCCGAAGTCAAACTGGACAGATGTATTGTTACTGGAAACCACATGGCCATCTATCTGCACATCATTCATAGAAGGTGAGAGCTTAACCAATGTTTTAATGCTATCAAATGACGGTAATGACCCGATAGGTAATTCATCGCTATGAAACCCCCATGCTTCGATTAGGCCACCAATGGCAGGGTTAAACAATCCATCACTCTGCTTGTAAAATTGTTTCGATTGTTTCAGTAATGGTAACAGAAAATCACTAACCTCTATGCTCTCAGCCCTAGAGAGCGCTGTGTTTAAGCGGGTCAATTCACCCGGCTTCCAGGCGTGCCAGTCTTCATGCATATGCTGAAATTCTTCGCCGGTGGCCTTTACGGCTTTGCGCGCCAGATCATCGGGTACACCACTGACCGTGAATTTTACCAAGGTCCCAAAAACATAAGCTTCTTCGCGATATATATTTTGCTCTGTTTCGCTACAGCCAGATAATAAGGCAATATTCAATATGATTATTAGTATTTTGAATCTCATTGGCTGGCCCCGCTTGGGCAGCTATTTTCGATTTTTTGCGCTGGCTTTAATTTTTTTAAAAAGACAGGAACAATAGATGCTGCAAAATGTTTTGAGCTATATAGAGACTTGGAAAAGTAAAATCCTAAAGTAAATCCTATTGCACCAAAAGCCATTGACGTGATGTCACCACCACCTAATGCGTCCCCAAGGATAGCACCGGTGATAAGCCCTACTAACGGTATTAAATATATGAGGGCAGACACTTTCAATATTGTGGTATTATATATACCGACCTCTATTCTATCACCCACAACGCCATCAAAATCATTGACCATTTTAAGCGGGCCGATATCTTTGCTAAAGTAGCCTGAAATAACTTTTGTACCGCAGCCTTTAGCCATAGAACAACCGCCGCAAGCAGATTGATTATCAGATTCAACCCAAGCGGCGGCACTTTTTGTAGCTACTACACGTACAATTCCACAGACCATACTCATCTGAAGGTTTTGCATATTAGTTTGCGTGGTCTCTAAAGTCATTTTGGTCACTTTTCAGAATATATAAACGCTAAATAACGCGTTTATCATACCCGATATCTTCGGATTCCAGGGCGAGTGGATTTTCGCCACGTTTACGAAGCCATGAAAATACAGGGGGAACACGTTCGGCTAAGGATTCAACCATAATGTCTATGAAGGTTGGGCCATCATAAGCAAAGGCTTTGTCCAGAGCGCTCTCTAATTCTTCCATGCTCTGTACCCGCCAGGCTTTTATGCCAAAGGATTCAGCTAGTTTATGTCCCTGTGTCACATTGAAATCAACAGAGAAACAATCATTACTTCCTGCCCCTTGTAAACGATGCAAACCTTTAATCCACCCAAAACAGGCATTGTTGAAATGCAGTAGAATCGCAGGACAGTTAAGTCTGGATAGTGTTTCCAGTTCACCGGCAGTCATGCCAAGTGAGCCATCACCAAAAAGCCCGATAGGCCGTTTTTCCGGTTCAGCTTTCCATGCGCCGACAACTGCGGGAATAGCATAACCAAGTCCACCAAAGGCGCGTGGAATGATGAAGCGCGACCTTGAATCCCCAAGGCGCAGAAAACGTGTCATATAGGGGGTTGGGGTTCCCGCATCAGACATAATATTTACTGGTGCGGTAATTCTGTCATTCAATGCTTTTACAATAGGTTCCGGGCGAAGGGGAATTGTTCTGTCCTCAAACAGCGGATCGGCGCCTTTCCAGAAGGTTTTGCGCCAGTTGTTTAATGTTTCAATCCAAGGTGTATTTTTCTTGGGATCCGTATTGTCCAGACGGGCCAGCTCCATGAGAACCAGTCTTGCATCACCCGCGATGGATAGCACATTCTGGGTATTATTAGACAGAACTTCGGAATCGATATCCACCTGTACAACTTGACGGTTGGTGTTTTGGCTGGGGAATGTATAGCCAATGGTAACAACGGACCCAATTTTAGAGCCAAGATAGATAACCAAATCGGCTTCTTCCAGTGCCTTATTGGCATGGGGATGATAACCATTGTCGCCAATAACACCGATGGCAAGGGGGTGATTGTCCGGAATAGCCCCTTGTCCGGTGATTGTGTTGACCACAGGGATATTTAACTGTTCCGCAAGGCTGGTTAATTCTGTTTGGGCGGCGGATCGGTTAACACCACCCCCTGCAACGATCAATGGTTTCTCGGAATTATTAATCAGGGCAAGAATTTTTTTCAGCTCACTTGGTGGTGCCACAGTTGGAATAGCAGGGAAACGACCGCAGACTTCTTCCACATGTAATGAAACTGTATCAAGGTCAACTTCTGCACTGAGCATATCTTCGGGTACGATAACATGAACAGCACCCGGTTTTCCGGTTGTGGCAATACGAAAAGCACGCCTGATAATCTCTGGCAATTTCTGTGGTGACTTGACCTGAATAGAGGCCTTTGTTACGGGATCAAAAAGGGCAACATTGTCCAGCTCTGTCAACATGCCGCGGCCTTCACCGCTCAGGGGAATATCAATGGTAAATAATATAACCGGTACGGAGGATGCGTTTGATTCAGCCAAGGGCGGCAGGGAATACATTGCACCGGCACCTGACGGCGCTTCGAAAATACCGACTTTATTTGATATGCGGGCATATCCATCAGCCATAAAACCGGCACTACGCTCATCACGCGCCATAACGTGTTTTATGCCGCCTTCGGAACGTGACAGGGCGGTATAAAATGACACATTGGTATCGCCGGGAACGCCGAAAATAGTATCGACACCATAATCGGTGAGCATTTTCACTAGAATATCTGAACCAAGCACTTTTTTACTCCATAAATTTAAATAATATTCATTTAGC
>DAOWHQ010000275.1:0-4338 GCA_030641355.1 Alphaproteobacteria bacterium
AACAATTGGTTGATTTTGGTCGGCAACATCCAAAGGCCAAAGGGGCGTTGGACAGTTGGTGGCTGTATGTTAAAAAGGCCGACTGGAGCTGTCCGCAGGATGTTAAGGACGCTCTACCCAAGGCCAGCATCATTGCAAATAATCGGGTGGTTTTTGATATTTGCGGCGGCAGCTATAGAGTGGTTGTGCAGTTCAACTATCCCTACCGGATAGGCTATATCAGGTTCATTGGAACCCATGCCGCTTATGATAAAATTAATGTGAAAGGCGTATGACCATGACAAATATAAAACCAATTCATGACACAGATTCTTATGAAGTGGCTTTGGCGCGTGCGGAAGTGCTGATGGATGCAGAATTTAATACGCCAGAAGGCGACGAACTGGAAATTCTGACCACGCTGATTTATGCCTACGAAGAAAAGCTCTATCCTGTGGATATTCCCGATGCGCTGACGGCCATTTTATTCGTGATGGACCAAAGTGGGTACGAGCAGAAAGACCTTGCCGCCCTGATCGGCAAATCCCGCGCTTCAGATGTGCTCAACAAAAAACGATATGTATCCATGAAACAGGCACGACTTCTTTATAAAGATTGGGGGGTGCCTGCGGAGACCCTTCTTGCGGGCTAAAATAAAGGGGATCGGAATAATATTAGGAAAAATTGGGCAATTCCATTATTTCAACGACTACAAAGCCCCGGCGTTTAGGGTAGCGGCGCTTTATGGTCTCTTTAACATCGTCCAGATCTTTGCCTTCGATCTGTAGAAACCGCTGGTCTGCCCACCCGTCATCATAATTTGGGTGGGTTCGTTCGGTACGAACAGATTCCCGTACTTCTTCATTGTAAATTGTGATCTCAAAAGTCTTCATGATAACTCGCGATATAAGCATTTAAGTGTTTCTATTAAAATAGACAGAAGGTTAAGTAAAGGCGAATTTGTGGCATTGATGGGAAAAGATTTCCATGTTACTGATTAATTGACGGTATTTATGGAAAGTTTATTTTGTCCGATCCCTTAAGCCAATATAAAAAAATGCTCACTTCCGGCGAGCTAAGGCCCGATAATCATCAGGCTCAGATCATAGAGAAATTGCAGAATCTCCATAATGATCTGGTCGGTTATGAAGAAAAAATATCTAAAAAAAATAACTTCTGGCAGCGTCTGTTCAGCGGTAATGGCAAGGCTGTCCCCCCCACGGGCCTCTATGTTTATGGTGATGTGGGCCGTGGCAAGTCCATGATTATGGATTTGTTTTTTGCCACGGCGCCGATAACCTCCAAGCGACGGGTGCATTTTCATGCCTTCATGCTGGACGTTCATCAGGCCATGCATGACTGGCGCTATATGGATGGGGCGGCCCGTAAAAAACTTCATGGCACGGACGAAGACGACCCGATCCCGCCACTGGCGGCTAAAATTGCAAAAAGCAGTCTGCTGCTGTGTTTTGATGAATTTCAGGTGCATGATGTGACCGATGCCATGATTCTGGGGCGGCTGTTTACCAATTTGTTTGAGCGCGGGGTGGTGATGGTGCTGACCTCCAACCGCCCACCCGACGATCTTTATATTGGCGGGCTAAACCGCGAACTCTTCCTGCCCGCTATCGCGATGATCAAGGACAAGCTGGGCGTGTCAAGCCTGAGTGGGCCCATAGATTACCGTATGGAACGCATGAAAGGCATACAGGTCTATTATCATCCGCTGGGGGATGTGGCGACAAAAGCCTTATCGAAAGCCTTCTGGAAACTGACCGATCATGAAGTGGCAGACCGCAGCAAGGTCGGGCCAGAGGAGCTGGAAGTTCAGGGCCGGAAAATTCATGTCCCCGTGGCAGACAAAGGGGTAGCGGTCTTTTCCTTTAAAAAATTATGCGGTGCGGCTCTTGGTGCGGCGGATTATCTGGAAATCGCGTGGCATTATCATACGGTGATCATGGTAGGTATCCCCAGATTAGGCCCGGAAAACAGGAACGAAGCCAAACGCTTTGTCACTTTCATCGATGTGTTATACGAAAATAATGTCAAATTTCTCTGTTGTGCGGAGGTGGCAGCAGAGAAAATTTATCTAGAGGGTCATGGGTATTTTGAATTTCAGCGCACCACATCGCGCCTGATCGAGATGCAAAGCGAGGAATATTTGGCCAAAGGTCATGCGGTTTAATAAAATATTATGATAATTCTACTAAAAGTGACCAAAGTATAAAAAGGGACGTATATCGGGCTTAAAATATCCCGTATATAAACCGATCGGTAAATCTTGGGTATATAATATGGCTTATGAATGCGGAGAAAAGTGACATAATGGTTGCGCGTCCTGTCTTTTCGCGCTACATCCTTAGGGTATATCTGTATCTATACGGGCAGGGTAGACTGTTTGTGTACTGTTCTGTAAACTATAAGCGAATGACGAGGATATCTAGTCTAATTTAATAAATTAATTCAGGAGTGAAATCATAATGGCACGTAAAAAAATTGCGCTGATCGGCGGCGGACAAATCGGCGGCACCTTGGCCCATCTGGCCGGACTTAAGGAACTGGGCGATGTGGTCATTTTCGACATCGCAGAAGGCCTGCCTCAGGGCAAGGCTCTTGATCTGGCACAATCCTCTACTGTTGAGGGCTATGATGCCAAGATGACAGGTGCAAATGACTATACTGCCATTAAAGATGCTGACGTTGTTATCGTGACCGCAGGCGTGCCGCGCAAGCCGGGCATGAGCCGGGATGATCTTCTGGGCATTAACCTGAAGGTAATGAAGGCCGTAGGCGAAGGTATTCGCGATAATGCGCCAAACGCCTTTGTGATTTGTATCACCAACCCACTTGATGTGATGGTCTGGGCGTTGCAGCAGTTTTCCGGCCTGCCCGCGAAAAAAGTTGTCGGCATGGCAGGGGTTCTGGACTCAGCCCGCTTTACGCTTTTCCTCGCAGAGGAACTGAATGTTTCCGTTGAAGATGTTAATGCATTTGTCCTTGGCGGGCATGGCGATACCATGGTGCCTTTGGCGCGTTATTCTACTGTGGCCGGAATTCCCATCCCCGACCTGGTGCAAATGGGCTGGATGACAAATGACAAGCTAGAGCAGATCATCCAGCGTACCCGTGATGGTGGCGCGGAGATCGTTGGGCTGTTGAAAACTGGTTCTGCTTATTATGCACCGGCAACAGCCGCTATTGCTATGGCCGAATCATACTTAAGAGACAAACGCCGCCTGATGCCTTGTGCGGTGGAACTGAACGGTGAATATGGCGTGGACGGCATGTATGTCGGTGTACCGGTATTGATCGGAGAAAACGGCGTCGAAAAAATTGTAGAGATCAACCTGAACGATGAAGAGAAGGCCGGGTTTGACCATTCTGTTGCCGCAGTGCAGGGATTGATTGACGCGGTTAAGGCCATTGATCCATCACTTGCTTAATTAGAGATAAAGGGTAGAAACAAATGAATATCCATGAATATCAGGCAAAAGGCCTGCTGAAGACATTCGGAGCCCCAACTTTGCGGGGTGGTGTTGCCTATACGGCACAGGAAGCCGAACAGATTGCCAAGGATCTTGGCGGCCCGATATGGGTTGTTAAGGCACAAATTCATGCTGGCGGACGCGGCAAGGGTGGCGGTGTTAAAGTTGTCAAATCCATTGCGGACGTGAAAAAAATTGCCGGAGAAATGATCGGCATGACGCTGGTCACTCATCAGACCGGCCCGCAAGGCAAGGAAGTCAAGCGCGTTTATATCGAAGACGGTTGCAATATTGCCAATGAGCTTTATGTGAGCATATTGGTCGACCGTGGCTCAAGCCGGGTCGCGATTATGGCCTCATCAGAAGGCGGCATGGATATCGAAGAAGTCGCGGCATCAACACCAGAGAAGATCGTTACAATTTCCATTGATCCCGCATCGGGCCTGTCGGGCTTCCATTGCCGGAAAGTGGCATTTGGTCTGGGACTTGAAGGCAAGGTTGCCGGAAAAGCTGCCAAGGTTATTGCAAACCTCTATGAAGCGTTCATGGCGAAAGATGCGGCCATGCTGGAAATTAATCCACTGGTGGTGACAGCAGATGACGACATCGTTGTGCTTGATGCGAAAATGGGTTTTGACGGCAACAGCCTGTTCCGTCATCCTGATGTGGTCGAATTGCGTGACCCTGATGAAGAAGACCCCATGGAGCTGGAAGCGGCCAAGCATGAACTGAACTATATCAAGCTGGACGGCAGTATTGGTTGTATGGTCAATGGCGCGGGCCTTGCCATGGCGACCATGGATATCATCAAGCTGAAAGGCGGCTCACCGGCTAACTTCCTTGATGTTGGCGGCGGGGCGACCAAAGAACGGGT
>DAOWHQ010000079.1:0-6859 GCA_030641355.1 Alphaproteobacteria bacterium
GATCGAAAATCTGTTCCTTAGCAATGGTATGAGTGCAGGAAATAATTTGTTTGAAGCACGCGTACAATGCCTATCTGAGATATTTGAACGCGCAATCAAACGACAAATTATAGAGGAAGAGATAATTCTGCCAGATGTGCCAAAAGAAGTTCTCGCAAAATACCCGAATATTTTGGCAGGTATAGAGGAGCTAGAAAATAAAGGCTTCCCCGTTTTGGTTAAAGATGCGTCTTTGGGGGGCAAGTTCCCTGTCATGTGTGTTACCTTAATGAACCCGAAAACAGGCGGTGTATTTGCATCCTTCGGTGCACATCCAAGTTTTGAAGTGGCGATGGAGCGTTCCCTCACTGAATTATTACAGGGACGCAGTTTTGAAGGCTTAAATGACGTACCACCCCCGACTTTCAATAGCCATGCGGTAACCGAACCGAGTAATTTTGTTGAGCATTTTATTGATTCAACTGGCGTCATATCATGGAAGTTCTTTAGTATGAGGCATGATTATGAGTTTTGCGAATGGGATTTTAGCGGCACGACAGAAGAAGAAAACACACGTCTGATGACTATCCTCGAAGGCCTAGGAAAAGAGGTTTATGTCGCGACTTACGAAAACTTTGGGGCGACGGCTTGCAGGATATTGGTGCCAGGTTATTCAGAAGTTTATCCGACAGAGGATTTGATTTGGGATAATACCAATAAAGCACTGATATTCAGGGAAGATATTTTAAACATCCATTCCTTAACGGACGAAGAGCTTGAAGATTTGCTGACACGTTTTGAAGAGGCGGAACTGGATCATTATACGGTAATATCAGACTTAATCGGCATAACATTTGATGAAAATACGGTCTGGGGCAGGTTGGATATTGGTGAACTGAAAATACTGATTTATTTAGTTTTGGAACAATATGAAGAAGCGAAAGAGATCATCGCCGACTTCTTAAACTTTAATGATAATACAGTGGAACGTGTTTTATTTTATCAGGCACTCAGCGCGGTGCTTGAAATTACAATTAATGATGAATTGGATATCAATGATTATGTGGCAAACCTCAACAGAATGTACGGCGCGCAAGTCATGGGAAATGTGTTGGGGTCTGTAACGGGGGAGGTTAGGTTTTCCGGCTTAACAAAAACGAGCATGAAGCTGGAGGGATTAGATAAACATCTGAAATTAATTGAAAGCTATAAAAAACTACATAAGGCGCGGCAATTACAACAATAAAGGAGAGAGGTGGCTAAGCGGTTAGTCGTGCGCACAGAGGCAGAAAAAATCACGACTATGTGGCAGGATATCTATTAATAAATTACTGGCAATATAGATATATTAGAATAACACAATATATATCGCCTCTACTTGAGGTCATTAAATTTAATAATTATAATCTAATTTTATCAATGGCAATAATAAGTTAAGCTCTCTATAACCCTATAACTGTATATTAATTACTGTTGCAAACTCACCTGCGTCAGTATAGTTTACGTAAAAGGTAAATGTTACCGACAGGATATTATGACACCAAATAAAATACCAATAGGCGAAGAAGTCTCCAATCTGCTTGAATTTGCTTTTGCAAATAAGTCCGGCGGACGTTCTGAGCTATTCAACACAATTGCGGATTTTCTAGAACGTCGTCATACTGAACTGGCCCCTAATGCATTGACCTTGATGTCAGATATTCTTGAAAAGCTGTTAAGCGATGTTGAGGTGTCCATCCGAAAAAAACTGGCTAACCGTCTTGCAAATAATGAAAATGCTCCCGTTGAATTAATTATTCTGCTGGCCAATGATCATATTGAAGTTGCGACATCCGTATTATCTATGAGCAGCTTATTATCCGATGATGAACTGATTAAAATCATCCGGCACAAAACTGTACAGCATCAACTTGGTATTGCCACCAGAGAACGGCTTTCTTCGAGCATTTGCCACGAATTAATTTCCATTGGCAATACAAAAACACTGATAACATTGTTAAACAACCATAATGCCGATATTAATAACGCGTCATTTTCGGCTTTATTGGAAAAGTCAAAAAACAACACTCCCATTCAGCCACCCCTCATCGAGCGTCCTGACCTGCCAAAAGAAATGGCCGCAAAGATGTATCAATGGGTATCGGACAATTTAAAACAATCTATTCTGACAAACTTAAACATCAGTGAAGCTGAAATTAACACCCTTCTCAAGACAACCATTGAAGAAGTGAATGAGGAGGAAGTTAGCCATATAACGCAAGAGAAATCAGAAATTCTTCTGGTTAATAAATTATATAAAGCCGACAGGTTAACGCCGTCTTTCCTGATGAAATGTTTAAATCAGGGGCAGATATCTCTTTTTGAGATTGCCTTTTCAAAAATAGTTCGCGTACCACGAAAGATAATGCGATCATTCCTTTATGACAGAGGGGTTGAAGCTTTGGCCGTTTCCTGTTGTGCCGTAGAGATTGACAGGAGTGTTTTCCTGACAATTTATCAACTGACCCGCGAAGCTCAAAATGAGAATAGCACTCTTTCTGACGATGAAATCGCACAGGCTTTTGGCTATTTTAAACGGTTCGACAAAAAGAAAGCCATGATGACCATTCAAAAATGGGTTGCAGAAGCCACTGGCTCCCCTATATTCTAGGTCATAACATTTCACTCACCAGATGTTCCAGAAGTAGCTATGACAAAAAATACTAAAAAAATTGCCCTCGTTGCCTCTGAAACAGAAGCAGCTCAGGAAGCCGCCGCTGCCCTGAAAGAGCATTATGATTTTTCGCCAGTTGATGAAGCCGATATCATCGTGGCTCTGGGTGGTGATGGTTTCATTCTTCACCTCATTCATGACATCATGCCCCATAAGGCCTCCATTTTTGGCATGAATAGAGGAACCGTTGGATTTCTACTCAATGAGTTCCGAGAGAATGACCTGTTTGCACGCATAGCAGCGTCCACACCCATTACCCTCCACCCCCTGCGCATGACGGCAGAAACCGAGGATGGCGAGAAAATACAGGCTTTGGCCATTAACGAAGTCTCCCTGCTCCGGCAAACACGCCAAACGGCTAAAATCAGAGTGCTGGTAGACGAAAAACTCAGAATGGATGAACTGGTCTGTGATGGTATTTTATTATCTACTCCCGCCGGCAGCACAGCTTATAATCTGTCTGCCCATGGACCGATCATTCCCATGAGTGCGGAAATCATGGCCATGACACCGATCAGTGCCTTTCGCCCAAGGCGCTGGAAAGGCGCATTGTTGCCGCAAAGTTCAAAAGTAACCTTTGAAATAATTGACCCTGCCAAACGGCCAGTAAGCGCCGTAGCTGATATCAAAGAAGTCCGTCACATCACAAAGGTGAGTATTGAGCAGGACAGATCAATAAAAATAAATCTCCTGTTTGACAGCCATCATACCCTTGAAGAAAGAATCCTTAACGAACAATTTGTCGATTAGGAAGATGGCGTTTTATAACAACATAATAATTTTAACCGGCGCGGGAATTTCTGCGGAATCCGGCCTTGATACCTTCCGGGATAAGGGCGGTATCTGGGAAAAATACGACCTGATGGATCTGGCGACACCGGAAGCTTTTGCCCGCAACCCCGATCTGGTGCATGAGTTCTATAATGTGCGAAGGGCGGGGGTAAAAAAAGTTGAACCCAATGCCGCCCATTATGCTCTGGCGCGGCTTGAAGATAAATTTTCCGGCAATGTCACCATCATAACCCAAAATGTCGACCCCCTGCATGAGCGGGCAGGAAGCCGTGCCCTGTTACATATGCATGGGGAGATCAACAAGGCCCGTTGTGTGAACTGTGGGGCTATCTGTGACTGGACAGATGACCTTTCAACGTCAAGTGTCTGTCCCTCCTGCGGCAATACTGGAAAATTACGTCCACATATAGTATGGTTTGGGGAAATTCCGTTTCATATTGATGAAATAAATATTCGCCTTTCGAAATGTGACCTTTTCATTTCCATCGGCACATCAGGCAGCGTTTATCCGGCTGCGGGTTTTGTACAGGCCGCAGGAATATCTGGTGCAGAAACGGTAGAACTCAATCTGGAACCCTCGGAGGGTAAAAATTTATTCTCTGCTGTACGGTACGGCAAGGCAACAGAAATCGTCCCCGAATATATCGAGGATCTGATCAGGCAAAATTAATGACATGGTAAAACTATCTGACAATGAAATTGAAAATGCTCTTGATATTCTTACCGACTGGTCAAGATGTGAAAATAGAAACGCCATAAATCGTAACTTGAAGTTCAAAAATTTTAACGAGGCTTTCTCCTTCATGGCTGCGGTTGCCCTGAAGGCAGAACAAATGGATCATCACCCGGAATGGTTTAACGTCTACAACAAGGTAGACATCATCCTGACTACTCATAGTGACGGTGGCGTGACAGCCAAAGACATAAATTTAGCCCGTTTTATAGACAGTCTTCTTTAAAGAATAATATTTAGCCTAGATCAATTATTTGTTTCCTTTTATATATATAGTTAAGTCATGCAATATCTTGTTTCAGAAAGTTTCTGGGCAAGAGCAGCTCTAACCCGAAAGAAAGTGAAAAATGGTATGTCTGAAGAATTAAAAACTTTTAATAATGTCCTTATCGTTATTGATCCGGCTCAGAAAGAGCAATATGCCCTGAAACGAGCACTCAAGATGAATGAAATTCTGGATGGTGGCGTTAAAGTCCATTTATTCATTTCATTCGAAATGGATGAATTACGCAAAAATCAGGACACATTTGATTTTTATTGTGACAGCGAATGGTTTGCAGATCTGATCAAGCCTCTGGTCAAAGGAAACGTAGAATATACCGCAGAAGTCTACTGGACTGCCGACTGGCACCATTCCATTCTCAGATCAGCTGAGCGCAATAATGTTGATTTTATTATTTTGTCCGATTATGCGACTGAAGATAGCCGCGTTGAACTTTCAGCTGCAAAATGGTCTCTGCTTCGGGCATCAAACTGCCCGGTAATGATCGTGCATCCTGCAACACAGATACAGCGGAAGACTATTCTGGCTGCGGTCAATATGCAGACAGACAACACACGTTATGTTGATTTAAACCAAAAAATTCTTGACCTGACCCACATTATGTCAACGGCTTACGGGGCGGAGAAACATATTGTCAACGCCTATGAGGATTCTATGGAATTCCCAGACCGGGCCAAACTGCTGCGTGATACTGAAACAAAGCAACATAATACCCATGTTCATCTGGGTGATCCTGTCGAGGTTATTTCCGAAGTTGCCGAAGAAATTGATGCCGATGTGGTGATTATCGGGACATTATCCCGTCGGGGTATCATGGCGGCCATGCGCGGTAACAAGTGTGAAGAAATTATCCGCAGAATTAAACGGGATGTCATTATCCTGAACTAAAATATAATCAACCTGTTAAAAAGGAGCCTCACTGAAGGCTCCTTTTTTTGCTTTACCGCGGCGCCATTCGAATGGCACCATCGAGGCGGATAATTTCACCGTTCAGCATGGCATTTTCACAAATATGCTGAACCAGATGGGCGTATTCATCGGGCTTGCCCAGACGGCTTGGGAAAGGCACGCTGGCCCCCAGGCTCTCCTGCACTTCCTCTGGCAGCCCTTCCATCATGGGGGTGAGGAACAGACCCGGTGCTATGGTGCAAACCCGAATACCCAGCCCAGCTAAATCGCGGGCAATGGGGACGGTCATGCCGACTACGCCGCCTTTGGAGGCTGAATAGGCGACCTGCCCTACCTGCCCCTCAATGGCGGCGACAGAGGCCGTATTGACCACCACACCGCGTTCTTTGGTATCCAGTGGCTCAAGGGTTGCTATGCGGGCCGTAGCTAATCTAATGACATTGAAGGAGCCGATCAGGTTAACTTCGATAACTTTCTTGAACCGATCAAGGTCGTGGGGGACATTATCCCGGCCCACGGTTTTTTCCCCAATGGCGATCCCCGCGCAGTTTACGATTATTCTGGCATCACCATGACGAGTAGCACTCGCCGCCAGTGCATCGCTCACACTTTCCGCGGAACTCACATTAACATTCTCAAAATGTCCGCCAATATCGGCGGCGACTTTTGTGCCCCGTTCAGCATTCATGTCAAAAATTGTAACCTTTGCACCAGCCTTGGCCAATCGCCGCGCGGTTGCTTCGCCTAGTCCCGATGCACCGCCAGTGACAATTGCTGATAATCCCTGAATTTCCATGTTATATCTCACTATGCTTATGGTAAAATGTTACTCTATGGTAACATATGCAGTGTGTCGAGATTAAACTTCTTTGGAATGTTGTTTTTTTCGGGCTTCCCGCAGGGCGATGAACAAAGTGGTTGCACAAATTATTCCGGCCCCAAGGATCGTCCATTTGTCTGGTATCTCACCAAAGACAATAAATGCGGAAAGGGCAATAAAAATAAGCCTGACATATTCGAAGGGTGTCACAGCAGTGACCTCGCCGTAACGGTAGGCCTGCACCATTAATACCTGACTGCCGTATGCCGTTAAACCCAATCCGGCGATCAGGATAATCTGGTACAGGTTTGGCATCTGCCAGTAATATATGGTTGGGCCAATACAGATCAGAATGATGAGCAGGTTACCATAAAAAAGCATTGTATTGGTTGAATGGTCTTTGACCATTTTTTTGGTCAGAACCGCAACGATTGCCATACTTAATGCGGCACTTAATACTGCCAATTGTGCGGGGGCAATGCCCCCTTCCGGCCTCAGGACGATCAATATCCCCACAAAACCGCATAGAGTTGCTATGGTTCGGGGCAGACGTATTCTCTCCCCCAGAAAAAAGGCCGCCAGCAAGACCAGAAACAGTGGTTTGGTAAATTGTATGGCGGTGACCTGAAC
>DAOWHQ010000094.1:0-8694 GCA_030641355.1 Alphaproteobacteria bacterium
AGGCTGGCTTAATACTTCTTCAACTGAAAATGTGCAAATAACCACTGCTGGAGAAAATGCTATCACACATGATTTACTTATTACTGACTCAGAGTAGAAAATAAATAAATAAATAAGAGCCAAAAATATTATAAGATCTCACTAAAATACAGCTTACCGAATATGCTTTCTCTGCCGGTAACTCAGGGCCTCACTGATATGTATTTTGCTGATGTTCTCGCAGCCTTCAAGGTCAGCCAGTGTGCGGGCCACGCGCAGGATGCGGTGATAACCGCGGGCGGTTAGCTTCATGACCTCTATGGCTTGCGCCAGAATTTCTTTGCCAGCTTTATCAAGGGTTGCCACTTCTTCTAATGCCTCCCCGTCCACCTCCGCATTACAACGGACATTATCCAGACCTAAACGTGCGTAGCGTTCTGTTTGTATCTGGCGGGCAGCAAGCACTCGTGCAGCGACATCCTGACTGCTTTCCGTCGGCGTCGGCAGGGTCAGGTCAAGCGCACTTACCGCCGGAACCTCAATATGAATATCGAAACGATCCATCATGGGGCCGGATATTTTCGATTGGTAATCCACGGCACATTTTGGGGCGCGAGAACAGGCCTGTGCCGGATCATCAAGATAGCCACATCGGCAGGGATTCATCGCCGCCACCAGTTGAAAACGCGCGGGATATGTCACGTGACGGTTGGCCCGTGCCACCACCGCTTCGCCGCTTTCAATGGGCTGTCGTAAGCTATCAAGCGCGTTACGGTTAAATTCCGGCAACTCGTCCAGAAATAATACACCCCTGTGAGCCAGTGAAATCTCACCCGGTTTTGCTTTCATGCCACCCCCGACCAATGCCGCCATTGATGCGGAATGATGGGGGTTGCGGAACGGTCGGGTGCGGGTGATCCGGCCCTCGGTCAGCAAACCGGAAATAGAGGCGACCATGCTCACCTCAAGGACTTCCTCCGGTGTCATTGGCGGCAATATTCCGGACAATCGCGCCGCCAGCATGGACTTACCAGAACCAGGCGGGCCGACCATACACAGATTATGACCACCAGCGGCAACAATTTCCAACGCGCGCTTGGCGGTTTCCTGTCCCTTGATATCACGAAGGTCAAGGATACTTGCTTCATCCTCTGCTACGGCGGCAACGGGCGGGTTAAGAAGCTGGTTTCCTTTTAAGTGATTAATCAGGACCAAAAGATTTTCAGCGGCAATAATTTCAATTTCTCCGGCCCATGCCGCCTCACCACCAGAGGCCGCAGCACAGATTAAACCGCAATCATACTCCACCGCTTTCAGAGCAGCGGGCAGAACACCGGGTACGGCCTGTATAGCCCCGTCCAGCCCCAGTTCCCCCAAAACGATGTAGGATTCCACTGTGTCGCTTACCACGGCTTCCATAGCCACCAATAGTCCAAGAGCTATCGCAAGGTCATAGTGGCTTCCTTCTTTGGGCAGATCAGCGGGGGCAAGATTTACGGTAATTCTTTTAGGCGGTAGTGCAAGCCCGATGGCCCCAAGTGCCGCCCTGACCCGTTCGCGGGATTCAGCAACGGCCTTATCCGGCAAACCAACGATAGTAAAGGAAGGTAATCCTGAAGCGACTTGTACCTGCACATCGACAGAGCGGGCCTCTATCCCTACAAACGCAACTGTCCCGATATGTGCAACCATCCCCCTACCTCTCTTACTAAAAATACTATACTTTTTTACAACTTAGCAGTTAACGGGCCAAGAAAAAAGCCCCGCCTTCTGAATAAAAATATGTTCGTGAATTAAATCCAGTAGAAAGCTTTATTAGAGTTTTTCCTATTGCTCTTGGGGTCACTTTCAATGTCTTGGTCGGTACTCTGCCCACTATCTTGTTCTGTATCTTTTTCAATGATGATACCTGACTCCTTACATTTAGACCTCTCATGGCTTTTTATTTGAGGAATGATCATTTTATAAGAAAAATCCAACAGGCGATTTTCGAGTTTATTGAGATTTTTTTCATTCTTTTTTAATTGCATTTCCAAATCTGCAATTATATTTTCCTTAACATCCTCAGGGATTGATATGTGAACTGCAATATTCTCAATTGCCTTACTCATTTCTTCAACCACATTACTTTCGATAAGAATTATTTTTTTCAAATGAGCTGTATCAATATCTCTCAGGCTATATTCGGATTCTTTCAAGACCTGCATACCTGTTTCAACCACAATCTTGAATTCATTATTCAACGCAAGCTTATAATCCATTTCCTCTCGTGAAATAACGGGATGGGTTTTAACGGACGCGGACTTCGTTATAGAATATTCTGAATTATCATGTTTAGAAATAAAATTTTGGCTCACTGCGGTCGCGATGAATAGCATGACAACAAGCGCTACGACTGTGCCGGACAACTTCCAGAATAATGTTTTATAATTTCCTTTTTTCACAGGATACCCTTATAAATTAGAGCTAAAGCCTACTGAAACATACTATAAATGATATATTATTGCAATTGTAAATGGTGATGTAACAATAAATTGATCTCATTTTCAAACAGGGCTATCTTCTAAAAATATCTGGCGACCCTGATCTGAAAGAAATCATCACGGGATTGAAGAAAGACAGGATCTGTCGGGGGGATACCCAGAAAAAACCGGGCATCCAATGTCACCTTCCAATTATCCCCTATGCGCCGACTACCTTCAAAATTGACAAATTTGGCCGATGTATCAAGGTCAAATATAGCACCAACCAGAATTTGCGTACTGTCAATATCATTGGCCGCCCACCGCATGGCTACAAACAGATCATCTTCAAACGGGATCGTGGCAAAGTCGCCCCGACCATCATAAAGATATTCCGCAAGCACGCCAATATCTGAATCTCCGCCTGCCAAACCATAAAAGGTATATTCAAAACCACCCGTCATAGCCCAGAAATCTTGCCCAGCACCCGTCCTCCGTATGGCCTCAAATTTGATCAGGATATCTTCAAATGTTCCCTGTAAATCCAGCCCAGTCTGTCCAATCAGATTATAACGCGGAACCAAAACCCCATTGCCGCCATCATCAGCAACTAGCAACAATTCAGGCTCACGGTTTGTTCCCCTGAAATGATACATACCCACATCAATATTGCCGATAACATACGACCAGCGAACCGCCCAGTCTGCATGCCATTCTTCTGAACCTGCCTCATATTGTGTTCGGGAGTAATCAACGGGCAACGGCGGGCTGAACCGCCCCTTGCTGCCGGGAAAACGGGCTTCCCTGAAGTAAGTCATGACATAGGCGGAAAAAACCCCAAAATCACTGTCAAAAGCAAGAGATACCAAGGGTTGCCCCAGCTTATCCTCCTGATCAACATCCTCAAGATTATCATCCTGATTTATAATATCCACCAGATGATTGGATTCCGTCACCCCCCAGAATATGGTGTCTATGCCGACCGTCATCTGCAAACGGTCATATGTTCCGGTCCATTTTAGTTCCCGAATATCGAAATGACTGCGATCCCTGTCATTAATATCCACCCTTCCAAAAGACCGGAACATGAATTGAGAACTGCTGGAATCGGACACATATTCCAGCAAAGGCTCCAGAGAGAAAGACACTGTCCAGTCCTTTGGCTGTGGGCTGAAACTTGACTGAGGAAATAGGCGGCCTTCCATCTCGATATAGCCGGATAATGTGAAATTACTTTCTATTTCATCATCATAATCTTCGGCCTGAACAAATGCCACAGACAAGGCGAGAACAGCAGAGGCCAACAGGATTCGTTTTACACTGGAAAATCTGATGTTTTTCACTTTCTTGCTCTGTGATTATTTTGCTGTCTTTAGCCTGTTTTTGGAAAAGTCATTTTCCCTGAGACCCGTGCGGAAATCAAACCGGCTCCAGATAAGCCATGTTTTCTTACCTGAGACGGTATTCTCCATGAATAAATTTCCTGCCCGCCAATATTTATCCAAATATAATTCATAATCTGAAAAGCTAAGAATTTTGAATAAGTCTCCACGGCGATTATAAAATTCTGTTTTCATTGTTCTATATTCAACCGTATCAATCCAGGAGACCAGCTTGGTATAGCCCGACTTCTCATATTGGGGGTAGGCTTCTATTACAAAGCAGGTTAGCTCACCACAAGGCTCGTCCCTGATCCATTTATATTTAAATTTTCCCACCTCTCGCGAGGACATATCCTCATAGGCAAATTCACTTCCCATGAAGGAGCCGGATTTATTGCTGGAGGAAATCCGTTTGATCCGCCCCACAGCAGGCAGATATATCCACTGGTCATCGGGATCAAGAACCTTGGAATGAGTGAGGAAAGCAGTTCCTTTAATATCGCGGGGGCTATCAAAAATCACCAGTGATTTGTCACCAATCCCGACACCGACCATTTCAAAAGTTTTTATTTTAAGTTTCCGCTTACTTTTCCTGCCCTGACGATTGCTCAGAATCATTTGCAGGGTGGCTACGGTATCCTGAAAGCCCTCATCGCGTCTGTCCACTTCTGCGGCAATGGCAAAGCCCTTCTCCTCTGGCGTTTCAGCCATCACCACACCACAGATAAAACTGCTGACTATCATAAGAGAAAAAGACAGTTTTCCGATAATTTTAATCATTTAAGCTTTCCTTTTTTTATCAAAATACAACAGTATTACGGGTAAAAGCAGAAAATCCGTAATCAGGGCAGCGGCAATAACCAAAGCTGTCATAGCCCCCATTTTTGAATTCATGGAAAAATCCGACAACATCAGAGAGCTAAACCCGACAATCAAGACGAGAGATGATACCCACAGTGCTTTCCCGACCATGGAGAAGGCATAGCGTACGGCGTCTTCTGCGTGAAGGCCCAGCTCTCGCTTGCCACGCAGGTATTTGCTCAGGAAATGCACCGTACAATCCACAATCAACCCCAGGGCCGTTGCCGTTACGCTAGCGGCAAACATACCAAGTTCGCCATTAATAACCGCCCATATGGCAAAGGCCACGACAACCGGCATAATATTGGGAATAAGACTGATCATGCCAAGCTTCATACTACGCAACGCCACCACAAGACATGCCGATATCAACAGAAAGGCAATGCCGGTTCCCCAGAACATACTGTCAAAGGTGCGCTTGGTGAGAAAAGCGAAAATCAGGTTAACGCTAGTGCCCCCGCTCGTCTGCATTTCAACCGGCGCATTAGCCACAAGCCAATCCTCCGCCCGGTACTTCAGGTCTTTCATTGCTCCGGTATTGATATTATCCAGAATAGCTGTAAGGCGTGTTGCGGATTTATTCACATCAATCTGATTATTGAGATCCAGTCCATACGGCAGCGACATTTCATACAGTAAAAGATATTGTGCCGCCAGTTCGCGATTATCAGGAAGACGGTAATATTCGGGGTTATCCCCATTCATGTTCTGATTTAGCCGCTTCATAATATTTGTAAAGGTCATGACGTGCCTGACTTCCGGCTGCTGCCCTAACCAGATGGCAAATTCTTCAAGTTTCTCCAGATAGAGCGGATTGGAAATTCCACCATCTTCGCCCGATGGAACCGAAAACTCCATCGTATATGTGCCAGTTAGATTTTCCATCAAAAAGTCCGTATCCTGCCGGAATTGGAGATTTGTACTGAAAAACTCAACAAATTTATCGTTATAGATAAGTTTCGGCAGCAAAGCAGCGCAGATAACCACCACAGCAACAGAGCCGATAAGTATATTCCTTTTCTGGCGCATGACCCATTCCACATAACGGGACAGATAACTGTTATCATAATGATCCTGCCCCCGTGATTTCATTGGGATTATGGTCATTAATGCCGGCAATAATGTAATCGAAAGAAACCAGGCGGCCATAACCCCAAAAGCCGAAACATTTCCGAACTCCCGAAAAGGCGGACTATCATTGAAATTTAGGCTCATAAAGCCGATCACTGTGGTCAGCGAGGTCAAAAATACAGGCTGCATATTTATCCGCAGACTTTCTATGGTAGCCACCCTTCTGTCAGAACCTTTACGCAATTCCCCGAAATATGTAATCAGTATATGAATAGAATCCGCGACCGAAATGGTCAAAATAACCACAAAAGAATTAACTGACACGCCATTCAGACCCCACCCAATATATCCAGAAACACCAACGGCCGCGATAACAGAGAGAAACACCACAATCATTGTGCTGATCATGCCGGCGATTGAGCGGATAAACAAAAATATTGTTAGGGCCAGCAATGCATACATCAGGGGAAATAATGTGGTCATATCACTTTTGGCGGCCTCGGCAAATGTAATGGACATCATTACATTTCCACTCAGTCCAATATGGACATCAGGGTATTTGACCCTGGCTTCTGCCGCCATTTCCCGAACCTGTTTTACGACCTTGATTAAAGTGCTTTCTTCAGTATCCGGTGTCTCAACCGTAATTATGATCTGAGTAGTCTTGCCATCTACCGAAACCAGCCTCTTGAGCAAGGCCGGTTCTGATAGAGATACTGTGCGTATCAGGTCCAGTTGCTTCTGATCCAAATCCTCTGGATCTTCCACCAGATCCTCAACGATCATGTCATCTTCAATTGACCTTGTATGTTGATAATTAGACAGAGAATCCACGCGGGTGCTATAAGGAACCATCCATGATTTTTCTGTGAGGTCATACACCAGACTTAGGAAATTTTTATTATATACGTCGCCATCATCAGGTTTCAGGATGATGGAAACCGTATCGACCTTGCTGTAGGTGCGCTCCAATTCATCCTGTGCCGCCAACTGCGGATTATCAGGCCCAAAAAATGCCCTGTAATCGCTGGAGAAATAAATATTTTTTAGCCCATAGGCCATGAGGAAGATCACAATCAGTGATCCCGCCAACACCAGCCATGGCCGACGCACTATAAATTCCCCGTAAGAAACCACTGGATTTCTTGTCACTTTCCGACCCCGCCTTATCATTCATATAAATGGGTGTTAACACAGAAAACATTAAAGTCAAAAAGCAATATAGCGGCACTTTCTCATACTGAATTAAAAAAGGCGTCTCAAAAGAAACGCCTTTTTTAATATTTATAGAGAAGGTAATTGCCTACCAGACAATCTTCTCTATGCCATCAAAGTCAATGGTTCCACCATCATCAAAGGTAATGGTTCCAGAGGCATCATCGGACAATAAAATTTCATTAAGGTCTTCGTCGGTGGATGAGATAGTCGACCCGCCTTCAAGCTCCAAGGTCCAGCCCTGCTGAGAATCATTACCCGCAAAACCATCCAGTTGAATGACGTCTGTCCAGCCATCACCACCAGAAACAGTATCATTTCCCTGACTAGCCTGGAATATGAATGTATCGTCACCTTCGCCACCGGAAAGGATATCATTACCTTCGCCGCCAGTGATCGTATCATTACCATCACCACCGGAAAGAATATCATCACCGGAACCCGCAACAAGAACATCATCACCAGAAGTTCCTGCCAGATCAACGACTTCCACAACCACATCCGCTGTCGCTATCGCGGTATCATTATTACTTGCTTCCGTAGAATCAAGAGATGCCGAAAGGGTGAAATCTTGCTGTTCTTCTGTGACTGTGATTGTCAGACCGTCAAGATCATCCTGTTCAACTGTCCATGTACCATCACCATTATCCGTACCCGCTGACAATGTGGCGTCAACTGGCACACCGCCAAAGGTTACGGCTGACAAGGTTTCAGATCCATCCATATCCACCAGTTCAACTGATACATCGAGAGGGTAGGTATATGTTGTAACACCGTTACCCGACAGTTCATAAACAACAGAAGTCAAAACATAATCACTATGGCCCACCTGCGCGCCACCAGTCACATCTGCGGCTGCAGTAAATACGATTTGGTCAAAACCACCTTCAGCTTCAATAGTTACAAAACCTTCATGACCACCTGATGTGCCGAAGAATGAACCGCTGCCAACCTCCACGCCATCCAGATAGAGCGTATATTGCCCCTCTTCATCATGGCCATTCTGACCTTCATTACTATGAAGATCCTCATAGCCAAAGGTTATTGTGGTCAGGTCTTCTTCAAAATTTATGATCAATTCTTCTGACTTCTCAGCATCACTGTCATAACCAATATCGGTATCACGTGCGTCACTGCCGCCGCCCACTGAAATCGTACCATTTCTAGTATCTATAAGGACATTACCCGGCAGAGCATCAGTTAATTCACCATCCTCACCGATCGCTGTTGCTGTCACGGTAAACCCATCGTCTGACGTCAGGACGTTACCAGAATCTATGGTGCCACCGGTGAATGTTTCTGTTGTTGCAACACCCACTGACAATGATAATATCGGGCTATCAGCCACAGCTATCACATCAATGGACGCCGTTGCAGAAGCAGAGTCTGCCCCATCCGTAACAGTGAAAGAAATTGGTACATCATCACCGTTAAAATGCTCCGCTGGCTCAAATGTATAGGTGCCATCACCATTATCGGTGACCGTACCAAACTCTGCATCAACGCTTACGCTGGTCACACTCAGATCATCGCCATCAACATCAGATGAATTGGCCATAAGCTCATCATCTGTGAATGTAATTGACGTATCTTCCAATATATCAGCAAGGTCAACATTACCCACAATTGGCCCATCATTATCCGGTGCCACATCAAGGGTTACTGTTCCCGTGTCCGTGGCCGTGCCATCGCTCAGGGTATAACTGAAGCTGTCTTCACCGTTA
>DAOWHQ010000154.1:0-14731 GCA_030641355.1 Alphaproteobacteria bacterium
CCAATGACGACACCCATGCCATGATCTATGAATAAACCCTCGCCAATTTTGGCGCCGGGGTGAATTTCTATTCCGGTCATAAAACGACCCATATGAGATATGAAGCGGCCAAGGGTATGGAAGCCATTTTCCCATGCCCAGTGGGCCATCCGGTAAGCAATCAGAACATGAACGCCCGGATAGGAAATCAAGGCATCAAATTTGGATTTAGCGGCCGGATCCCGCTCCAGAACTACAGAAATATCATGGCGTATATTATCAAACATTTTATAATACCTATTTCTCTCTTGCTTTTGATAGGTGCTTTTATGCTATAAAAAACACTGATTCGGCAAATTTGGTGCAAGAGCTACAAAATTATTATTACTCATATAGGTTTAACAGGCAAAAACGTCAAGGGTCAGCCTTGGTCATTATAGACTGTTTTACATATTATTTTGGTATTGATAAATTAAAAATTTGAAAGAAAAAGAGACATATGCCTGAAGTTATTTTCGGAGGCCCTGATGGACGCTTAGAAGGTCGTTATCATAAAGGTAAAGGGGACAATCCGCCCATTGCCCTGATCCTTCATTCTGATCCACAGTTCGGCAGCAATATGAACCATAAGGTCTGCTATTATCTTTATCATTCCTTTAAACGCAGGGGGTTTTCCGTATTGCGGTTTAATTTCCGTGGCGTCGGCAGAAGTCAGGGAAGTTTTGATGATGGCACCGGCGAATTAAGTGATGCCGCAGCCGCTTTGGACTGGATTCAATCCCATAACCGGGATGCATCCAGTTGCTGGATTGCGGGCTATTCATTCGGGGCGTGGATTGGGATGCAGCTTTTGATGCGCCGTCCTGAGATTCAGGGATTTCTGTCTGTTTCACCACCAGCTAATTTATATGATTTCAGTTTTCTCGCCCCCTGCCCGTCATCGGGTCAGATCATTCAGGGAACCGCAGACACGGTTGTTTCAGAAGAATCTGTACAAAAACTTGTGGATAAATTGCAGGCCCAGAAAAGTATTGAAATTCAATATGATAAAATTGAAGGCGCAGATCATCTTTATCTGGATTATCATGGACCATTGGTTCAGGAAGTTGATAAATATCTCACCGCCCGCTTAGGCTATTGATAATTTACCCCCCGGGGAGGACTGGTTGATACCTGTTGTCCCCGGAAATGTAATTGGCAAGTTTAAAAGATGGCGGCAGGCAAGATAGGCGAATGCCTCCGCTTCCAGAAAATCCCCATCCCAGCCAAGTTTTTCCACCGCACTCACCTGAATATTCAACTTATCCAGACGCCCCATAAGTGTTTTATTATGACGCCCGCCACCGCATATATAGATATGTTTTGGACTTTGCGGGCAATGGCTCAACGCAATTTCAATGGCCTTTACGGTAAATTCCAGTATTGTTGCCGCCCCATCCTCTAGGGATAATCTTTCGACACCCTTTAAATTAAAAGAATTGCGGTCAAGGGATTTTGGCGGCGTTTGGTAGAAATATGAATTGGTAAGCCAATCTTCCAGCAAAGCATGATCAACATCCCCCTTTGCCGCCAGTGCACCGTCCCTATCCATGGGATCACCGGTATGCTGCTTAACCCAGTCATCCAGAAAGGCATTTCCCGGCCCGGTATCAAAGGCCAGAATCCGGCCTTCCCCCTCGCTGCCGATCCATGTAATATTACCAACCCCGCCAATATTGATAATGGCAACCGGATATTCCGGCTCATCGAGAGCATTAATTAAAGCCTGATGATATATGGCCACAAGGGGCGCACCCTGTCCGCCGCCTTCCACATCCTGCCGCCGGAAATCATTAACGACCTGAATCTGAACTTTATCAGCTAAATACTGCCCGTCGCCGATCTGCCATGTCCAGCCTTCGTCTGGCTTGTGAAGTAATGTCTGTCCGTGAAATCCTACAACATCAATATCTGTATGATTAAGATTATTTATTTCTAGAATCTGTTTTACGGCAATGACATGAATGTCGGTAAGTTTCTGCTCTAGCTGGTCTATCTGCTCGTTCTGCTGTGAAGGATGAGCCAGAGATACGGCCTCCTCCATCGCCTGTGATATTTCACGGCGCAATTGAGCTGAGTATGATATATGAATGGTTTTCAGGGTGGCCTTGGCGGTATGTCCATCGCTTTTAATAAGCGCGCAGTCCACACCATCCATAGAGGTTCCACTCATCAGGCCAATGGCCAGAAATTGGTCTTTAGAAGAATTCAATTCAAATTTCCATTTTTTATTAGCTTAAGTTATGCTACATGAAGCGCCTGCTTATGGGAAAAGAAAAAATGGCAAATGATATAGATAATTTTACACCAAAATCTGACTTTCTGAAAAACATGAAAGATCGGGGCTATATTCACCAATGTACTGATATGGGTACGCTTGACAGTAAACTGAACGGCGGCGTTGTTCCGGCCTATATCGGTTTTGATTGTACGGCAACCAGCCTTCATGTGGGATCACTGGTTCAGATCATGATGTTGCGTCATCTGCAAAAAAGCGGCCACAAACCCATTGTCCTTATGGGTGGCGGCACGACCCGCATTGGCGACCCTACGGGACGGGACGAATCCCGTAAAATGCTGACCGACGAAGATATAAACACCAATATGGATGGAATTCGCACAGTATTTGAAAAATACCTTACCTTTGGTGACGGCCCGACCGATGCCATCATGGTCAATAATGCAGACTGGCTGGATCAATTGAATTATGTTGAATTTCTGCGTGATATGGGCCCCCATTTCACCATCAACCGAATGTTAACTTTCGATAGCGTCAAATTGCGTCTCGAACGGGAACAACCAATGACCTTTCTGGAGTTCAACTATATGATACTTCAGGCCTATGACTATCTGGAACTTGGCCGCATACATGACTGCGCGTTGCAGATGGGTGGCTCTGATCAATGGGGCAATATCATTAATGGTGTTGAATTGAACAGGAGGGTTGATCGCAGAGAAGTTTTCGGCCTAACCACGCCACTTGTCACCCTTGCCAGCGGTCAGAAGATGGGCAAAAGCATGAGCGGGGCCGTATGGCTCAATGATGATATGCTTTCCTCCTATGATTTCTGGCAATTCTGGCGCAATACGGCAGATGCGGATGTGGGAAGATTCCTACGCCTGTTTACGGAATTGCCCATAGCGGAAATTGAGCGTTTAGAATCTCTTGAAGGTTCGGAAATTAATGATGCCAAGAAAGTTTTGGCGAATAAAGCCACAACCATGTGTCATGGCGCTGAGGCCGCTAGCGCAGCTGAAGAAACAGCCCGGCAGGCTTTTGAACAGAAATCTCTTTCTGCTGATCTGCCAACTATAATGGTGAGCAAAGCCGATTTGGAAAGTGGAATAGCAGTTAGTGATCTTTATGTGACGAGCGGTTTAACGAAGTCTAAGGGTGAAGCCCGGCGGTTAATTAAACAGGGTGGAGCCAGAATTAATGATGAAAAAATTTCCGATGGGGAAGCCTCCATTACTTTGGCACAGCTAAATCCCGAGGGCACCATAAAGTTATCCGCAGGCAAGAAAAAACATATCCTGATCAAACCTGAATAGAGATCAATTATTTTTGGGCTTTATCTGATTCAACTTTAGTGGTTGCTCCGGTCTCTGGTGTTGTTTTTGGAACAATTTTTTCCATTTCCTCAGCCTTCTCCCGCAAGGTTTTCTTCTTGGAACCAATGGAACTGAATATATTTCGGAAAATACCGGGGGCCAGAGCAGACAGAGGATTAATTTTAACTTCCGGATCATCTAATGGCCCACGGATGCTATAGGTGGCCGCGAATATTCCCTGCCCCTTACCGCCAGTCAGAATAGCACCTATCAGGGGAATATTTCCCAATAATGAATTTAAGCCATAAGCGGGGGTTAAAGTTCCGGAAATATTCATTTCATCATAGGCCTGATCCACCGTCCCATCAATCGTGATGCCAAGATTTGAGCCCCGTGCCCGACCCTTGCTGATTTCCATGACGCCGTTATACGTCCTAAACTCCATCTCAAAATCATCGAAGGACAGGCCGCCCTTCAACATTTCCTTTTGGGCTTTTTCAAATTTCTTCTCGGCCAGCAATTTGGAAAAACCAGGGGATTCAATAACTTTAAATTTGCTGACCTTTGCAAGACCTCCCAGCGAAATTCCGTGCTCATGTTTTACCATATCTGCTGTAATGTGCATATCCCCATCAATCGCCAGATTAAACATACCAAGGCCTCTAAGCGCCTCTCCCGCATTATTGCTGGTAAAATCAAGCTTGCGATTTTCCCCGTCTGGGATAACGGTAACATTGAAACTTTTATCCTCTATCAGCTTGCCATCAAATGTCAGGTGGGTAAAATCCTGATCCCGATATATAGCCGTCAATTTAGTAGTCTTTATATGGACATTATTTTTAACCAGAAGATTATCAACCTGCGCTTCGAGATTAAAATTTGGCAGATTTATTTTTTCTTCACCCCCATCCGCTGACATTAAAATATCAATCAGGGGAGACCCATGAAAAGATTTTGCAGTAAGGGATGACATATAAAGTTTTTTCTCATCGTCCCACTCCATAAGCATGGCCATATCGGTATCTTTCATGGTCAGGCGCGGAATGAAAAAGCGAGTTACCCAATCGTCTGTCAGGTCAATCTCCAGTTCGGTCTGAAGGTTGTCACTTTGCAGGGCAATATTTCTGATATTTATGCGGCCGGGTCCTTCAAACTGCAAATCAAAATCAACATGCCCCGCTTTACCTTTTTCTTTTTGCCAGCCAATAGGGGCGAAGCTGCTAATGCTGTTGAGCAGGTTGAACTGGCCGTTGCCCTGTACGAGCTTGCCACCTTTACCCAATAGAACAAGGTCAATTTCCACCGGGCCTTCAATATAGGGGTCAAAAGGCAAATGCAGCTGTTCCCATTGCACACCTTCGATAAAACCGTTAATGACATATTTTGTCGGCAGATCTTGCGTTTTATCGAAATACTCCTGCCATGCCACGCCCATTTCAACACCGTTAAGCGTGATATTGCCCTCGGCATTAATTCCCTCACCGTTCACTTTCAGATGCATTTGACCAGCATTGATTGCTAAACTTTCAGTCAATTTTGGAATGGCGAGATCCCTGACATCGGCATCCACATTGAAGGCTACATCCTTCAGGCTGATTTTTTTAAGTAATGGGAAATTTAAAGTAACAACAGCCGTAGCCTTTCCGGTAATGCTTCCTTGTTTTATGCCGTATTTGGAGGGGTAACCAAGGGGCTTGTAGTCAATGACCCGCAGAATTTCCTCTACCGTTCCCTCAAGTTCCAGCGTAATATTTGCTATACCCCTTCCTTTGATGTGAATATCCGTAAAAAGTAGATCAGCTTTTTTGACGGCTAACTGTTCAATTTTACCGCCCGCGGCCATCATATGAAATGTTCGCAGGTTAAGTTCTGCCGTGCCGGACATTTCTGTCAGAATAGGCATTGGACGCAGGTAATGAGCGGTTATATTGTTAAAATCAAATTTAAAGGTCAGGGCATCCGGTGGCAGTATGGCCTTGGCAGGTAAATTTTCATCTCTGTCTTCTAGCCACATTTCGGGCTTCACATTGACCTCAAGTTTGCCTTCGGGCACGATACCCGCATCGATGTTCTTTGCAATCCACTTATAAGCCCCCTTGCCAAACTGGCCCGGCCAATAAGTCTTCAGGTCTAAAAATGGCAGGTCGGTAATATCTGCTTTAATCGTAATGCCCGGTCTATCTATCGAGCCATATAACAGCCCTGCCCCGCCAATATGTGTCTTGCCAAGTAAAAGAGAAATTTCATCTAAAACGATTGAATTTCCATTCTTCAATATATACCCGCTTAAGGCCGCCCGAGTTATTTTCAATGGTTCTGGATAAACACCCGAAGGATTTATTCTGCCGCGTCCAAGCGAAAGATTAAAAGCCATAACAGGAATATCAAAATTGTGATCAATAGTGAATTCTATATTACCCTTCGCCGGAATATCCAGATTAGCTAATCCAGACAGGGCCACGACCTTACCCGCAAGAGCAGATGGACGCAGGCTGGAAAACTCTACTGTTGTGACGGCTTCTTTTTTGACATTATCAAATAACATGAAAACATCTATAGGCATGATACGGGTGGAGGCCATATTGATGTCACCGGATAGGCTCATATTTAACCCGCGTCCTGTGCGTTGCAAATTAAGATGCGCCGAAGGTATCCGCCATTTATGCCCGGACATCTGGTCGGTAAGTATTATATCAGTATCTAATAGGGAAATTCGGGTTAAGTAGCCCGCGACTGCTGATGGTTTTGGTGATGCTAGCAATCCCTGAGCCATCTTAAAAGGTAAACTGTTGGAATTTTGTAAATTTTCCAGAAAAGCCTCAAGCTTTTCCATGAACGGCCGATCATCCGTTGAGTTCCAGACATCCGGCCCAAGGGTATAACTTATGGATAGACCGGTTATTTCAACGTCTGTGGGTGCCAACAACCCCCTTAACATGGCAAGACCGCTAAAACTTGCCCCCGCTTCGGGCAAAATTAAGGTAAAATCATTCTTACGGTCAGTAATTTCTAATTCATAAAAAATAACCTGCAGGCCGATAGTACGCGTAGATACTCCAGCATCCTTGCCCCGCCAGGTCAATACCGCATCGCGAAAATCGATGCTGATATCCTCCTCACCGACAACCAAAGCCTTTTTTAAATAATCCCCTGCCCAGTCCAGTGCTATAGGGCCAATGCTCAAACGCCATCCCAGCAGAAACACCACCACTGCCAGAGTAGCAAAGAGACCCAGCAGAATTTTTAATGGTAAGGCATATCGTTTCAAATTATAATTCACTATAGTTACTTTTTTTAGGATTAAAAATTTACATTACCCTATAGAATAAAAAATTGACCTAATTATGGTATTAAATTTCATGATCTCACGTAGCATTTTTTTTCCTCTGACTTTATCCAAGGCCCATGGTGAGAACAAACTTGCTGATTTCATAAAATCCTGCCAAGAGCAACAAGTAACAGATATAGATGCATTAATTAATAAAAATAATCACAGAAGTTTAATATGTGCAATATTTTCCAATAGCCCTTACCTGTCACGCCTGCTATTTCGGGACGTAAATTTTGCCAGACGGCTGCTCACCGAACCTCTGGGTGAACTTTATGAGAATATCATGAAGGGCTTGTCCGAAAGCTTGCCGCTTATCACAGATACCAACCAGCTAATGCAGGTATTACGACAGGCCAAAGCACAAATAGCTCTGATTATTTCATTCGCAGACCTTTCTGGCCGCTGGCCGCTTAGGGTCATCACGCGCCGTCTGAGTGATTTTGCCGAAAGTGCTGTATCCTTGACGGCTAGCCATCTTTTGCGGGCTGAAATGGTCAAGGGTAATCTGGCTGTGCCTGCTCATATAGCGGGTGAAGAGCTTATAGCATCCCCTGAATTATCAAAAGACACGGGCTATGTGGTACTGGCCATGGGCAAGATGGGTGGTTATGAGCTAAATTATTCCAGTGATATTGATCTGATCGTCCTTTATGACAATGATATTGTTCAATATACAGGTCGCAAAACCGCGCAGGATATGTTTATCCGGCTAACCAAAAACCTCGTAAAAATCATGCAGGAAAGAACCGCGGACGGCTATGTGTTCCGCACTGACCTGAGGCTCAGACCAGACCCGGGAGCTACGGCAATTGCACTTTCTATGGAAGGGGCCGAAGTTTATTATCAGTCAATGGGCCTGAATTGGGAACGGGCCGCCATGATCAAAGCCCGCCCTGTGGCAGGAGATCTCGAAGCTGGCAATGATTTCCTGTCGCGTATAAAAAGCTTTGTCTGGCGCAAACATCTGGATTATGTGGCGCTGGAGGATATTTATGCCATCAAGAAACTTATCCATCAACATCACGGCCACAAAGAAATATGTTTTGCCGGACAGGATATAAAACTCGGACATGGTGGCATAAGAGAGATTGAATTTTACGCCCAGATATTTCAGTTGATTTCCGGTGGCCGGGAGCCGGAATTACAGGTGGCGGCAACCTGCGATGCTCTTAATGCTTTGGAAAAAGCGCAAAAACTATCTGCTACCAACAATCAAAAACTTCAGGAAGCCTATGTTTATCACCGCACGCTTGAACATCGCCTCCAGATGATCAATGATGATCAGACCCACTCAATGCCTGAAAGCCCGGATGATCTGGCAAGAATTACCAGTTTTATGGGATATCAAAAACAATCTGATTTTGAAAAACAACTCAATATCCATCTGAATATAGTCCATGAGCTGTTCACTAACCTGCTGAAAGATTCCAATCAGAGTGAAGATGATGATGAGCATCTTCTGGTCTTTCCGCCCGATGATTATAATGCTGATACTCTGGCGGCCATCACTCATGCAGGATATGAAAAACCAAAAGAAATATACTATATCATTCAAACCTGGCTGTTAGGCCGTTACCGGGCCTGCCGTACCCAACGTGCGCGAAATTTGCTCCATAGTTTTATCCCCGAAATTCTGTCAAACTTTGCCAAGCTCGGGACGCCGGATAATAGCCTTAAAAAGTTTGATAAATTCCTATCCCGCCTGCCCTCTGGCGTTCAATTCTTCTCATTTATCAAGGCCCAGCCGTGGCTTTTGGAATTGCTTGCGGAGGTAATAGGCATTGCACCCAATTTAGCAGATCAACTGGCAAAACGCCCGCTGCTTCTTGATGCCGTCCTTAATAATGATTTTTTCGAGGCCGCTTTCACTATGGAACAACTTTCCGAGCATCTTGAAGGACAGATTAAAGGTGCCAAGGACTTTCAGGATATTCTTGATATCAGCCGCAAATGGGCCGCTGAACATAAATTTCAGATCGGCGTTCAGATCCTGCGTAATAATATTGATGCGGCAAGAGCGGGCAAGAGTCTATCCATGGTGGCTGATGTTATTCTGAGGGTTATGTTAAGCAGGGTAGCAGGGGAATTTGCCAATAAACACGGAGAGCTTCCAGGAGCGCAATTTGCCATATTTGCCTTGGGAAAGCTAGGCGGACAGGAACTGACGACCACATCTGATCTTGATCTTGTTTTTATCTATGATCCCAAAGAAACAGCAGCTTTCTCTGATGGTAAAAAGCCGCTGTCCATAAACCATTACTTTGCCCGTTTCAGCCAACAGTTCATCAATGCGCTGACCGCGCTGACCGGCGAAGGCAAACTCTATGAAGTAGATATGCGGCTGCGGCCCTCCGGAAATGCCGGCCCCATAGCGGTCACGCTTCAAAGCTTTAAAGAATATCAGACCAAGAAGGCATGGACATGGGAACATCTTGCCCTGACCCGTGGCAGGATAATCACTGGTGATAATGAATTAAGCGATAAAATAACTAAAGTTGTTAGTGATGTTCTTCGTAATAGAAAACGGCATAACCTTTTGAAAGATACCGCTGCAATGCGGGAAAAACTTCGCAAAGAATTTGGCACAACAGATATATGGTCCATCAAACATACGCGTGGCGGGTTGGTTGATATTGAATTTATCTGCCAATATCTGATCCTGAATCATATGGCGGATAGTCCGCAAATTCTGGTTACCAACACTCTGGATCAGATTTTACAATTAAAAAAATATCATGTTTTGCCAGAAGAGCAATCAGACTTGCTTTACCATGCCTGTGATTTCATGCAGAATCTTCAGGTAGTGTTGAGGTTATGCCTTGGAAGCGATTCCAAATTTTCAGACAAGCCGCAGGGTTTGATTGACACGCTTTGCGAGAGGTTTAAAGTGAACTCTCTAAGCCAACTGGCCCTGAAAATTACCGAAACCCAGAAGAATATCTCCGCACTATACGGGGAAATTATAGAACAGCCCCCAGAATAAGGATTTAAAATGCTCGAAGTTGGCCAAAAAGCCCCTGATTTTTCAATATCTGATGAAAATGGTGATATTGTTTCCCTGAAAAATTTCAAAGGCCGAAAACTGGTGCTTTATTTTTACCCAAAAGACAGCACACCGGGCTGCACCACAGAAGCCAAAGGATTCACAGCTCAGCTCAAAGACTTTGAGTCTGCAAATACGGTTGTACTGGGGGCTTCAAAAGACAGCCTTAAACGTCACCAGAATTTCATTACAAAGCAGGATCTCACCATCAGTCTTCTGTCGGATGAGGAAGGTATTCTGTGTGAGGCCTATACCGTCTGGGTGCTAAAAAAACTTTATGGCCGGGAATATATGGGTATTGAGCGCGCAACTTTCCTGATTGATGAACAGGGTGTGATCCGTAATATCTGGCGTAAGGTTAAGGTGAAAGGCCATGTGGACACGGTATTGGAAGCCGTGCAGGCACTTTAAAAATGACCATAGGTGAAGCCGCAATTGAGGCTTTAAATACCGCACAGCCCCAAGATAAAATGCAACTAACCCGCACCCATGCCAAAGCATGGTTTGACGGAGAACTGGCCCATGAGTTTCCGACATCCGCGCCGATGCGCCCCGCCCGGCCAGACAAGCCGCGCCTCCTTATGCCTAAATACATACCAAAACGAAAAAATATGGTGGCCCTCCTGCATGCCATAACCCATATTGAGTTTAATGCAATTGATCTGGCCTGGGATATCGTGGCACGTTTTGGCAAAGATATGCCACGCAGTTTTACCGATGACTGGGTTCGAGTGGCAGATGACGAAGCCCGCCATTTTGAAATGCTTACGGATCGGCTGAGGTCGTATGACGCTACATATGGCGACCTTCCTGCCCATGACGGGTTATGGCAATCAGCTATGGATACAGCCCACGACCTTAAGGCCCGCCTAGCCATCGTGCCATTAGTACTGGAGGCCCGTGGCCTTGATGTCACGCCTACTATTATATCAAAAATAGCAAAAACCCAAGACGATGCAAGCGCACAGGCCCTTCAGATAATATACAATGAAGAAATTCATCATGTTTATGCGGGCCAAAAATGGTTCAACTATCTGTGTAAAAAAGAGAAAATAGAGCCAAAGAAACACTATCAGGATATGGTCCGACAATATTTTAAAGGCCAGATAAAACCACCTTTTAACACAGAAGCCCGCACCAAAGCCGGATTTGACGAGGATTTCTACTTACCCCTTATGATTAGCCAGAAGTAAATATCTCGTAATATATGAAAATTATTGCTTTTTTTTACGGTTTAGTATCAAATGCGGGCTATAAAAAGAAGAAAAGAAGAATATACGGGTTTTTATTGAGCAAGAGGATAGAGGACAATTTCCAATTTAATTAAGAAATTGAGAGGCGTAAGCGCTCGAGTTTTTCCTGAAAGACAATTGCATTTCAGGACGAATGGTGTTGTCCGTTTTATCTCTATTTCCCAAAAAACTCAGATCCTCACGTCACTGACTGCTTTAGGCGTCTTTGCCTGGTTTGCGCTCACCACCTATAGTTATATCTTCAACGCAGAAATTCTGGACGCAAAAGATATGGAACTGGCGGCAGCGGAGAAAAATTATACTGATTCAAATGGTCAGTTCGATAAACTGAAAAATGATATTCAGAAATCAACGCGGGCCCTCGAACAACGTCAGATTTATTTACAACAATTACTTGATGCGGATAAATCCCTATCGACCAGTATTATGCCGGATCAAAATGAATCCAAAGGTGACGGTGAACAGCCGACGAAAAAAATAATAGCACCAGAAGAAACAAGTTTTAATTCTGATGTTTATACAGACCATCAAAAACAGCTAGCCAATTTTAATTTCAGCATCCAGCGCATTGAGCAACAACAACAAACCCTCGCGGAACTGATGATTGACCGAATTTCAACCAAAATTGCTTATGTTGAAAATACCCTGAAGAAATCCGGCATCAAAAGCGGCAAGCTAATGCAGCTTTCAGAAAACAGGCCGTCCCTGTCTATGGCGATGGGTGGGCCGTTCATTCTATATACTGAAAATAATGACCTTGACCTTTCTTCCAATGAGCCCTTTGCCAAGCTTTATGCCCATTATAATCGTCTGATTGATTTGGAAAGCGCTATACAGCATATGCCCATAGGGAAACCGGCTAAAAAATATTATATCTCAAGTTCTTTTGGTATTCGAAAAGACCCTTTCAAGAAAAAATGGGCGCGACATCATGGAATTGATCTGGCGGGATGGTGGAAAACGCCAATTTATGCCACGGCCAATGGTACTATTACCAAAGCGGGCCGCAATGGTGCTTACGGAAAATTTATTGAAATTGATCATGGAAATGGATTTAAGTCTCGATATGGTCATCTTTCCAAGATAAAAGTAAAAAAAGGTGATAAAGTTACCCTTGAGCAGAAAATAGGACTGATGGGTACAACAGGACGTAGTACCAGTCCTCACCTGCATTATGAAATTTGGTTTAATGGTAAAGCTATTAACCCGCAAAAAATATTTAAGGCCTCAGACAATGTTCTCAAAATCCAACGACAAGAGTATGACAGCTAGTACAATGAATAAAACAACACAACCCGCAAATTCCACCCCTTCTATCATAAGCTCCGATGTTACCATCAAGGGAGATATAACCACGCTTGGAGATATACAGCTCGATGGCAACATCGAAGGCGATATACAGAGCGCATCCCTGACCATTGGTGAACATGGTTCGGTGAAGGGCGTTGTCACCGCTGAGGAGATCATCGTCAAAGGTTCTGTTGATGGTCAGGTCAGAGGCCGCAATATTCGTATTGAAAAAACGGCAAAGGTCAAAGGTGATCTGTTCCATGAGACTGTAAGTGTTCAGGCGGGAGCCTTTATCGAAGGAACGCTAACCCATAACAAAGAAGTCACTCAGTCAAAACCAGTAGATGACTCACAGGATAAGGCCCTGTTTAACAAGGTTTCTGAAAAACAGAGTTTCGGCACTAAAAACAACTAAATAATAACAATTTAGATTAAATAAGCAGCACAAGGCATTGTGACTGCTTATTTTTTTAATTTAAATCCTGCACGTCATCCGCGCTGCCGTGAACCCGTGCCGCAAGGGCCGCATTAAGGAATGGGTCAATTTCACCATCAAGCACTTTATCCGGCTGCCCAGACTCTACCCCCGTTCTCAGGTCTTTGACCATTTGATAAGGCTGCAGGACATAAGAGCGTATTTGATGGCCCCAACCGATATCTGATTTGCTGTTATGTGTTGCGTTGGCCTCATCCTCGCGCCGTTGCAATTCTGCTTCATAAAGCCGCGCTTTGAGCATATTCATAGCCGTGGCCCGGTTTTTATGCTGAGAACGGTCATTCTGGCACTGAACAACAATATTTGTCGGCACATGGGTAATCCGTACCGCACTGTCGGTTGTATTCACATGTTGCCCACCGGCACCGGATGCGCGGTAAGTATCAATGCGAAGGTCACTTTCGTTGATTTCCACTTCAAAATTATCATCGATAACCGGATAGACCCAGACGCTGGCGAAACTTGTATGGCGGCGGGCGGCAGAATCATAAGGCGATATACGCACAAGCCTGTGGACACCGCTTTCTGTTTTCAGCCAGCCATAGGCATTTTCGCCCTTAATCTCAATGGTGGCTGATTTAATTCCAGCCTCTTCGCCGTTATGTAGCTCAATCAGGTCAACCTTGCAGCCATGGGCATTGGCCCACCGGCTATACATCCTGAGCAGCATATTGGCCCAATCCTGACTTTCCGTACCACCGGCACCAGAGTGAATTTCAAGATAAGCGTGATAAGAATCTGCTTCGCCCGATAATAGGGTCTGAAACTCCAGCTCTCCTGCTTTCTTGGTCAAGACTTCAATGGCATTTTCGGCTTCTTGGATAATTTCCTCATCCCTCTCCATCTCACCCATTTCGATCAGCTCGATATTGTCATTTAATTCCTGATCAACGGTCTTACACAGATTGATCGACTGTTCGAGACGATTCTTTTCCTGCATAAGTTTTTGGGCGTTTGTAGGGTTACTCCAAAGTTCTGGATCTTCGGATAGGGCCGTTAGTTCTTCCAGTCTATCAAGGGCGATATCCCAGTCAAAGATGCCTCCTCAACAGTTCGAGCGACTGCTTGATTTTATCGACTAATGTCTGTGTTTCGGCTTTCATATTCTTATAAACTCAAATGAATTAATATATACCGCCCGTACCCGTACGGAGCTTGGTCTTTCTTTGCACCAGAGAATTAAATCCGTCAAGTACTTCGCCTTTTTTTGTGGGAAAAGTCCCTTGACGAAAGGCTTCCATAATTGTGTTTTTCTCACCGACAGCGGCAATCTGCCCGGTCTTTGGATTGACTCTGACCAATCTGACCCCCTGGGGGATACGAAATGGAATGACCGATGCTTTTTTTGTTGCCGCTTTCATAAAGTCCCGAAATATGGGAACAGCAACTGATGAGCCTTCTTCCCGCTTACCTAGTGAGCGCGGCTTGTCAAAACCAACGAATACCCCAACCACAAGATCCGGCGAGAAGCCTACAAACCAGGTATCAAAGCTATCGTTTGAGGTTCCTGTTTTTCCGGCAAAGGGTTTGCCAAGTGCTCTTATGCGAACTCCTGTTCCGCGCTGTACAACACCCTCAAGCATGGAGACCATCTGATAAGAGGTTACCGGATCAAGAACGCGTTTTCGCTCATCGGGAATTTCAGGTTCTGCTTGATATTGCCATTCTTCCACCTGACAGTCTGGGCAAGGCCGCTCATCATGGCGGAATATGGTTTTGCCGTGGCGGTCCTGTATGCGGTCAATGAC
>DAOWHQ010000199.1:0-4075 GCA_030641355.1 Alphaproteobacteria bacterium
CGGTAGCCACCAACAGATTACAGCCCATATTGATTGCTTTTTGGAAGCTCTCACGGGATGTATTTTTTTCGCCTGTAATAACGATCAGTTGGAAGTTTTCTTCCATTTGAACTTTTGCTGCGGCCGAATATTGACTGTCATTAAACCCCTTGTCTCCTAAATTTTCTTCATTGAAGAGGAGGCATATTTTTTCAGTGGATTCATTTTGAACAGTGGCATTTGCAGACGGTTCATTCACAGGATTGGTGTCGGTACTGTCATCTTCACAACTGGACAATAAAAATAGAATCAGAATTGTGAAACCAAGTTTTTTGATAATTCGCATACTATACCCCAAAATACATAACTGAAACAATAAGTTAGTAATATAATATTTTCCTGTTACAGAGATATTTATTAATTACATAATATTATTGTCTAAAGATTCACATGATTAACACCTTAAGTTTAAAATTATCTTAATCATTCTAAACCACGTCAGTATTATTTCCGCCCCAAAGTTCAGGGTTAAGGGGAGACATCAATCCATCTTTAAGAACCAGATTATGGGTGCGATCTTTTAGCAGCATGGTTGTTGCGTCAAGATCCACATATTTGGCAAATTGGGCGACAAACATGGCGGGGGCCATAGATAGAGATGTGCCGAGCATACAGCCGACCATGACATCCAGGCCAACCTGCCGGGCTTCGGTATAAAGTTTCATGGCTTCGCTAAGCCCACCCGTTTTGTCGAGCTTTATATTGATAACATCGTAAATCTCTTTGAGCCTGTCCAGATCGGCGGAAGTATGGCAGCTTTCATCGGCACCTAGGGGCACACCAATGTTGATGCCTTTAAGTGCGCTATCATCCGCTTCGGGCAGGGGCTGTTCGATCATGACAATATTAAATTCTTCTGCCCGTGCCGCCACGGCCTTGACAATATCCACCGTCCAGCTTTCATTGGCATCAATTAAAAGACCGGAACCGGGTGCATTTTGATGAATGGCGCTCAGGCGTTCCATGATGTCATTGGCATCTAATTTAACTTTTAAAATAGGGAAAGACGTCAGCTTTGCCGCCGCAACACCCATATTTGAAGCGACGCCAATGCTCAACGTCTGTACGGATGCTATATTTTCGGGCCATGGCACATTCAGTAGGTCGCTCACCGGTCTTGCCTCAACCTTAGCCCTTAAATCCCACAGCGCACAGTCAACGGCATTGCGGGCCGCCCCGGCGGGCATTTCATTTTGCAGGCCTTCTAGGTCGAGCCCGCCCTCAAGAAGGGGCTGAATATTCTCGATCTGGGCAATGACAGAGGGGATCGTTTCCCCATATCTGGCGTTTGGGGAACATTCACCACGGCCTTTATGACTGCCCTCCTGCACTTCGACCACCACTACATGGGTTTGCGTACGGCTGCCGCGGGCGATGACAAAGGGGGCGTTCAAGGCCCAGGTTTCACTACGGATGGTTATTTTACGGTTAAGGGTCATAAGCTGCTCACAAATTCTTCTGTGCCGTTAATCAGGGGGTCAAAACAGGGGACGCCGAATTCATGGGCCAGCCTAGCGCATTGTTCGGCGCTTTCGGCAGCTGTGATCATGCGGGAATTCAGCGCAATTCCGCCAAGGCGCACAGCAGGGTTAGTTACCCGTGCGGCCTGTAAGTTGGCTTCGATACATTTATCTAAATCAGGTAAGCGTTGATGGGCGAGGTGCCGGATGGTTTTGCGTCCGGCTTCATGGCACATGACCAGAATGTCCGGCTGCGCCCCGTGGAGCAGGCCAAGGCTGACCCCGGCAAAGGCTGGATTAAACAGCGATCCCTGACCTTCGATAATATCCCAATGGTCGGCTGAATTATCGGGAGAAAGTTTTTCAACGGCCCCGGAAATAAAATCGGCAACCACCGCATCAATGGAAATACCATTGCCGGCGATCAGGATTCCGGTCTGGCCCGTGGCGCAGAAATCCGCATTATAACCCTGTGCCTTCATTTCCCGTTCTATGGCAAGCGTGGTGTACATCTTGCCCACTGAACAGTCCGTACCAACGGCTAGAATACGTTTGCCACTGCGTTTTTTGCCATTGCCGGTTTTAAGCGGCTCGTCGGTATGGCGCACATCATGGAGCGTTCGGCCATTTTTTTGAGCCGCTTCCCGTACCGCAGATATATCCGTAAGACGGCTATGCAGCCCGCTAGCCACATCAAGCCCAGCTTCCAGAGCTTCCATAATATAGGGAATCCAGTCATCTGCAATTCTGCCCCCGCTATTGACAAGGCCAAGCACAAGAGTTCCGGCCCCTCGGTCAGCGGCCTCAGCAATAGACAGTTTTTCAAGCCCTAAAGTGGGGCCCTCTGGAGCCGAAATCTCACCCATACAAAGCTCTGGCCGCCAATAGGCGATGCCTTGTGATGTTTTGATCGTCAGCGGCTCTTTATCGGACCCTAGAAACAAAAGATAGGGCGGCTTTATCTGCATATTATATTCCATCGCGTTTAAAGACATTAAAGGTAATGACTAAACCATTAAACGAAATGCTCTGAAAAACAACCCTCCTATCATGTGTTAGCTCATAATTATTCCATTTTATAAAGGTAGCTGGTCTAAAGCCGACCGCTATACCCACTCCACATTATAGAATTTTAAAGCCTGTGCTGATGTGATATAGCCATTTTTAATATCTTCCAGAACTTTTTCTTTTGGCCGGTTTTTAGGTTCACCATAACCGCCACCGGTTCCCGTATAGAGGCGAATAACCTCACCCTTTTCAATGGTAACTGACGTACACATATGATGTCGTTCCACTGTGCCGTCTTTGCGCAGAATAAGCGCATAATTATTAGACCCTTCCTGCCCGCCCCGCATGGCCCAGGGCCGGGAGGTGGTTTGAGACGCTGCATAGGTTAGGAAGGCTTCATCAGAGGTTATTTTATAATCAAGCACAACGCCTTTGCCGCCGCGAAATTCACCCGCGCCGCCATCTTCATCATGGAAAGCATATTGTTCTACCTGCACGCCGTAACGGCTTTCAAATAATTCTGTCGGGATGTTAAATGTCTCACCGTTAGCACAACAAAACTGGCCATTATCCCCGTCTTTGTCTTCGCTGGCACCCCAGCCTCCCACCAACGGCTCACCCATGACAAACAAGTCGCCCGTATCAGGATGATTACCGCTGAGGAAAGTAGCACCAACACTGCGTTGATGTCCGGCGGGCAAACGATCTGCCATTACCGGGGCCAAAGCTTTCCACATCACATCAATGGCCGCAATCAGCGGCTCATAATAAAGTGATACCGGGGCCGGAGACTGGGCGCTTATGATGGTTCCCATGGGGCAGATGATTTCCAGAGCCCGAAAGCACCCGCCATTGGCCGGAATTTCAGAATCCGTCACCGCCTTGAACAGGCATCGCGCTCCGGTGACAAGTCCGGTATAGGAACAATTGATCGGCCCGGTGACCTGTTCATCCGTACCCGTATAATCGGCGATCATTTTGCCGTCTTTGATGGTGACCTTCACTTTGATGGTGAAGGGGCCGTTGCCCAGCCCGTCATCCTCGACAATGCTGTCTGCTTCATAGACACCTTGGGGGAGTTTCAGCAGTTCGGCTTCTGTCATGCGTTCGCCGTAATCCAGCAGTTCATCCATGGCATGAAGAACGGATGGGCAGCTATATTTTTCAATCAGCTCCAATATTCTTCTGGCTCCGACCCTTGCGGCGGCGACACCCGCATGCATATCGCCGATGGTGCTTTCCGGCAGCCTCACATTAGCCTCAATAATACCCACAAGCGCATCATTTATCTTGCCTTCATTATATAGTTTCAGGAATTTGAAATGCAGTCCTTCCTGAAAAATTTCCGTGGCGCGTGTGGATACGCTACCCGGTTCAGTGCCGCCGACCTCTGTCCAATGGGCCTTGTTGACGGTGAAAGCCACCAGATTTTCTTCAAAAAATACCGGCAGGATAATCACGACATCTGATAAATGAGTGCCGCCACCAGAGTAGGGCGAATTGGTGATAATCACATCACCCGGTTTTATATCGCCCTTATTTGGGAAAATCTCCAAGGCGCTTTGCAC
>DAOWHQ010000264.1:0-8130 GCA_030641355.1 Alphaproteobacteria bacterium
GGCAATACCCATTTTTTCCTAATCAACTTTTGTCTTAGGCTCAACCGCAACAGAAATAACCGGATCCGGGAATTCCATACGCTCCAAAACAATCGGCTTAAGATTGTTACAGAGTGTATCACCCGTTGTTGTCTGTTTAAGACCACATAGAGCCACAATATCACCCGTGCGGGCTTCTTTGATGTCTTCGCGTGAGTTGGAATGCATTTGCAGCATACGGCCAACTTTTTCTTTCCGGCCCTTAACTGAATTCACCACCATAGTTCCCGCTTCCAGAACACCGGAATAAATACGGGCAAAGGTCAGCGTTCCCACAAACGGGTCAGTCATAACTTTAAAGGCCAAGGCTGAGAAAGGCTCGTCATCCGAAGCTGCACGGCTCATTGGTTCGTCACTGTCGACCGCAACACCCTGAACATCCTGAATGTCCAGTGGAGAAGGCATATAGTCAATAACCGCATCCAGAAGTGTCTGCACACCTTTATTCTTAAAGGCAGTCCCTGTAAGCACAGGCACAAAGGCACCGGCAATAGTACCCTTGCGGATAAGCTCTTTCATTTTCTCGATAGAAGGCTCTTCACCTTCGAGATAAGCTTCCATAGCATCATCGTCCTGCTCAAGAAGCATTTCGATCATCTCAATACGGAAAAGTTCAACATCATCGGCAAGATCAGCAGGAATATCAACCTCAGCATAATTGGCGCCCATTTCTTCGTCTTCCCAGACGATGGCAACGTTTTTCACCAGATCGACATGACCCTTATATTCTGCTTCCGCACCGATAGGATATTGGACTACCAGAGCGTTTGAACCAAGACGTTCCTTGATCATATCAACACAACGGAAGAAGTTCGCGCCCATACGGTCCATCTTGTTGACGAAACACATACGCGGTACATTATATTTATCAGCCTGACGCCAGACAGTTTCTGACTGCGGCTCAACACCAGCCACAGAATCAAAAACAGCAACCGCACCGTCAAGAACACGGAGCGAACGCTCAACTTCAATTGTGAAATCCACGTGACCGGGGGTATCAATGATATTAATGCGGTAATCATTCCAGAAACAAGTGGTCGCAGCAGAGGTAATGGTAATGCCCCGCTCCTGCTCCTGCTCCATCCAATCCATAGTGGCGGCGCCATCATGAACTTCACCGATTTTGTGGCTCACGCCAGTATAATAAAGAATACGTTCGGTTGTTGTTGTTTTACCAGCATCAATATGGGCCATAATGCCGATATTACGATAATCTTGAAGGGGAGTAGTACGTGCCATTTTCTTAAAAACCTTTAAACCTTCAATTACCAGCGGTAATGAGAGAAGGCTTTGTTAGCCTCTGCCATTTTGTGGGTGTCTTCGCGCTTCTTAACAGATGCGCCGCGATTATTCAGGGAATCAAGCAGTTCACCGGAAAGGCGTTCCATCATGGTATTTTCATTGCGCTTGCGTGACATTTCAATCAACCAGCGAATGGCCAAAATCTGTGCACGATCTGCGCGAACCTCGATGGGAACCTGATAGGTCGCCCCACCCACACGGCGAGACTTAACCTCAACAGCGGGCTTGATATTAGTCAGAGACTGATGGAACACTTCAATGGGATCCTGCCCTGACTTAGCCTTAACAATGTCAAGAGCACCATAAACAATGCGCTCAGCAGTGGATTTCTTACCATCAACCATCAGGTTGTTGATAAATTTTGTTAAAACCATATCCCCGAATTTGGGGTCTGGAAGAACTTTACGTTTTTCAGCAGCGTGACGACGCGACATATCTTAAATCCTTATTTGGGACGCTTGGTACCATATTTAGAACGACTTTGACGGCGATCAGATACACCTTGCGTATCCAGAACACCACGAAGTACGTGATAACGAACACCCGGTAAATCTTTGACACGACCGCCACGAATAAGCACAACACTATGCTCTTGGAGATTATGACCTTCACCAGGGATATAACTTGTAACTTCAAACCCATTGGTCAGACGCACACGGGCGACTTTACGCAGGGCTGAGTTAGGCTTTTTTGGTGTCGTGGTATAAACACGCACACACACACCACGCTTTTGCGGGCATGCTTCGAGGGCTGGCACTTTATTACGTGCCGGTTTGTCTTTACGTGGCTTACGCACCAATTGGTTAATTGTCGGCATCTTAAATCCTTAAGTCTTTCCGCAATGCATACAACAATACGGATTGCTCGTTTTTTATAAAAAAAACAACAGAACAGACCTAGCCTGTCCTGGCTATCCGCAAAATTCTTAAATTTTTCGTTCTCTGAGCTTTTAGGCACAGCGTTTAGACTGTTTTGTCTACCACCTGACCTCAAAGAGTGAGCGCATACTATGTAGGCTTCCCCAAACAGTCAAGCAAAATATCTCACTCTATGTGCGAACGTCATTTTTTATTAAAAAAGGCCTAAAAAACAGCATAAACTGTTCTTCAGACCCTTAACTTATTCGCTAATCAAAAAAAAGGGCCCCGCAAGCGGAGCCCTTTCGAAATAAATTAGCTTATCAGGCTGATTCTGCCGTTTCTGCTGAGTCGTCATTCACAGAAGCGAGAATATCAGTTTCCGGCTTGCCTTCCGCCAGAATTTTCTCATCGCGTTGTTTAGCAATATTGCGATATTCCTGCATCTTGGCACCTGTTCCCGCTGGGATCAGGCGACCCACAATCACATTCTCTTTCAGACCGACAAGATGATCGCTCTTGCCCGCTACAGCAGCTTCAGTAAGCACACGTGTTGTCTCCTGGAATGAGGCCGCTGAAATGAACGAACGGGTCTGTAGTGATGCTTTAGTGATCCCCAATAGAATGGGCACACCTTTAGCAGGCAATCTGCCTTCGGCTTCAGCCTTTTTATTGGCTTCTTCGAATTCCTCGCGGTCAACCTGTTCACCGAGCAGGAATATACTTTCACCGGACGATGTAATCTCAACCTTTTGCAGCATCTGACGAACAATAACTTCAATATGCTTGTCATTGATGCCCACACCCTGAAGGCGGTAAACATCCTGAACCTCATCCACCAGATAATTGGCCAGAGCCTCAACACCCATGGTTTTCAGAATATCATGAGGCGCCGGATTACCGTCAATCAGATATTCACCCTGACGGATGAAGTCACCTTCCTGAACAGAAATATGCTTACCCTTGGCAATCAGATATTCTACTGGCGCCTGATCTTCATCTTTAGGACGGATGCTGATGCGGCGTTTGTTTTTATAGTCACGGCCAAATTCAACATAACCATCAGCCTCGGCAATAACCGCATGATCTTTCGGACGGCGAGCTTCAAACAATTCCGCCACCCGTGGCAGGCCACCGGTAATATCCTTGGTTTTGGAAGCTTCGCGCGGAATACGCGCAACCACGTCACCGGCATGAACCACATCACCATCATTCACTGACAGAATGGCTCCCACAGACATAAAGTAACGCGCCTCTGTACCATTAGCCAATTCGATAACTTCATCATCCGTATCATCCCGAAGGGTGATGCGTGGACGCAGATCAGCGCCTTTAGGCTGAGAACGCCAGTCAATCACGACCCGACTGGAAATACCCGTTGCCTCATCAACAGTTTCACTGATGGATACACCTTCCATAAGATCCACATAACGGACAACGCCACCACGTTCAGTAATGATCGGCAGGGTATAGGGATCCCATTCCACTAGCTTGTCACCATGAGTAACCGCCTCGCCTTCATCTTTGACCAGATGAGCGCCAAACGGTACTTTGTAAGTCACCCGCTCGCGGCCTTCGTCATCGACAATGACAATTTCCATATTACGGCTCATAACAACCAGACGGCCTTTTGAATCCTCAACCACATTACGGTTCAGGAGTTTAATCTTGCCATCATGGGAAGCTTCATGGGTTGACTGTTCGGACACAGATGATGCCGTACCACCAATATGGAAGGTACGCATGGTCAGCTGAGTTCCGGGCTCACCAATGGACTGGGCAGCGATAACACCAACTGATTCACCCAAATTCACCGGAATACCACGGGCCAGATCACGACCATAACATTTACAGCAAATGCCGCCCCGCGTTTCACAAGTCAATGCAGAACGAACCTTAACAACGGCAACACCTGCTTTTTCAACGATCTCTACAGTTGCTTCATCCAGATGAGCGCCGGCCACAACAATGACCTCTCCGCTTACCGGATCAGCAATATCCACAGCTGAACAACGACCCAGAACACGGTCGCCCAAGGTAACCGTCACATCACCACCATCGGCAACTTCTGAAATATCAATACCTTCAAGAGTGCCGCAATCTTCTTCAACTGTGACACAATCCTGTGACACATCAACCAGACGACGGGTAAGATACCCGGAGTTAGCGGTTTTCAACGCTGTATCCGCAAGACCTTTACGCGCCCCATGGGTAGAGTTAAAATATTCAAGAACGCTGAGGCCTTCTTTAAAGTTTGAGATAATCGGCTTTTCAATGATGTCACCAGAAGGTTTCGCCATCAGACCGCGCATACCCGCAAGCTGTTTCATCTGCGCCGCAGAACCACGAGCGCCGGAATCCGCCATCATAAAGATGGAGTTAATATCCAGTGTTCGTCCATTATCATCAACGCCGGTCTTGGAAATTTCCGCCATCATGGCATCGGCCACTTTGTCGGTACATTGTGACCAGGCATCAACAACCTTGTTGTATTTCTCGCCCTGCGTGATCAGACCCTGATTATACTGGGCCTCAAATTCTTTCACAGCGGCAGTAGTCTCATCAATCATACCTTCTTTGGCATCAGGGATGATCATATCATCCTTACCAAAAGAAATACCCGCATTACAGGCTTCACGGAAACCAAGACGCATGATCGCATCAGCAAACAACACGGTTTTTTTCTGACCCGCATGACGATAAACAACATCAATGATGTTGGAAATGTCTTTCTTGGTCAGAACCTGATTCACCAGTTCAAAAGGAATGTTCGGATGTTTCGGCAAAAGGTTAGCCAGCAACATACGACCAGCTGTACTTTCCACACGCGTTACGATGGGATTAAAATCATCATCCACAGTATGGTAGCGTGCCGTAATTTTGGAATGCAGGGTTATGACATTATTGTATAATGCCTGTTCCATTTCATCCATATCAGTGAAGAACATACCTTCACCCGGCTCACCCACTTTATCAAGCGTGATATAATACAGGCCCAAAATAATATCCTGTGACGGTACGATGATCGGCTTGCCGTTGGAAGGGCTGAGGATGTTATTAGTTGACATCATCAACGCACGGGCTTCGAGCTGTGCTTCAAGGCTAAGCGGCACATGTACCGCCATTTGGTCACCGTCAAAGTCAGCATTAAAAGCTGCACAAACCAGTGGGTGAAGCTGAATGGCTTTACCTTCGATCAATACGGGCTCAAACGCCTGAATACCAAGTCTATGGAGTGTTGGCGCCCGGTTAAGCAGGATCGGATGTTCGCGAATAACCACGTCCAGAACGTCCCATACTTCGCGGCGTTCTTTTTCCACAAGTTTTTTGGCCTGTTTAATGGTGGTTGCAATCCCCAACTTATCAAGACGTGCATAGATAAAGGGTTTGAAGAGTTCCAACGCCATTTTCTTTGGCAGGCCACATTGATGTAACATCAAATCAGGGCCAACAACGATTACGGAACGACCAGAATAGTCAACGCGCTTACCAAGAAGGTTCTGACGGAAACGACCCTGTTTGCCTTTGAGCATATCAGACAGAGATTTCAGCGGACGTTTGTTACCACCGGTAATAACCCGACCACGACGGCCATTATCGAACAGCGCATCAACAGCTTCCTGAAGCATACGTTTTTCGTTACGAACAATGATGTCCGGCGCGCGTAGCTCGATCAGCCTTTTCAGGCGGTTATTCCGGTTAATCACCCGACGATACAGATCATTCAAGTCTGAGGTGGCAAAACGGCCCCCGTCCAGCGGCACCAGTGGGCGCAGCTCTGGTGGTATAACCGGCAGAATATCAAGGATCATCCATTCAGGCAGATTGTCGGATTCAATAAATCCTTCGATCACCTTCAGGCGCTTGACGATTTTCTTTGGTTTCAGTTCGGACTTGGTTTCAGCCAATTCCTTACGCAGATCATCCCGCGCCTGTTCCAGATCAACATTCTGCAACAGAAACTTGATAGCTTCCGCACCAATGGCTGCAGTGAAGCTGTCATCCCCATATTCTTCCTGGGCCGTGACATATTCATCTTCAGTCATAAGCTGGTTCATCTTCAAGGCTGTCAGGCCCGGCTCTGTCACAATAAAATATTCGAAATACAGAACCCGTTCCAGATCCTTCAACGTCATATCCAACACCAGACCAATTCGGCTCGGCAGGGATTTCAGGAACCAGATATGTGCCACGGGTGCGGCAAGTTCAATATGACCCATACGGTCACGGCGAACCTTGCTGAGGGTAACTTCCACGCCACATTTTTCACAGGTAATCCCGCGATATTTCATGCGTTTATATTTACCACACAGACATTCATAGTCCTTCATGGGGCCAAAAATACGCGCACAAAACAGGCCGTCTTTTTCCGGCTTGAAGGTACGGTAATTTATGGTTTCCGGCTTCTTAATCTCACCATGTGACCATGACCGAATTTGTCCCGCACTGGCAATAGTGATTTTAATAGTATCAAAAGTCTCCGGTTTTGAAACCGGGTTGAAATAATTCATGACTTCCTGGCGCATAGCCTATATCTCCTGTTCAGATCCGGTTTAATCGGCAATATTCAAAAGTTCAACATTCAGGCACAAGGATTTCATTTCCTTGACCAACACGTTAAAGGATTCCGGAATACCAGCTTCAAAACTGTCATCCCCTCGCACAATGGCTTCATATACCTTGGTCCGGCCATTAACATCGTCCGACTTGACGGTTAGCATTTCCTGCAACGTATAGGCCGCACCATATGCCTGCAATGCCCATACTTCCATCTCACCAAATCTTTGGCCACCAAACTGGGCTTTACCGCCCAATGGTTGCTGTGTGACCAGTGAGTATGGCCCGATAGAACGCGCATGAATCTTGTCATCAACCAGATGGTGAAGCTTGAGCATATAGATGTAACCAACGGTAACCTTACGGTCGAATTTCTCACCGGTACGGCCATCATATAGACTAACCTGACCGGAAGGGTCCACATCGGCCATTTCCAGCATTTCACAGATATTTGCTTCATTGGCACCGTCAAACACTGGCGTTGCCATGGGAATACCATTACGCAGATTGCCAGACATTTCGATAGTATCTTCATCGTTAAGCGGTGCAATTTCAGCCTTATATTGCTCTGCCGAATAAACTTTCTTGAATTTATCGCGCAATGCATCAGCTCTTTGCTTCTGATCAAAACTGTAATTATCCAGCAATTCAGAAACCTGTACCCCTAGTGAGCGTGACGCCCAGCCAAGATGTGTTTCCAGAATCTGCCCCACGTTCATACGTGAGGGAACACCAAGCGGGTTAAGCACTATATCAACTGGCGTACCATCCTCAAGGAACGGCATATCTTCCTGTGGCATAATACGGGAAATAACCCCTTTATTACCATGACGACCAGCCATTTTATCGCCCGGTTGCAGCTTACGTTTGACCGCAACAAAGACCTTAACCATTTTCAGCACACCGGGAAGAAGTTCGTCACCCCGTTGCAGCTTCTCAATTTTTTCTTCAAAGCGGGCCCGCAGACGATCACGATCTTCCTGGAATTTCTGATGAAGGGCATCAATTTTTTCCATGGTTTTCTCGTCATCAACCGCAATCTGCCACCATAGCCCCTTGGAAATATCATCCAGAAGTGCATTGGTGATGCTATCGCCTTTGGACACATCATTCGGCCCCTTGGCAACAATATTGCCCAGTAGCAAAGGCTGTAGACGAGTGTAAATACTACGGTCCAGAATGGCCTGTTCATCTTCATGGTCTTTGCTGAGACGTTCAATTTCCTCACGTTCGATGGCGATAGAACGCTCATCCTTGTCAATACCATGACGGTTAAAGACCCGCACCTCAACAACGGTTCCGGCAACACCCGGTGACAGACGCATGGACGTATCACGCACGGCAGCGGCTTTCTCACCAAAGATGGCCCGCAGAA
>DAOWHQ010000242.1:0-6770 GCA_030641355.1 Alphaproteobacteria bacterium
ATAATCATTTATCTTTACGCATTTCCGAGAAAACTTTTTGAATAAAATTTTTCAGATTGCTCAGGTTATGGGCGGCGTCCTCGAAATGCTCTTCCATATGGTCAATTTCTTTATGCCGCTTATCCAGTTTCCGCTGCTTCAGTTCGCCTTTAAGCTGATTAAGTACGTCCTGAGTTTCCTGAATTAGTGTCTTCAGTTTCTTTTTAGACAGGGATGATAAATCTTCATTTTCCATCATAACATCCTTCACACAATAAGTTGGTAGAGAAAGACCAGCAGGCCCGGGACTATAAAGAACACGCCAATCATATAGATCAGGGCAATTACTTTCTTTTCAGCCGCCACGCGCGCCAGCCAAAGTGCCCCGCGAATGGGAATTTTGCGCAAGTTCTTAACGCCGTAAATGAGCAATACTGCCGATACATTATAGATCAGATGGACCAGAGCAATCTGAAGGGCGAGTATGGCATGGTCGCCCGAAATGGCGGTAGCAGCCAGCAAGGCCGTTATGGTGGTTCCGATATTAGCACCCAAAGTAAAGGGATATATCTGCTTTAACTTGAACACGCCGGATCCGGCGAGGGGAACCATCAGGCTTGTCGTGGTGGAGGATGATTGTACCAACACGGTAACAACAGCCCCTGATGCGATGCCGGATATTGGCCCGCGACCAATGGAGCCATGCATGATCGTTTTAGCCCGACCCACCATCAGTTTTTTCAACAGCTTGCCAATGAAAATAATGACAAGGAATATGATAGTTATACCAAAAACTACCAACAGTATATTTGCACCCTGTTCAGAAACCATGGTGGCAAGGTTCTTAAATTCTGCGATGACAGGCTTGGTCATGGGCTTGATGAAATTAAGTCCTTTAACACTCAAATTCTCGCCGCCTACGAGCTGGGACGATAAATATCCGGCGGCCTTTTGCAGGGGATGAAAAATGATCTCAATGGGCAGGAAGATTGCCACCGCCATCAGATTAAAAAAGTCATGAACCGTTGCTGCCGCAAAGGCCCGGCGGAATTCTTTTTTCTTGTTGATATGGCCTAGACTGACGATGGTATTGGTAATGGTGGTGCCGATATTGGCGCCCATAATCATGGGAACTGCCATTTCAACCGACAGCCCACCCGCTACAAGCCCGACAATGATTGAGGTTACGGTGGAGGAAGATTGGATCATAGCCGTGGCGATCACCCCCACGATTAGCCCCATGAAAGGATTGGTGGCAAAGGCAAAAAGTTCGGTTGCCTGTCCCTTGGTCGCGCCCTTAAAACCGCTGCCGATCATGCCAACAGCAGTAATCAGCAGATAAATCAGGACGAGGACAAACAGCCATTGAAAAATACGCAGGGCCAGATTGTCGTTGGTGTTTTCATCACTCCCCGAAGTCGAAATGTCGGTCATTTTTTTCCATCCAGAATCATTTTTTATAACTTGTCAGCATAGTTTCATCATTGTCACAATAATGCAATGACAGTTCGTTATATGATAGTTTTGTGAAAGTTATGTGACAGTTATTTATTCTTGCTCCCGCGCGACTGCCCGCCAGCCGATGTCACGGCGGCAGAAACCCTGAGCCCAGTCGACCTGATCCAGTGCCGCATAGGCTTTATCCTTGGCCTCTGATACGTTTTTCCCCGTGGCGGTTACATTAAGAACCCGGCCTCCGGTGGCGAGGATTTTGCCCTCTTCTTTCTTGGTTCCGGCGTGGAAAATAAAGGTATTTTCATCAGCCGCGGCCTGTTCCAGATTGCTAATTTCGGTATTCTTGTCATAGCTTCCGGGATATCCCTTTGCCGCCATAACAACGGTAAGAGCTGCTGTATTATGCCAAGTCATATCAACCTGATCCACGCCGCCCTCAGCACAGGCAACCAAAGCCGGAACAATATCAGATTTCATGCGCATCATCAGCACCTGACATTCCGGATCACCAAAGCGCACGTTATATTCAATCAGCTCCGGCCCCTTGTCCGTTATCATCAGTCCGGCGAAAAACACCCCTTTGAACGGATGGCCCTCTGCTTTCATGCCGCGCACAGTGGGCAGGATAATTTCATTGATAGTGCGGGCCGTCATAGCTTCGGTCATAACCGCAGCGGGACTATAGGCCCCCATGCCGCCCGTATTGGGGCCGGTATCGCCTTCGCCGACTTGCTTGTGATCCTGTGCGGTGGCAAGGGCTAAGATATTACCGCCGTCACAAAGGGCGAAGAAACTGGCTTCCTCGCCCACCAGAAATTCTTCGACCACTAGTTCCGCGCCCGCCGCACCAAACTGTCCGCCGAGAATATCGTCGATGGCGGCGTGGGCTTGTTCCATAGTCTCGGCGATGATCACGCCTTTACCTGCGGCCAGACCGTCGGCCTTTATGACGATGGGCGCACCTTTTTTGCTGGCAAAGTCTCTGGCGGTCTGCGCGTCTGTGAAGCGGCCATAGGCGGCGGTGGGGATATTATATTTGGCGCAGAGGTCTTTGGTGAAGCCTTTGGAACCTTCGAGCTGAGCGGCGGCGGCACTGGGGCCAAACGCGGTGATATTTTCACTGTCCAGACGATCAACCAAGCCTTCTACAAGCGGTACTTCGGGGCCAACAACCACAAGGCCGACATCTTTTTCGCGGCAGAAATTCACCACGGCATTATGGTCCGATGACTCTAATGGTATACAGATCGCCAGATCGCCCATGCCACCATTTCCCGGTGCGGCATATATGATATCTGCCAAGGGGCTTTGTGATATTTTCCACACAAGCGCATGTTCCCGTCCGCCGGAACCGATCACCAGAATATTCATCTCATTAATCCTTTAAAAATAATTGTCTTCCTTGTAGCATAGGGGAAAATGGAAACAAGGTTAACATGCCAGATTCAACAAAAGATTACTCAGATAATACACCGGAATATAGCGTCACTGAGTTGAGTATGGCCCTCAAGCGCACGGTAGAGGATAAATTCGGCTATGTGCGCCTGCGCGGGGAGATTTCGGGCTTTAAACGTGCCGCTTCGGGCCATGTGTATCTCACCCTGAAGGATGAGAAGGCAGTTCTTGATGGTATCATGTGGAAGGGGGTTGCAGGTAGGCTCGCCTTTCGGCCTGAAGACGGGCTTGAGGTTATCTGTACGGGCAAGCTGACCACCTATCCCGGTCGCTCCAAATATCAGATCGTAATCGAGCGCATGGAACCGGCAGGGGCTGGCGCTTTGATGGCGCTGCTGGAAGAACGCAAGAAGAAGCTCGCCGCCGAAGGATTATTCGATGCAGATCGCAAAAAACCAATTCCCTATTTACCGAAAGTGATCGGGGTCGTGACGTCACCTACGGGTGCGGTGATACGGGATATTCTCCACCGCCTGTCCGACCGTTTCCCGCGTCATGTTCTTGTCTGGCCGGTAATTGTACAGGGCGATGGTGCCGCTGAAAAAATTGCTGCGGCTATAAAAGGCTTTAACAAGATTGACGGCAGGGATGGCATCCCAAGACCGGATGTGCTGATCGTGGCGCGGGGCGGCGGCAGTCTGGAAGATCTTTGGTCTTTTAACGAGGAAGTGGTCATTAGGGCCACGGCGGAAAGTGATATTCCGCTGATCTCGGCGGTGGGTCATGAAACCGACACCACCCTGATTGATTATGCCTCAGACCTGCGCGCCCCCACACCAACGGCGGCGGCAGAACTTGCGGTTCCGGTGCGGGACGATCTGATTTATACCATACGGGATTTTGACAGCCGCCTGAACAGGGCTACGCGCCGCATGGTTCAGGATAAGGCTCAAAAGCTGGAAGGCTTAAGCCGGGGGTTGCCAAAACCATCTGATATTCTGGCACTTAGCCGACAGCGGCTTGATGATGTGACGGAACGGCTGCCAAGGGCATTGACACAGCTGCGTGAGAAGCGGCAGATGCAGCTTGATAGTGTTAGCCGTCTGCTCCGCCCTGATTTGCTCCGTCAGGACATCAGGCGGGCGCAGGAAAAGACCGGACAGCTTTGTGAACGCATGAATAGGAGTGCGGAACAAAATCTGTCCCGCTTACAGAATAAATTTGATGCCACAGAACGTCTTTTTGACAGCCTGAATTATAAACGGGTTCTGGATCGGGGCTTTGCCGTGATCCGGGATGATAAAGGGCAGGCCGTGACGAGTGTGGCAAAAGTAACTTCGGGTCGCGCCCTTGATATTGAATTTCAGGATGGTCATGTGGGCGCCGTGGCTACGGGCGGTACGACCAAGAAAAAAACACGCAAAAAAGATGACAAGCGGCAGGGAACATTATTATGAAGATTATAGCGGGCTTTATGGCCCTGTTTTTTATGAGTATGACCGCACAGGCTAAAAATCTGTTGGGTCTTCCCGATGATCTTATCCAAGGGGGCTTTTATGTGGGCAAGGTTGCGCCGGGCAGTATGGTTTGGTTGGGGGAAAAAAAGCTGAAAGTTTCCCCGGATGGCCATTATGCCTTTGGCCTTAACTGGAAACAATCCGGGATGATTAAAATGAAATTTGGTGCGCCGGATGGTGTGCTTTATCCTCAGAGGTTCATGGTTAAGAAACTAAAATATGATGTGCAGCATATTGATGGTCTGCCGTCAAAAATGGTTACGCCGCCAAAGGAACTGCTCACCCGTATCAAAGCCGATTCTACCCGCGTTAAAAAGGCCCGCACCACGAACAGCAGCCGGCTGGATTTTATCAAGTCTTTCATCTGGCCGGTTCGGGGCCGGATCAGCGGTAAATTTGGCAATCACCGCATATTGAACGGCAAACCCAAAAGCCCCCATACGGGCATGGATATTGCCGCACCTTCCGGCACAGCTATCGTAGCGCCTCTTGGTGGTGTGGTGACGATGGTGTCCGACCTTTATTATACCGGCAATACCCTGATCATTGATCACGGGTATGGGGTAAGTACGGTTTTCGCCCATATGAACAGCGTTGCGGTTCGCATGGGACAAGTGATCAAACAGGGCGACAAGATCGGCACAGTAGGAGCCACAGGCCGCGCCACGGGGCCGCATCTGCATTGGGGACTCAATTGGTACAAAGAACGACTTAATCCGGCGTTAGTACTAGGGGAATAACCAAAGGAGAAGCAAAGGTTAGCCCAACTTGTGAGGTGATCAGAAATGAGCGCTTTGTTCAGGATGGTAATATTGTGACCTCTACCGGCGTATCGGCGGGCATAGATATGGCGCTGTGGCTGGCGAGTCAGATATTCACGCCGGAGTTTGCCCGCGAGGTCCAGTATTATATCGAATATTATCCGGAACCACCCTATAGTGCCTGAAATTTGTGCTATTTTGAAAATTTTGCTAAATATTGTGGCATGTCATAGTCTGGCCTAAATTTCCCTGTAACTGTTATTTTGTCTGTTTTAAGGTATGAAAAAGTATATTTCATGCGGGCTTCAGCGAATGTTGCGCGCATAATTATTTATTAACCCAAAATTGGCATGATTATTGAAATATGAATAGTCAGGCAGGGAAACACCTGTCGAGTGACGAGTATAAAAGGAGAGAAACGTGACCATACGGACAAAGGCACTATTTACAACATTATTATTTGCAGGAACATTGGCAGTAGCCCTTCCGGCACAGGCCGAAGATGAAGGTTTTCTGGGCGGTGAGATCAGCGCTAATATTTCTATGCTCAATGATTACCGTTTTCGCGGTGTAACCCTGAATGACGAGGGATTTGCTATTCAAGGTGGTCTTGACTGGTCCCATGACAGCGGCTTTTATGTGGGAACCTGGGCATCTAATATTGCAGACTTTAATGGCTCTACAGTAGAAACAGATTTTTATGCCGGCTACGGCGGCGAAGCAAATGGCCTTAGCTATGATGTTGGCGTTATGCTCTATCATTATCCCGGCGGTACAGGTACCGATTATGTGGAACTATATGGTTCCACAGGCATGGATCTGGGATTTGTTTCCGCCTCAGTTGGCGCGAATTATGCCTTCAGCCATGACAATCTGGGCGGCGAAGACAATTACTATATTTTCACGGATGGATCTATTGTTGTGCCAGATACGCCCGTGACGCTAAATCTTCATCTGGGTTATGAAGACGGGGCTTTTGCCGATAAGAAATGGGACTGGATCGTTGGTGCTTCTGTGAGCTATTCCGGTTTGGACTTTGGGCTATCTTATATTGATACCAACATAGCCGGTGCAGGTTCTGATGCCAGAATGGTATTCAGCGTTGGTGCGAGCTTCTAGAATTAAATAACATTGATTAAAAGCCGCTCATAATTTGGGCGGCTTTTTTTATGCTGTTTTATTCTCCGGCAATCATCATGCCGTCCACGCGCAATGTGGGCGCATCGGTGCCATATTTTAATTCCAGATCATCGGCGGCAGTCATATTCATGAACATGGTTTTGAGGTTGCCGGCAATGGTCACTTCATTGACCGGGTAGGTGATCTTGCCATCCTCGATCCAGAAACCACCTGCTCCGCGGCTATAATCGCCGGTGATGCCATTCACGCCCATGCCGATCAGGTCGGTGACATAGAAGCCGGATTTTATGTCTTTTATTAATTCTTCAGGTGAAATATTACCCGCAGCCATATAAAAATTGGTCGATGATGGTGAGGGCGGCGATGAGGTTCCCCGGCTTGCCCGACCATTGGAGGCCAGCCCCAGTTGTCGGGCGCTGGCGCTGTCCATTATCCAGCTTTTCAGAATACCGTCCTCGATAATATTTAATTTATCATTGCGGCAGCCTTCTCCGTCAAATGGTTTGGAGGATGGCCCGCGAAT
>DAOWHQ010000036.1:0-2032 GCA_030641355.1 Alphaproteobacteria bacterium
GACACCCTTCGCTCTAATCGACTTCAGGTGGCCTGCCACCCGAAGCTCGAAGAGCGAAGGGCGGTGGAGCTAGACGGGGTCGAACCGTTGACCTCTTCGCTGCCAGCGAAGCGCTCTCCCAACTGAGCTATAGCCCCTTATCCAATTTCAGGCCCGAACTTATTCATCCTTGCCTGATTTATCAAGTGTAAAGATAAAAATTATTCGTCCGAGTTATCCGGTGCCGGCGCGCTGACAACATCCGCTACATTTGTATCGTCATCGTTGCTGAGAACAACCGTATTGTCATCAGCTTCAATTTCAACATCGTCATTGTCTGTATCTGGCAGCAGCTCTTCTTCCGTGTCCTCTGGCTTCTTTTCTGCCAACAGTTCAAGCGAGGCCATTTTACTTTTCAGAACGATCTCTGGTTTGAACTTATGCTCACAGTCAATGCATATAATAGGGCTGTCAACTCCCAGATCATAAAATCTTGTGCCACATTTCGGGCACTGGCGTTTGGTTCCCCATTCAGGTTTAGCCAACGTAATTCTCCTTAAACCTTGTTCATAAGCTCATTCTTGAAAGGCATCAATTGCCACGGAATAACGCGTCTGTCAAAGCTTATTCGCAGTTCAGTATTTTTTTTATGGTCTAAATGAAGCTAAATCAACGTATTCACTGGTGGATAGACCTGATATCATGCTATCTGAAGTCAAAAAATTACAGCAAAGATACCATTTATGAATCAGCTTACCTCTAAAATAGCAGGCGCTCTTACCGGAAGATTAAAAGTACCCGGTGATAAATCCATTTCCCACCGTTCCCTGATCATGGGCGCTCTCGCCATTGGGCAGAGCCGCATATCCGGGCTTCTGGAAGGAGAGGATGTATTAAACACGGGTCATGCTATGAAAGCCATGGGTGCGGATATTTCCAAGGCCAGCAATGGCGACTGGCTGGTTCACGGCGTAGGAGTTGGCGGATTATCGCAACCGGAAATTCCCCTTGATATGGGCAACAGCGGCACGGGCGCACGGCTGATCATGGGGCTGGTGTCTACATATCCCTTTGCTACAGACTTCATCGGCGATGCTTCTCTGTCGGGGCGACCCATGAAGCGGGTGACGGATCCTCTGGAAAAATTTGGTGCCAAATTTAAGGGCGCAAAAGGCATGACCCTGCCCCTGACCGTTGAAGGTATCAGCGACCCCATGCCCATAGAATATAAAGTTCCCGTGGCCTCAGCACAGGTAAAGTCGGCGATTCTTCTGGCTGCCCTCAATACGCCGGGGAAAACCACCGTGATCGAGCCGACCCCCACCCGTGACCATACGGAACGTATGTTTGAGCATTTCGGCGTGGATATAGAAATCAAAGGCACGGCCATCACGGTCACGGGCCAGCCGGAGCTTGCCGCACGGGAAATGTATGTGCCCACTGACCCATCTTCGGCGGCTTTCCCGACTGTGGCTGCCCTGATCACTCCCGGTTCAGACATCACCATTGAAAATGTCGGCATGAATCCTTCGCGCACAGGTATCTATACAACCTTGAAAGAAATGGGCGCGGATATCAACTTTATCAATGAGCGTCTGGAATGTGGCGAATCGGTTGCCGATATCCATGTCAAATACAGCAAGCTCACCGGCGTCACCGTACCAAAAAACCGCGCACCTTCCATGATTGATGAATATCCCATCCTTTGTATCGCCGCAGCTTTTGCGGACGGCAAAACGATTATGCGTGGCCTCGGCGAACTTCGGGTAAAAGAAAGCGACCGCATCGCTGTTATGGTTGCAGGACTTAAAGCCTGCGGCGTTGACGTGACCGAGCATGACGATGGCATGACCGTCTCAGGCGCGAAAAATATTGCGGGCAATGATACCGTTAAAACCCATCTGGATCATCGGATCGCCATGTCATTCCTGATCCTTGGCGCCAGAACGGATAAACCCGTTACCGTGGATGATGGTTCGGTGATCGAAACCAGTTTCCCCGGTTTCCGTAGCCTGATGAACGGATTAGGTGCCAATATTGAGGAAATCTCATA
>DAOWHQ010000014.1:0-10346 GCA_030641355.1 Alphaproteobacteria bacterium
TGGATACACCGGGTATTTTCGAGCCTAAGAAAAGGCTGGAGAGAGCCATGGTATCTGCGGCCTGGGCCGGGGCAAGTGATGCGGATGTGATCATAGTGCTTGTGGATGCTGAGCGGCGTATTGATGACAATACACGCCGGATTATTGACGGTCTGCGGGAGGCGGGCAAAAAAGCGGTTCTCGCCATTAACAAGATTGATACCATCCGGCGGGATAGCCTGCTCGCTTTGGTGCAGGAATTGAATGAGATGGGTGACTTTAGCGAGGTCATGCTAATCTCCGCCCTTAAAGGGGACGGTCTAGAGGATTTAAAAGACGTTATCGTAGGCTATTTGCCAAAAGGTCCATGGTTATACCCTGAAGATCAGATGACCGATATTACGGAACGTATGCTGGCCGCAGAAGTCACCCGGGAAAAATTCTTCCTGCGCCTTCATCAGGAACTGCCCTATGCCGCCACTATCGAGACTGAAAGCTGGCAGGAGAAAAAGGACGGCAGTGTTCGCATCGAGCAGATTATCTATGTGGAACGGGATACGCAAAAGGCTATTGTCATTGGCAAGGGTGGCCGTAGCCTGAAAGAAATTGGCAAGATGGCCCGAGAGGATCTGGAAGAAATGTTTGGTCGGCGCGTCCATCTGTTTATTTTTGTCAAGGTCAGGAAGAACTGGTCAGATGACAAGGAGCGCTATACCAATATGGGGCTGGACTGGGTCGAGTAAAGTACGTTATCTCTGGTACAGGGAATCTAGTATGGAGCAATCCAACCCGGTGTCATCATTACATTTTTCAGCCATATGTAATAATTCCGCCTTTATTTTTTGAAGGTCTGTGATTTTTAGGCTGATACCTTCGGCGTGGACAAGGGTTTTTTTTCTGATCTCGCGGCAGGTATATTTACCGCCGTCCACAAGGTCGAGAAGTTTCCGCGTTTCTTCCAGGCTAAACCCCAGATGACGCAGGCGAAGAATAAACTTCAGGCGTTTTAACGTCTTTTCATCATAAAGTCTGTGCCCACGGGGGCTTCGGTCCGGTTTGGGTAACAGGTCAATCTGCTCGTAATAGCGGATGGTCTGAATGACACAGCCGGATAATTTTGACAGTTTGCCGATAGTGTAACTTTCACTTCTCAACATTGTGATCGTTCCATGTGATTTTTTGCTTGCACCTATAGTAACTATAGCAGGTATTGTTGAACTGGTTAAATATTAAATTTCGGAAAGATTACTTGGATAATACACAAATTAAAAAAGAAAATTTGGTTGTAGGCGGTGTTTTAATTGCCTCTTTTGCTGCAATATCATGCTGTATTTTGCCGTTAGCATTATTTAGTGTTGGTATATCCGGTGCGTGGATCAGTAACTTAACGGCCTTGTCACCTTACCAGCCAATTTTCATCGGGCTATCACTGATGCTTATTGGTTATGGTTTTTATCTTTTGCAAAGTCGCGCCGGAAAAAAATGTGATACGGAAACTTGTGACAGACCCATTCAGGGTCGTAGGGCGTATTTTCTATTGTCAGTTTCGCTGATACTTATCGCTGCCGCATTGGCTTTCCCGTGGTTTGTCAGAAATTTTCTGGAAAATTAGGAGACTGTTATGAATAAAACTATCATTCTTGCAATCCTGTTTTTTGCTGGCCTCACTCATGGGGCGCGGGCAGAGATTGTCAGCACAACCTTGCTGGTGGAAAGTATGACCTGTGTGGCTTGCCCTTATATCGTCAGACAGGCGCTGGATGCCGTGGAAGGTATACAGACCATTAGTATAAATAAACAAAAGAAAACCGCAGCCGTTACTTTTGATGACAGAAAGACAAGCATAGCTGAGCTAACCAAGGCAATTGGTGATGTGGGTTATCCATCAAGGGTGAAAAATAATTGAGTAGTGATGTAAAAGTAAGTTTTAAGTCGACCCTTACATGCCCAGATTGTAATAATAAGGCGTTGGAAATAATGCCGACCGATGCTTGTCAGTTTTTTTACGAATGTACCAATTGTAAGAAACTACTCAAACCTTTAGTCGGAGACTGTTGCGTATATTGCTCTTACGGCGACACTCCCTGTCCGCCCATTCAATTGGACGGCGGGGAGTGCTGTTCTTAATCCCAGATCTATTTGAAATCCGCCAGTTTTTTTATCTCCAGAGAGGCCGCGATAAATTGCTTGTCCGCTTCGCTTGCACGGGCCGCTTGAATGGCAGTATTGAGTGCGAGAAGGGCTCTTGATTCTGAAGGAACTTGTGGAATATCACGATTTTTTAAATCTTTGGTAGGGCCGATGTTACTCATGTCAGATCCTATACTTGATTGCTGTTATGAATAATGACGGCTTAGTATGAAAAAATGTTAAACTTTCCGGAATGGAATAGAAGTTTTTTTGGTCACGGTGCGCAGGGAAAAATTCGATTTGACCTGAGAGACACCGGGCAGGGCGGTCAGCACGTCCATATGTAGCCGTTCATAGTCCGAAGCATCGGAGACAACCACCCGTAGCAGATAATCTGCATCACCACTCATCAGGTAACATTCCATGATCTGGGGACATTCGCGGACTTTGATTTCAAAATCTGCCAGCTTTTCCTTGGTCTGCGTTTCCACCGTGATCTGAACAAATACATTGTCCGGTAGCCCGGCGGCGGCCTGTTGGACGAGGGCAACATAATGATCTATCACGCCGCTAGTCTCCAAAGACTTCACCCGCCGAAGGCAGGCCGACGGCGACAGGCCTACCCTTTCTGCAAGATCGTTATTGCTGATTCGGCCTTCATTTTGTAACGAATCAAGTATGGCATAATCAATCTTATCTAGTCTAATATTTCGAAATTTATGTCTCATAATTATTATATTACGCAATTATATGCGAAAAATCAAATATTTTACGCGTATCTTTGCAAGGATATTTTCTCAGGGTTTTCTTATAATGAGGACAGATACTATTTTCTACTTAAGAGAAAGATTTAATGATGATTGTTGGCGTTCCCAAAGAAATAAAAGTTCATGAATATCGCGTCGGCTTAACGCCCGCGAGCGCGTCTGAATTTGTCCGAAACGGACATAATGTTATCGTGGAAACCGGCGCGGGTGACGGCATAGGCTTTTCTGATGAGGATTATCGCGCCATTGGTGCAGAAATAATTGCCACGGCGGCACAAGTCTTTGCACAGGCTGAAATGATTGTGAAGGTGAAAGAGCCTCAACTTCCCGAATGTGAGATGCTGACCGAAAATCATCTGCTCTATACTTACCTTCATCTGGCAGCTGATCCGGTGCAGACAGATGCGTTGATAAAGTCCGGCTGCACGGCCATTGCTTATGAGACTGTGACCAATGATGCGGGCGGACTGCCTCTGCTCGCGCCCATGAGTGAGGTTGCGGGACGTATGTCAATACAGGCGGGCGCTCATGCATTGGAAAAAGCATCAGGCGGCATGGGAATTCTGCTGGGCGGTGTTCCCGGTGTGGCTCTGGCAAAGGTGGTTGTGATCGGTGGCGGTGTTGCGGGTATGAATGCGGCGGAAATGGCCGTTGGTATGGGCGCGGATGTGAGCATATTTGACCGTAATATTGATGTGCTGAGAAAACTTGATAACCGTTTTCGCGGGGCTGTTAAAACCCGTTATTCCACGGGCCATGATCTGGAAGAAGCCGTATTGGAAGCTGATCTTGTGATTGGTGCGGTTCTGGTGGCGGGGGCTGCGGCACCGAAGCTGGTTACCGCCGATATGGTCCGGCGCATGAAAGACGGTGCGGTTATGGTGGATATTGCCATCGACCAAGGCGGCTGTTTTGAGAATTCTCATGCGACCACACACGCCGACCCCACCTTCATCATTGATGGTGTGGTCTATTATTGTGTCGCCAATATGCCCGGTGCCGTGGCGCGCACGTCAACTTTCGCGCTTAATAACGCCACATTGCCTTTTGGTCTGGCATTGGCGAACAAAGGCTGGAAACAGGCGTGCAAAGATGATGCGCATCTGGCCAATGGTGTTAATGTTTCCGGGGGATTTGTTACCTTTGAAGCGGTTGCCAAAGACCTTGGTAAGGAATATCACCCTTTAGAATTCTAACCACGCCTCACCGTCACCCCGAACACCCCCACTTGTCACCCCGGACTTGATCCGGGGTCCATATCTATATAGCTATCCCAATTTACCGTCAGATGGCGGTGTTGATATAAAGATGGATTCCGGCTCGGGGGCCGGAATGACGAATATTCTTTTACAGTATCGACTTCTCGTATAGATTTAATTGAACGTCTGCTTTCGACCCAAAGCGGACATTCTGGAAAATATGACTTAGTTGATTTGCCCTATCAAAATATTTTAAACCACCCTCAACAAGCCCCATAAATTTCCCCTCTTGTCTCTTACCCATTCTCCGGTATAAGCTAGTCCCATAAAAATAAATGGACAAAGCCAAATGCCTGATGAGAATTTTAAAGAAACTTCCCTTCGCTATCACAGAGAACCAACCCCCGGAAAACTTGAAATAAGCCCGACAACCCCGCTGTCGAACCAACGCGATTTGTCGCGGGCCTATTCGCCCGGTGTGGCCTTCGCCTGTGAAGCCATTGTGGAGGATGCAGCGGCGGTTAATGAGATGACCATTCGCGGCAATCTTGTGGGCGTTGTGACAAACGGCACGGCGGTTCTGGGTCTTGGCAATATCGGGCCGCTGGCGTCCAAGCCGGTGATGGAGGGAAAGGCGGTTCTGTTCAAGAAGTTTGCCGGCATTAATGTCTTTGACATCGAAATTGATCAGAATGATCCCGAAAAACTCATCGATACCATCGCCGCGCTGGAGCCGACCTTTGGTGCGATCAATCTGGAAGATATCAAGGCGCCGGAATGTTTCATTGTGGAAAAAGCCCTGAAAGAGCGCATGAATATTCCGGTCTTTCACGATGACCAGCATGGTACCGCCATCGTGGTCGGGGCGGCGGTTTATAACGGGCTTCGTATCGTGGACAAGAAAATTTCCGATGTGAAGGTTGTGGCCACTGGCGGCGGGGCGGCTTCACTGGCCTGTCTTAATCTGTTGGTGAGCATGGGCCTGAAAAAAGAAAATGTCAGCCTTGTGGATATAGAAGGTGTGGTTTATGTGGGCCGTGATAAGGACATGAACCCCTATAAGGACGAATATGCTATCCAGACCGAAAAGCGCACCTTGGGTGATGTGATCGGTGGGGCGGATGTATTCCTTGGCCTGTCGGCGCCGGGCATATTGAAGCCGGATATGGTGGAACGCATGGCGGAAAAGCCGTTCATTCTGGCCCTAGCCAATCCAACGCCGGAAATCCTGCCAGAAGAGGCACGAAAAGTGCGGGCGGATGCCATCATTGCCACGGGCCGTTCCGATTATCCCAATCAGGTTAATAATGTGCTGTGTTTCCCGTTCCTGTTCCGTGGGGCGCTGGATGTGGGCGCGACCACCATTAACGAAGAGATGAAACATGCCTGTGTAAAGGCTATTGCGGATCTGGCGTTCAAGGAATCCTCTGAGCAGGTGGCAAATGCTTACCAAGGCGAAGTGCTGAAATTCGGGCCGGAATATATCATTCCCAAACCCCTTGATCCGCGCCTGATTCTTGAGGTAGCCCCTGCGGTGGCTAAGGCGGCGATGGATAGCGGGGTTGCGACCCGTCCATTGGCGGATATTGATGCTTACCGTGAAAAGCTGGAAAGTTTTGTCTTTAAATCCAGCATCCTGTTGCAGCCCGTAATCGAACAGGCCAAGAAAAACCCTAAACGCATAATATTTGCCGAGGGGGAAAATGAGAGCGTGCTTCTTGCAGTGCAGGCCCTTGTTGATGAGAAGATGGGGAAGCCCACCCTCGTTGGTCGCCCGCCTGTGGTTGAGCGTAAGATTGAAAAACTGGGTCTGCGTCTTGTTGCGGGGCGGGATTTTGATCTGATTAACCCTCAGAAGGATGACAGATACCGTAGCTACTGGCAGAAATATCATTCACTGGTCAGTCGTAAGGGTGTATCAGAAGATGCGGCGCAAACCATCGTTCGTACCAATACCACCGTGATCGCGGCTCTTGCGGTTCATATGGGTGATGCGGATGCCATGATCTGTGGAACTTATGGCCGGTTTGATTTTCATGTGCGATATATTATCGATATTATTGGCAAGAAAAGTGCGCACCATAATCTGTCCACGGTCAGCACATTGATTTTGCCCCGCCGGACAATATTCTTTGCGGATAGTTTCATGACTGTTGATCCGGATGTGGATCAGATTGTGGAAAATACGCTTGCCGCCGCGAAAAAGGTCAGCCATTTTGGGGTGACACCCAAGGTTGCTTTGCTGTCCCATTCAAATTTTGGCTCGTCCAATGCACCCTCTGCCAAGAAAATGCGTAAAGCTGCCCGCATATTAAAGGCTATGGAACCGGATATGCAGATTGATGGGGAAATGCATGCGGATGCGGCTTTAAAAGAAGCTGTTCGGGAGAAGATGGTTTCAGACTGTCGCATTAACGGGTCGGCGAACCTGTTTATATTTCCTAATCTGGATGCGGCCAATATCTGTATCGAAATGCTTCGTAGTGTGGACAACGGTCTATTGGTAGGGCCAATTTTGCTGGGTGCAGCACAGCCGGTTCATATTGTTACCCCATCGGCCACCGCCAAGGGAATATTTAATATGGCCGCGATTGCGCTTGCCGATGCGGAAAATCTAACGGGGCGGGAGATCGATTCCTGACAGGGTTAGCTGATGACGGATCAACAGCAATATTGACAGAAAACCAAGGAACAATATCCCGTTCCACGGTATATGCCATGATTTGCCAAGCTCTTTCGGCTGTCGCGCCTTATAAAGGGAAAGGACAGTTATCAGGGCCGCGCAGACCATTAATATATATGTCAGGGTTTGATCCATGGGACTTGAGATAAGTCTTTTGTGATGAAAATCAATAAAAATTGATCATAGAGCGCGTTTTTTTTCTTTTCCGTCCTATCTTTTTGTGGTCTGCTGAGGACTTCAATAAATAAGGGATAGTAAAATGGCTGAGAATGAAAATACCTCCACAGATCAGCGTAAAATCGAATTATCGTTGTTTTTATTACGCTTCGGCGTGTTCATTGTTCTGTTTGCATGGACATTGGATAAGCTGTTAAATCCCGGTCATGCAATAAAGGTTTTTGAGCATTTTTATTTCTTAGAAGGGTTTGGAAGTCAGATAATTATGGCACTTGGGGCCGTTGAAATGTTTATTATTCTGGCGTTCCTAGCCGGAATGTGGAAACGCTATACTTATGGCTTTGTCATGATTATTCATGGCGTTTCAACCTTTTCAGCGTGGAAGCAATATACCATAGATATTAATCTGTTGTTCTTTGCCGCATGGCCCATGCTGGCGGCGTGTGTCGCGTTATATCTGCTGCGGGATATGGATGTGAAGTTTACCTATGAATCAAAACTGCCAGAGTAAGCTGGCAAAACCGCCACCGCTGCTAATATAGGTCTGCGCAGGATTGTCGTAGTGGAAATTTTTAATGATCCGGTAATGATAAACGCCCAGAGAAGCCTGTAGGCTGGGAGAAATATTATAATTTGTATCCCAACCGATTTGATGCTCAAAATTCCAGCGGTTTTTCTGGTGGGATGGGCCGGCGTGTTGTTGGGCGCGGATAACTTTGCCATTAATGTTAATGCTCCAGTTTTCCCCTTTGTATAATGGCCATTTTAAGTTTCCGATAATGCCAAGGCCGGTAATGTTTTTCTGTTTGTTAAATTCCAGCGCCGAGGCAAATTCAGGCAGGAATTGATATTTTCTTACAGTATATATAGTGCTTGAAAATTGTAATTTCTTGCCGTTTAAAAGAGATATTTCACCGGATGATTTGAATAAGTTCTCACCCGGAAAATTAACCAAAAAGGCCTTTTGAACACGAAGGCTGGATTGGTTTTTTTTAAGGTTGTCTGTGATCTGAATATCTATCGCGCGACTATTTAACGGGCTGAAAATTATTATGAGAAGGGCAATCAGACAAGTGAGAAAACCGGAGTGGAGATGTCCGGTATGATGTTTCTCTACGGTAGTTAAATAGGATGCCATAACAAGTATGATACAAATCAAATGTTACTGCTTTATTAGCTATTGCCAATAATTTATTTTAAATTTAGCTAAAATTTTATGGGTATTTTGAAAAAGATAGTTGTCGAAATAGGCTTCGGATTAGTATAAAATAATTCTAAAAAGGGAGCATATTGATGTTTCAGGAAAAGAGAGACAATCGTCAGATTGCCAATTGGTTGTTTTTTGTATGTATCATGATTTTTTGCATGGTTATAGTCGGCGGTGTGACGCGTCTCACCGAATCCGGCCTGAGCATGGTCAACTGGAAACCTCTGAGCGGCATCATACCACCCCTTAATGAGGCCGAATGGGCCGAGGAATTCACCGCTTATCAACAATACCCCGAATATCAACAAGTCAATCAGGGTATGAGCCTTGACGAATTTAAATCAATTTTTTTCTGGGAGTATAGTCACCGGATTCTAGGGCGTTTGATCGGATTGGTTTTCTTTGTTCCTTTTGTGATTTTTCTGTTCAAACGAAGTGTGTCCAGAGCTTTGAAACCAAAATTATGGCTCATGTTTTTCCTTGGGGGACTACAGGGGTTGCTGGGCTGGTGGATGGTGAAAAGCGGTCTGGTGGATCAACCGGATGTGAGCCATTACCGCCTGACGGCACATCTTGGGCTGGCGGTGCTGATTTTTCTTTATATATTCTGGGTGGCAAGTGGCCTTGTGATGGCGCGGTGCGAAGGAACCCACAAAAGACCCGTAGGTATGTTAACCTTTCTGGTCATTCTGATATTTATGCAAATATTGCTCGGGGGTCTTGTGGCGGGTCTGAATGCGGGCATGATATATAACACATGGCCGCTGATGGAAGATCAGATTATTCCTGTGGGGCTATTTGATTTGACACCATGGTATATGAATATCTCTGAAAATATTATGATGGTGCAGTTTAATCATCGCCTGTTGGGTTATTTCATAGGACTGATGGGATTATATGTCTGGAGCATGGTAAGGAAAGACACGCATATTAATGTGCGCATGGCGGGCCACTTGCTGCTATTGGTAATTTTGGGGCAGGGGGTTCTTGGTGTTCTGACCCTTATTAATGTGGTGCCTATTCCGCTGGCGGCAGGACATCAGGCCGGCGCATTGGTTACATTGTCTGCGGCGCTGTTTGCCCTGCGGCGGGTGAAAAGCGGATGACTGAATATTGTACGCTCTATGTGACTGTCCCTGAAAAGGAAGAAGCCGTGGCATTATCACGTATTCTGTTGCAGGAAAAGCTGGTGGCCTGCGCCAATATATCCGGTGCTATGACATCACTTTATGAGTGGGATGATAAAATCTGCGAAGAAGCGGAAGTCGCGCTACTGTTGAAAACCCGTAAAGATCTTGCAGATAAAGTCACGGAACGCATTAAAGAACTTCACCCCTACGACACCCCCTGTATTGTCCAGTGGGATATCACAGGGGGCAGTGCGGAATATTTAAAATGGGTTGAGGAAAGTCTTTCTCGTTAATTACTGAGTAGACATTTTAATGAAGATAGTTTCATCAATTTTTTCAAAGACGTTTTGATAAATTTTTGGGTCCTCAATTGGGGTATCAACACGGGCGTTGCCGTATAATCCCCGGCTTGTATCATCTATAGCAACAAAATTCAGTCGCACTTTGGCATAATTTTCCCCTATTTTTTCTACGGTTGATGATACTTTCGTAGTAATCTGTTTGCTTTGAAAACCCCACCACAGATTATATGTATTATTGGTATTAGTTGGAGATTTTCCTGTTATAAAGCCCGTTTCTATATCAGCATTTTCAAGAACGTATCCCGCATCCTGTAAAACAGACATGACAGACCTAAAAGTAATATCATATGCCGCTTCATATTCTTTAGTCTGAAGCTGCTGGAGTTCTAACCCAGACAATGTAGGCTTCACCATTTTATGTGAGCTACATGCGGCAAGGCTTAAACAAACCAATGCAATGATTATTTTTTTCATAATATGTTCCCTCATTTTTTATATTTTAGAAAGAGCTAGAACGGCTCCGAAAGTCTGATACAATTTTTTGCTGATTAAATTTTATGATTAGCGTCATTGATCTGGACGATTGTTCAAAGCCTGATGTGGAATTGCTTACTCCGCCTCCTGCACCACCGCCAATGCCGCCAGAACCAAAGCCAAGCCCAATAGAAAAGCTGTTAGAATTTGTTTTTGAAGCTGCAATGGTCGCATGACGATTAAATATCCAAACCTCTTGACCTTTGCCGTCTATAGTTGTGATGTTTGGCGCACCGAA
>DAOWHQ010000011.1:0-4107 GCA_030641355.1 Alphaproteobacteria bacterium
AAACGACACAGAATACAGTTTCCCAAAAGAGGTGCAGAAGAACTTGAACAGAAAGGCTGGCCATGTGTTTACCGCATACATGAACAGCCGAGTGAAGAAAAGCTAAATGCCCTGCGTGAGTTTCTGGCGAGCCTTGGCTATAATTTTGCCAAGGGCATGGTTCAGCGGCCAAAATTATTTAACAACATCCTGCGTAAGGTTGAAGATACACCCCACTCAGAGGTGATAAATATCATTATCCTGAGAACCCAGTCACAGGCCATATACAGCACCGACAATCAGGGCCATTTTGGTCTGTCACTCGCCCGCTACGCTCATTTTACCTCACCGATCCGCCGCTATGCCGACCTTATGGTTCATAGGGCCCTGATCGGGGCTTTAAAACTGGGCAAAGATGGCCTTGCCAAACTGGATAGGGAAAAACTCGTTGAGACGGCGGATCATATAAGCAAGACAGAACGCATATCCATGATAGCGGAACGGGAATCAACCGACCGTTATGTGGCGGCCTATATGGGGCAGCATGTGGGTGAAGAATTTGAAGCCAGAATCGCCGGTGTCAGTCGCGCCGGACTGTTTGTTGCCTTTCAAGAAACCGGTGGGGATGGTTTTATTCCGGTATCCTCTATGGTCGGGGATTATTTCCGCCATGATAAAGACCTTCATATGCTGGAGGGTGAATATACCGGAATTATTTATCAGCTTGGGGGCGCGGTAACAGTGCGTTTAAAAGAAGCCAATAAGATTACGGGCGGGTTGCTCTGTGAATTGATCGACGAGCAATTAACCGCAAAGGCTGGTCGTAAAAAACACAAAGGAAGGGGCAGACGGCAGGGTCGCCCCCCCAGAAGGCAAAAAAGATAGATTTATCATTATTTTTAACGGCTTTTGCTTGACTTGAACGTCAATAACTGTATTTTCCCATCACGTATTTTGGAATTTATAAATTGGAGCCAGCGATATGGCGAAACCTACCGTTGTAAAAATTAAACTCGTCAGCACAGCCGGCACTGGTTACTATTATGTAACCAAGAAAAACCCGCGTAACATTACGGAAAAAATGACTTTCCGTAAATACGATCCTGTTGTGCGTAAACATGTGGAATTCAAGGAACATAAAATTAAATAATCTTATTCCGCTGACAGCATTTTAACGGTCTGCACCTCTGGTTCAGGCCGTTTTTATTTATCCTATACTGCAAACCTGATTTCGGCCATTTTCCTTGGCCTGATAAAGCGCTAAATCCGCCGACACCAGAAGTTTTTCGCTGGATGAATTTTTATCATCCGCAAGGGCTATCCCGATACTAACCGTCACTGTAATGGGTTCCTCGGAACCAGAAATGACAAATGGCTCATCCGCAATGGATCTGCGAAGCCGCTCCGCTACAAAATGAGCATATTCAAGGTTCGTCTCCGGCATAACGATGACAAATTCCTCGCCACCAAAACGGGCGGCAAGATCAATATTACGAATGTCATTGCTGATTCTTCTGGCAAATTCTTTAAGAACTTCATCGCCGGAGGCATGACCGTATGTATCATTCACCAGTTTGAACTTATCAAGGTCCATCATCAACAGAGTAACTTTTTTGTGTTTGTCACTTTCTTTGGACATAATATTATCCAGATGGGTCGACAGAAAATGCCTATTATACAATCCTGTAACTGCATCGGTCATAGCCATCTCGATGCTTTTCTGCATATTCTCCCGCAGGCGGTTAGCATATCTTTTCTGACGGATTTGAGACCGCGTTCGGGCTAATAGCTCATTTTTGTCTATGGGCCGGGTAATATAATCCGTCGCCCCAAACTCCATAGCCTTGACCAGTTTTTCCGTGTCCCCCTCATCCACCAGAACAAGTATAGGCGCCCGGCGGGTATGTTCAGATGATCGTATTTGTGAACAGATGCGAAGACCATCAACATCATTCAGCCCCAGACTGACAATAAAAAGATCATAATCTTCAAGATTTGATGTGCTTATTTCGCCAGATGCAGCGTCATCCACATCCACGGTGGCTAATTGTTCCAGATATCGGCCAATTCTTTCGGCAACCCTTGCATAATCTTCTATCAGCAACACTTTGGCATCTGATAGATTAATATCACTACTAAGGTTCGACCCTATACTGGCGCCAAAATCTTGACTGGTGGTTTCCCGTATACGCAGTTCATCCATCAGCACCTTAAGGCGGGCCAATGACCGCACACGAGCAAACAGAGGTAAATCCAATACAGGCTTGGTAAGGAAATCATCAGCACCAGCCTCAAGGCCTGCCACACGGTCTTTTAACTGATCAAGGGCGGTAACCATAATCACGGGAATATGTGATGACTTTATGTTGGATTTTATGCGACGGCAGACTTCGAAGCCATCCATTCCCGGCATCATTACATCCAGAAGGACAATATCCGGATGCTCTTCGTCAATGACCTTAAGTGCTTCCTCACCGTTCATGGCAGTTAAAACATCAAAATATTCACTGTTGAGCTTTGCCTCCAGCAATTTGACATTTTGAATTACGTCATCAACAACAAGTACACGTACTGTCATATCCCAAATTTATCCCGCGAATTTCTTAACTGTTTCAATAAATTTGCCCACAGAGATAGGTTTGGCGATATAGGCCTCACATCCGCCTGCACGGATTTTTTCTTCATCACCCTTCATGGCAAACGCTGTGACGGCGATTATGGGTATGGAACGCAAATTCTCATCTTCCTTAATCCATTTCGTCACTTCAAGTCCTGAAACCTCTGGAAGCTGTATGTCCATTAAAATAAGGTCAGGCTTTTCTTCTCTGGCCAGCGCAAGCGCTTTCATGCCTTCCTGAGTCTGAATAGTATCATATCCATGCCCGTTCAGAAGGTCGCAAAAGAGCTTCATGTTTAATTCGTTGTCTTCAACAACAAGTATTTTCTTCCGCATTTAATTTTCCTGACATCGCCTAATTGGATTTACAATACCAACTAGGCTCGTATTTATAGCTAACAAACCCTTAATACCACTATTTTATGATCATCTTATGAAAAAGCTGTTAACAAAATAGATCTTATGTATAAATAAGCCAAATTTCTTTAAATAATGTTAGTTTTAGGCATGAATTACGATCAGGCAGAGATTTTTGGCCTTCAGGCACTGTCCCATATGGCAGAGCATGAGGAAATATTGATGGCATATTTGAATTTATCTGGCATAACGCCAGAGGAATTAAGGAATTCTGCAGATGATCCCGCCACATTAGGTAGTATTCTGGATTATTTTCTGCAGGATGAAAAAAAACTTATCGAATTCTGCGCGGCAGTAGACGTAGCCGCCGACCAAGTAAAAAAAGCGCGCCAACAACTTCCGGGTGGTGAAGCAATTCCCTACAACACTTAAACGCATGAGTTAAAGGCTAAAAATGAAATTTGCCCTGAAGCAATTAAAATCCCTAACCCTGAACGGCTCCCGTCCCGTCATTATCTCCGATGCGGATGAAGTCATATTGCATTTTTCCGATATATTGTCGAAATATCTGCTCAGTCAGGGGATGTATGTTAATTTTACCAGCTACGCCCTCGAAGGAAATATCAGATACACCGAAAATGACGAAGCGGTTGATGCGAGTCTTTTCCGTACGATTATTGATGATTATTTTGAAAATTATGTTGAAAAACAGCCTCTGGTAAAAGATGTAGTCAAGCATCTGGAAAATTTATCCGAAATCTGTGATATCGTCATTCTAACCAATATCCCGCATCATTTCGCAGACCGGAGGCGCAAACAGCTTAGTGAAAGTGGTATCAACTATCCCATGATTTCAAGCAGCGGCCCAAAAGGGCCTGTCATAAAAGCCATACGAAAATTGACCAATAAAAAATTGATCTTCATTGATGATATTTCTCAACACCATAAATCGGTCGCCAAGGCCGTGCCTGATGCGCTCAGAATTCAATATATCGCCAATGATCATCTGAATAGTATTGAAGAAAAATCAAAACATTGTCATCATAGATGCCGTGACTGGTCACATATTGAGCAAACCCTCCGCGATTACCTGCTTGCCGATGAAATATAACGTCACGACGCCAAGGGGATAATAATGAACAAACTCATTCTAC
>DAOWHQ010000279.1:0-10996 GCA_030641355.1 Alphaproteobacteria bacterium
AATGCGGGGATGCTGTCTCAGCAGGATGTGGTCAAGGGCGCGGTCGCGGCCCTGTCCAAAAGCAAAGCAGAGTTTGACGATTTGCTGGATTAATCACCCGCCCCCGGATGGGCATTGTTATAGACATCCATCAGATAGGCGGTGTCCACATCGGTGTAATGCTGGGTGGTGCTGAGTGAGGCATGACCGAGCAATTCCTGAATAGTGCGTAGATCGCCGCCGGCGGTCAAAAGGTGGGTGGCGAAACTATGGCGCAGGGCATGGGGGGTCGCGGACGGCGGCAGTCCCATAACTTCACGCACTTTCTGCATGGCGAGCTGAATCATGCGGGCATTGAGCCGCTTGCCCTGTACCCCGATAAAAAGCGGCCCATTCATAGGCAGGGTATGGGGACAGCTTTTGAGATAGGTCTCGATAGCCGCCCGCACCACGGGGAGCAGGGGTACGAGCCTTTCTTTATTACGCTTGCCGAGGACTTTGAGCATATCGCCTTCGGGCAAATCCTGTCGGTTTAAATTCAGGGCTTCCGAAATCCGCAGGCCACAACCGTATAGCAGGGTCAATACCGCAATATCCCGATCCCCGACCCAGCCTTCTTTAGCAAAATCAGCGACATTCGTGAGGCTTCTTTTTGCCGCCTGCTCATCCAGAGGGCGGGGCAGGCGGTGCGGCAGTTTGGGTGAACTGATGGCATTGATGGCATCATTATGCAGGATTTCATTCTGCCGCAGATACTTAAAGAAAGACCTTATGGCACTCAACGTCCGCGCCACGGAGGCCGGGGTTAAGCCGTCTCGTCTGCGCCGGGCGAGGAACGAACGGAAATCCACAGGCCGCAAATCGCTCAGGTCTTTGGGCGTGGGCGCATGGCCCAGATGATCGGCGAGGAAGGTGAAAAAGGTGGTCATATCCCGCTGATAGGCCTCGTAAGTGTGATTTGAGACCCGCTTTTCCACTTTAAGATAGCTGAGCCAGCCTTCAAGATGAGGCAGCAGGGCGGGAAATATAACATGGGTTTTGGTCATAAGGGCAGTATAGCAGGCTGGAGCCTCAAGTGGAAAGCAGGCTTTTCATATGCCCCTGAAAGGCGGCGGCAAGAAAGCGCAAAAGCTCTGTACCCTGACCGGGGGTGAAAAATGTTTCGTCCCGGCTGCCAAAGGCCAGAATACCCAGAGGGTGACAGCCGCTTTCTTCGATTCGGATCAAGGCTTCGGCTTTAATCAGCGGGGTAGCAGGGCCATAAATTTCTTCGGCGGCTTTCACATTGCCGCGTAGGATGACCGCATTTTCATGCCCAAGAAATTTATTGATGATGCCTTTTTTCAACAGGCGGATATTATTGCTCCTGGGGAGGTTTTTATTCCCTTTCTCAAAGCAGATAGTGATGCTGTCGATTTGTAATATGTCAATCCAGTCGTTGCAGACAATATGGCACAGGTGGCTATAATCCTCGGCTTCGAGCAGACATAAAACCGCTGCATGGATGCGGGCCTGCGTGGTCATATTGCTGCGGGAGGCCTTGATTAAAGACCCTTGGGTATCGCTTAGAGAGGTGACTTCGACCTGAAGGCGCTCCAGCAAAATAGCCTGAAAATCCACCACCCCATCGGCCCGCTTGAGGCGGGTGGGTTTCAGGACAGCCAGCAAATCCTTATTCAGATCGAAGAAATCGGGGTTCAGGATCAGATATTCACGAACCTCCTCCTCTTTCAAGGCGTATTTCTTCTCAACGGTTTTGCTTTTAGGGTCTTTTATCACTTTACTATACGATACTTTGCCCGGTTTTTTCCCAGTCGGCGACAAAGGCGGCGAGGCCATTGGCGGTCAGGGGATGATTGAAGAGCTGGCGCAATACTTTTGGCGGCAGGGTGACCACATCGGCGCCAATAAGCGCACTTTGGATGATATGGATGGGGTGGCGGGTACTGGCCACCAGAATTTCTGTTTCGAATGCATAATTGTCATAAATTTGACGGATATCTTCGATCAGCTGCATACCATCAAAGCCCACATCGTCATGGCGACCAACGAAAGGCGAGATGAAGCTGGCTCCGGCCTTGGCGGCAAGCAATGCCTGTGCGGCAGAGAAACATAATGTCACATTGACCATTTTACCCTGATCGGTGAAATACTTACAGGCCCGAAGCCCATCAACGGTCATGGGAACTTTAAGGGCGATATTTTCAGCAATATCATAAATAGCCGCGGCCTCGGCAACCATGCCGTCATAATCGGTGGCGGCAACTTCGGCGCTGACCGGCCCCGGAATAAGATCACAGATTTCTTTCGTAACTTCAAAGTAATCCCGACCGGATTTCAGGATAAGGGATGGGTTGGTGGTAACCCCGTCCACTAATCCGGTTTCGGCCAAGTCACGAATGTCATCAATTTCCGCCGTATCTAAAAAGAACTTCATGTTCCATAAACCTTTCTTGATAAAAAATATTTCCTGAATTCAGTTTTATAATATAGTGACAACAAAAAACAGCCTTTTTATTTTTGGCCTAAAATTAAGAAAGCATTTTATGGGTTCTGAGCCTAGACGCATTCAGGTATTATTACCGCTGCCCCTGTCCGGCCCGTTCGATTATCTGACGGAGGGGGATAGCTCTTTGACGGAGGGGGACTTTGTCAAGGTTCCCTTGGGCAGTCGCACTCTGCAGGGCGTGGTCTGGGATATGTCGCCGCAAAGCACTGTTGTGGCGGCGGATAAGTTAAAACCCATAATGGGCAAACTTGATTTGCCGTCACTGCCGCAAAGCCTGATGACCTTCATTGACTGGGTTGCCTCATATACATTGTCGCCGCTTGGTGCGGTGCTGAAGATGGCGGTAAGTGTGCCACGGGCCTTTGAGAGTGCGAAGAAACAGACCTTTTATCGTCTGGCATCTGATCTGCCGGAAAAACTTACTGAAGGCCGCAGCGCTGTGGTGGCTGTGGCTACTCAAGAACTACCAATGGCTATAAAAACATGGGCCGAGCTTGCTGCGGTGGGTGAGGGCGTGGTGCGTGGCATGGTCAAGGCCGGACAGATGATGGCGGTGGATGTGATTGGGGACGCGCCCTATCCCGAACCGGATGCCAATCATGCCGGCCCCAAATTATCCCCCGAACAGCAGGATGCAGCACAGCATATGCGCGGCATGGTCACGGGGCATAGTTTCAAGCCGGTGTTGCTGGAAGGCATTACCGGTTCCGGCAAGACGGAGGTTTATTTTGAGGCCATAGCCGAGGCATTAAAGACAGAAGGGGCGCAGATTCTGGTTTTAGTACCGGAGATTGCCCTGACCGCCCAATGGCTGGAGCGGTTTGAGACGCGATTCGGCGAAGCTCCTGTGGTCTGGCATTCAGAACTGACCCCCGCAAGTCGCAGGCGGGCATGGTGGGCCATAATTAAAGGGCAGGCGCGAGTCGTCGTCGGTGCGCGGTCGGCGTTATATCTACCGTTTCGGGATTTGAACCTCATTGTTGTTGATGAGGAACATTCCGGTACCTTTAAACAAGAAGACGGGGTCATGTATCATGGGCGTGATATGGCGGTCGTGCGGGCCATGCAGGCAGACTGTCCGGTCATACTGGCATCGGCGACCCCATCGCTTGAGACTATATTGAATGCCGAAGCCGGAAAATATGACTGGCTTTATCTTGGCGAACGTCACGGAACGGCTGTTCTGCCGAATATGAAGGCCATTGACCTGCGCGCCCATAAGCTCAGTACGGGAACATGGTTGTCGGAGCCGTTGCGGGATGCTTTGGCCCAAAACCTTGAACGGGGGGAGCAGTCATTATTATATCTTAACCGTCGGGGCTATGCGCCGCTGACCCTGTGCCGGACCTGTGGTCACCGTATGGAATGTCCCCATTGTTCGGCGTGGCTGGTGGAGCATCGCAAGGGCGGGCGGCTTATCTGTCATCATTGTGGTTTTTCCTGTGGCAAGCCGAATGTCTGCCCCGAATGTGAGGACAAGGACAGCATGACGGCCTGTGGACCGGGAGTGGAACGTGTGGCGGAAGAAGTGTCTGAGCTGTTTCCAGAGGCGCGAATCGCGGTCATGGCCAGCGATGAAATATCCACACCCTCCCAGATGCGCCAGATGATTGGCAGTATAGAACGCCATGAGGTTGACTTTATTATCGGCACCCAGATTGTCACCAAGGGCTATCATTTTCCTATGCTGACCCTTGTGGGGGTGGTGGATGCTGATCTGGGCCTTGGCGGTGGCGACCCACGAGCGGCGGAGCGAACATGGCAACAGCTGGAACAGGTGGCGGGCCGGGCCGGGCGGGCGGAAAGACCGGGACAGGTTCTTTTTCAGACTTACGCGCCAGAGCATCCTGTGTTGCAGGCTTTGATCAATGGCGATGGTCAGGCGTTTCTGGAACAGGAAGCCCACGAGCGGGAACAACAGAATTTACCCCCCTTTGGGAAGCTGGCGGCGATCATTGTATCGGGGGCAGATTTTAATGCTGTGGCTAAGACGGCGCGGCGGATTTCTTCCCTCGCGCCCAAAGACAAAAGAATCACTGTGTTGGGGCCGGTGCCAGCCCCCATGTCATACCTGCGCGGAAAGCATCGTTTCCGCCTGTTGGTCAAGGCTGAAAAGCAAGTGAAATTACAAAAAATAATGGGGCGTTGGCTCGGTGCATGCGCGCTGGAACGGGGAGTTAGCCTACAGGTTGATATTGATCCCTATAGTTTTTTCTGAAGCTATTTCATAAAAAAAATTCAAGTTGCTCATTTGCTGTCTTGCGGACTTAAACCCACTGTGCTAGGTAACGCGCAAACAAATGTACAATAAATTTTGAGGAAGACTAAGTTGTCACCTGAAATGACTTCAAATATTGTTTCTGAAAACCTGACGATTACCGGACTTGCAGGCCGTTATGCCATTGCTCTGTTCGACTTGGGTCAAGAAGCAAACAGCCTGAAAAAAATAGCACAGGATGTGGCTACTTTATCCGCGTTGCTGGAGACGAGTTCTGACCTTAAAGGTCTGACCTTAAACCCGGTTTTCTCCTCTGAAGAAAAAGGCCGGGCCATGGCTGCCGTGATTAAAGCTGCTGAGCTTGATCAATTGGTGGCAAATTTCGTTGCCGTTGTGGCGAAGAATGGCCGTCTGGACGAACTTGAAAATATTATCTCGGAATTCATGCGCATCCTCGCTCATCATAATGGTGAAGTGAGCGCTTCTGTGATAACAGCGCAGGCGTTGACAAAAACGCAACTCAGCGCCCTGAAAAACAAACTTAAATCAATGGTCGGCAGTGAGGTTACTGTGGATACGGATGTTGATGACAGTCTCCTTGGAGGCATGGTCGTTAAAATCGGATCACGCATGATCGATTCATCACTGAAGACTAAACTCGCTAATCTTGAAGAATCAATGAAAGAGGTTGGATAATGGACATCCGTGCAGCGGAAATATCTAAGATCCTGAAAGAGCAAATTGCCAATTTTGGTGAAGATGCTGAAGTTTCAGAAGTAGGCAAGGTTCTATCCGTCGGGGATGGTATTGCTCGTGTTTATGGTCTTGACAATGTTCAGGCCGGTGAAATGGTTGAATTTCCCGGCAAGGTCATGGGCATGGCCCTTAACCTTGAAGCTGATAATGTGGGGGTCGTGATCTTCGGGTCTGACCGTGACATTAAAGAAGGCGACACGGTTAAACGTACCGGAAACATTGTGGAAGTGCCGGTGGGACGTGGTCTTCTGGGCCGTGTTGTTGATGCGCTGGGTAACCCCATCGACGGCAAGGGACCACTGACAGATGTCAAACGCAGCCGTGTGGAAGTGAAAGCACCGGGCATTATCCCCCGTAAATCTGTGCATGAGCCTGTGCAGACCGGCCTTAAGGCTATTGATAGTCTTGTGCCCATCGGGCGCGGACAGCGCGAATTGATCATTGGTGACCGTCAGACCGGTAAAACGGCTGTGGCTATTGATACTTTCCTGAACCAGAAAGACATCAATGCTGGTGATGATGAAAGCAAAAAACTTTATTGTATCTATGTTGCGGTTGGGCAGAAGCGTTCCACTGTGGCTCAGATCGTGAAAACACTGGAAGAGCGCGGTGCTATGGAATATTCCATCGTTGTTGCCGCAACCGCTTCCGAGCCAGCCCCGCTACAGTTCCTTGCACCTTACACAGGAACGGCAATGGGCGAATTCTTCCGTGACGGCGGAATGCACGCCGTGATCGTTCATGATGATCTGTCCAAACAGGCGGTGGCCTATCGTCAGATGTCATTGCTTCTTCGTCGTCCTCCGGGCCGTGAAGCTTATCCCGGTGATGTGTTCTATCTTCATTCCCGTCTGCTAGAACGTGCGGCGAAAATGAATGATGATAATGGCGCGGGTTCTTTGACCGCTCTGCCGATTATTGAAACACAGGCTGGTGACGTGTCGGCTTATATTCCGACCAACGTGATTTCCATTACCGATGGTCAGATTTTCCTTGAAACAGAGCTTTTCTATCAGGGTATTCGCCCCGCCATTAACGTGGGTCTTTCAGTATCCCGTGTGGGTTCTGCGGCGCAGGTTAAGGCCATGAAGCAGGTCTCCGGTTCCATTAAGCTGGAATTGGCGCAGTACCGTGAAATGGCCGCCTTTGCGCAGTTCGGTTCTGATCTTGATGCCTCTACACAGCAATTGCTGAACCGTGGTGCGCGTCTGACAGAATTGCTCAAGCAGGCGCAATATTCACCGATGTCTGTGGCAGAGCAGGTGGTTTCCATCTTCTCCGGCGTGAAGGGCTATCTGGATAAAATCGCAGTGGCTGATATCGGTCGTTTCGAAGAAACTTTTATTGCCGAAATGCATTCTCAGCATAAAGCTGTGCTGGATACCATTGAGAGCGAAGGCAAGGTTTCCGATGAAACCGAGGCTAACCTCAGAGATATTCTCGACAAGCTCGCGAAGAATTTTGTTTAAGTTTTAGGATCAAGTCAGTATGGCTAACCTTAAAGACCTCAGAAACCGGATCACAAGCGTACAATCCACGCAGAAGATCACCAAGGCCATGAAAATGGTGGCAGCGTCAAAGCTGCGCCGGGCTCAGGAAGCTGCGGAAGCGGCGCGGCCTTATGCGGAACGTATGGAAAATGTTCTGGCGTCACTGGCGTCAAGCATGGTCGGCCAGGTTGGCGGGCCAAAATTGCTGGCCGGTACGGGCAATGATCATATTCAGCTTGTTGTGGTCGCCACATCAGAACGCGGTCTTTGCGGTGGTTTTAATACCAATATCGTCAAGGGTGCGCGCAAGAAAATTGCCAGCCTGATTGCGGAAGGTAAAGATGTTAAAATCGTCACCATCGGCAAAAAAGGCGCGGCGTCATTAAAACGCGATTATAGCAGCCGGATCATCAAACATTTTGATCTGTCCCATGTGAAGCGTTTGGCTTATGGCGATGCGGCCCCGATTACAGACTATCTTCTGGCATCTTTTGAGGCCGGTGAATTTGATGTATGTACTTTATTTTACGCCAAGTTCCAGTCAGCCCTGACCCAGATCGTCACCACACAACAGATGATTCCGGCATCCTTTGATGCGGATAATACAGTTGATCTTGGCGGTGCGGCTTATGATTATGAGCCGGATGAGACAGAAATACTGGAAGCCCTGCTGCCGCGCAATTTGGGTGTGCAGATTTTCCGGGCTTTACTTGAGAATGCTGCCAGTGAGCAGGGATCACGCATGACCGCTATGGACAGTGCAACCCGTAATGCTGGTGATATGATTGACGCCCTGCGGACGACTTATAACCGTACCCGTCAGGCCGTGATTACCAACGAATTGATTGAAATTATTTCGGGCGCAGAGGCGCTCTAATAACGAGAGTTGAGATAAAATGACTGCAAAGAATATTGGACGTGTTAGCCAGATCATTGGGGCCGTTGTCGATGTTAAATTCGACGGCGATCTGCCCGCTATTCTGTCTGCCCTAGAAACCGACAACAACGGCAACCGCCTTGTTCTCGAAGTTGCACAGCATCTGGGCGAGAATTCAGTTCGCACCATTGCCATGGATAGCACGGACGGTTTGGTTCGCGGCAACGTGGTGACCGATACCGGATCACAGATCAGCGTGCCGGTTGGCCCCGAAACACTGGGACGGATCATGAATGTGATCGGTGAGCCCATTGATGAGCGTGGCCCTATTGGTGCGAAACAGGTTGCTCCCATTCATGCGGATGCCCCGGCTTTTGCCGACCAGTCCACAGAATCAGAAATTCTGGTGACCGGCATTAAAGTGGTTGATCTTCTTGCCCCCTATTCCAAGGGTGGTAAGATTGGCCTGTTCGGCGGTGCCGGCGTGGGCAAGACAGTTTTGATCATGGAACTGATCAACAATATCGCTAAAGGTCACGGTGGTTATTCCGTGTTTGCCGGTGTTGGTGAACGTACCCGTGAAGGTAACGATCTGTATCATGAAATGGTCGAATCAGGCGTTATCGACCTTGAAGGTGACAAGTCAAAAGTGGCCCTTATTTACGGTCAGATGAACGAGCCTCCCGGAGCCCGCTCCCGTGTGGCCCTGTCCGGCCTGACGGTTGCGGAATATTTCCGTGATGTTGAGGCGCAGGATGTGTTGTTCTTCGTGGATAACATCTTCCGCTTCACACAGGCCGGTGCCGAAGTGTCCGCGCTTCTGGGTCGTATTCCGTCCGCTGTGGGTTATCAGCCAACGCTGGCCACCGACATGGGAACGCTTCAGGAACGCATTACCTCAACTCATAAAGGCTCGATCACTTCCGTGCAGGCGATTTATGTGCCAGCCGATGACTTGACCGACCCCGCACCAGCGGCATCATTTGCCCATCTGGATGCGACAACAGTGTTGAACCGTGCTATTTCAGAAAAAGGTATTTATCCTGCGGTTGATCCGCTTGATTCAACTTCACGTATTCTTTCCGCTGATGTGGTTGGTGAAGAGCATTATACGGTTGCCCGTCAGGTTCAGGAAATATTGCAGAAGTATAAATCCTTGCAGGACATCATTGCTATTCTGGGTATGGATGAGCTTTCTGAAGACGACAAGATTACCGTGGCCCGCGCCCGTAAGATTGAACGCTTCATGTCACAGCCTTTCCATGTTGCCGAAGTCTTTACTAATATGCCGGGTATTTTTGTGCAGTTGGAAGACACCATCAAAAGTTTCCGTGAAATTCTTGATGGCAAGCATGACGACCTTCCAGAAGCCGCCTTCCTTATGGTTGGCAGCATCGAAGACGCCATTGCCAAAGCACAGAAAATGGCTGTTGACGCCGCTTAAAGCACAGAAAAGTACAGGGAAACCGTAATGGCCGATAAGTTACATTTCGAACTCGTTTCACCGGAAAAACTTCTCATGTCCACGGATGTGGATATGGTTGTCGTACCCGGTGTTGAGGGTGATTTCGGGGTCTTGATCAATCATGCTCCCGTGGTCTCTACTCTGCGGACAGGTATTCTCGAAGTTCATAATGGTGATGTACCACAACGGTTGTTGGTACGCGGCGGTTTTGCCGAAGTGAATCCAGAGGGCCTGACGGTTCTGGCTGAAGAAGCCACGCCTTTGGCTGATGTTGACCGGGAAGTATTGGAAGCTGAGCTAAAAGATGCTGAAGAAGATGTCGCCGATGCCAAGGATGATGGCCAGTTATCGGATGCCGCCAAGGTTCGTGACCGGCGGGTTGAAATTTTAAACGTGCTTGATCTGGCGGCTTAGGTAACAGACCATAGATTTTCGAAAGCTCTGTAAATTGATTTTACAGGGCTTTTTTATTGCATAATCTTATCATCTGGTCAGAATAACGTCATAATTCATATTCTGAGAGTGATGTATGCGGCATTTATATTATCAAAAAATTATAAGCGGGTTATTTTTTATTACCCTCATGACGTCAATTTCGGTTGCCGGGGAAATCTCGCTTGATTTTATTGGTCAACGGGTTATTCCCTTTGAGTATGACTATAAAAATACAGTGGTTGGCGGGCTGTCTTCCCTTGATTATAATACAGAAACAGGCAGTTTTGTGGCCATTTGTGATGATCGCTCCCATAAAAATCCCGCGCGGTTTTATACCCTGAGCCTTGATTATGATAAGAATACTTTCCATAACTGGCAGATAACAGACATACATTTTATGAAGCAGGCGGACGGAACGGTTTTCCCAAAACCCAGTTTTTTTTCTGCCAAGGCACTGGCTGACCCAGAAGCGATGAGGGTTTCTCCCGATGGCAAGAGCTACTACTGGGCCAGCGAAGGTAATGCTGATCATGGGGTAAAACCTTTTGTTCGTGAAATGTCGCTTGATGGCAGTTATATGCGGCAATTTACCCTGCCCGAAAAATACATTATGGGTAAGGACAAGGGTATTCGGGATAATAAGGCCTTTGAAGCGCTGAGCATCAGTTCAGACCATAAATCAATAATGCTGTCCATTGAATCTCCTCTGATTCAGGACGGACCGGCGGCTAATGTGAACCATGGTGCTGATGTGCGTCTGCTGGAATTTGATATTGCAACGGGTCAGGCAATCCATGAATATACATATTCCCTTGAACCCGTTCATAAAGAAACCCTGCCTATTGGAAATTTTTCTATTAATGGCGTGGTGGCTATATTGGCCCTGAATAACCATGAGTATATTATCGTGGAGCGATCATTCTCTATGGGGGCAGGCTTATCAGTAAGGCTTTATCAGGTGGACTTCTCCGGAGCGACAGATGTATTGAACCTTGATAGCCTGCGCGGGGCCATCTATCAGACAGCGACTAAAAAATTATTACTTGATCTTGGTACGCTTGGTATCCCCATTGATAATATTGAAGGGGTGAGCTTTGGAAAGATGTTAAAGGATGGGCGCCGGAGTTTGTTGCTGATATCCGATGATAATTTTCGCTCTGCACAACAGACACAGATATTGATTTTTGCCGTAAGCGGTTTGGATTAAAGGTTAAAATTCCACCCCGGCCGCGCCGGATATAACGTGGATCAGTGGTGTGGCGGCTTC
>DAOWHQ010000192.1:0-13114 GCA_030641355.1 Alphaproteobacteria bacterium
CGGCAGATAACCGCCGCATGAGGCAGCATTACCGTATAACGGAATCCATTGTGGAATCTCATAGAGATGGTTATGACGGGCTTTTTGAGATCAGGCGGAAAGAGCTGGATCTGGCGACCATACAGGATTTGGCCCATAGCGGAATACTAAAATTTGAACTTGGTGGGCAGGGAGACTATATCTTTGATGAGGCTACGATTCAATATGAAGGACATATCGCCGGATTGGAAATCACCGAGAGGCCACAGGGTGGATTGTTTAACGGGTCAATCTGGCTGGCGTTATTAAGCCTTCCCATGGGATGGGGTTTTATATGGTGGAAAAAAAGGAAAATTATTGTGGCGACTAGAAAACAAAAAAGGATTGCGCAGCGCAAAGTCCCCAAACAGCGTGCTTTTTAGCCTTTAAATAACTCATTAAAGCGTTGAACGGCGGCCTTTGGGCCTTGCTCGTGGTTCCAGATACCGCCACAAACCGCGATGAAGTCAGCACCGGCCTCGACCAATGGCTTGACATTATCCACCGTGATGCCGCCAATGGCAACACAAGGGGCCTCGAACAGCTCTACCCACCATGAAACCAAGTTTAACTCTGCCGTGGCTGTGTTGCCCTTGGTATCGGTAGGGAAAAAGGCCCCAAAAGCCACATAATCGGCGCCCTGTTCTGCAGCGACCATGGATATATGGCGACTGTTTTTGCAAGTAACACCGACAATGCAATCCTCCCCAAGCATTTCGCGGGCTTGCGCATAGGACATATCATCCTGTCCCACATGAACCCCGTCCGCGCTAACTTTACGGGCAATATCCGGTCGGTCATTGATGATGAATGCCACATTCTTGGCATGACAGATTGGAATCAGGATTTTTGCCGCTGCGATAATTTCTTCGTCTGACACGTCTTTCAGACGCAACTGGACACTCGCCACAGGTCCGCCATCCAGTGCATCTGCCAATTGTCCGGCAAAGTCATCCACATTAAAAGCGGGTGGGGTGATTATATAGAGTTGAGTTCCTGCCATATTATTTCTCTAAGATTTTCACGCCGGGCAGTTCTTTGCCTTCCATCCATTCTAGGAAAGCACCGCCAGCCGTGGAAATATGGGTGAACTGCGCCGCAACACCCGCATGATTGAGGGCCGCGACCGTGTCGCCGCCACCCGCAACGGATATGAGCGAGCCTTGTTCAGTCAAGCTTCCGGCAGCTTTGGCAAGGGCAACAGTTGCCGCATCAAAAGGCTCAATCTCAAACGCACCCATGGGGCCGTTCCAGATCAGCGTTTTGCAGGTTTTTAACATTTCGGCAAGGCCCTCGACAGAAGCAGGGCCAACATCAAGGATCATCTCATCGGATGCCACATCATCAAGGCCGATGGTGCGACAGTCTGCTCCGGCTTTGAATTCTTTAGAAGCTACAAGGTCGGTCGGCAGATGGATTGTGCAATTCTGCTCGGCGGCTTTGCTCAGGATGGCGCGGGCGGTATCGGCAAGATCATGTTCGCATAATGATGCGCCCACATTCACACCCTGCGCTGCAAGAAATGTATTAGCCATGCCGCCACCAATGATCAGGTGATCAACTTTTTCAACCAGATTGGTCAGCACATCAAGCTTGCTGGATACCTTGGCACCGCCAACCACGGCACATAGTGGCCGTTTTGGGTCGCCTAAGGCATTTTCCAAGGCAGTTAATTCTTTTTCCAGTGACAGACCTGCCGCAGAAGGTAACAGATGCGCTATGCCCTCGGTTGAAGCATGGGCGCGGTGCGAGCATGAGAAGGCCTCATTGACATAAAAGTCGGCATTATCCGCTAAAGCCTGTGCAAAATTCTTATCATTGCTTGCTTCACCTTCGTGGAAACGGACATTTTCCAGAAGAAGAACCGTATCTTCCTCCATGGCGTCGAGAGTTTCCGCTATCACGTCACCGGCACAGTCATTGACAAAAACTACAGCTTTTTTGATCACATTGGCCAGTGGTTGCGCCAACTGCTCCAGAGACATCTCCGGCACGACCTTTCCCTTGGGACGACCAAAATGGGACATGACGATGACCTGTGCACCTTTATCCATCAATGCAAGGATGGTCGGGGCCACTGATCTGATACGGGTATCATCGGTGACGACCCCATCCTTCATGGGAACGTTAAGGTCAGCACGAATAAGGACGCGCTTGTTTCCAAGCGCGCCCAGATCTTCAATATTCTTGAATTGTACCATGCCTTTACAGGCCAGCCATAACAACGGCTGTGTCTGACATACGGTTGGAGAAACCCCACTCGTTATCATACCAGCTTAAGATACGAACCAGATTGCCGTCGAGCACAGATGTCTGAGAGGCATCAAAGCTGGAACTTGCCGGATCATGGTTGAAGTCAATGGATACAACGGGTTCTGTTACATAAGACATAACACCTTTCAGACGGCCATTGGCGGCTTCCTGAATAGCCTGATTGATTTCCTCAACAGTGGTTGATTTCTTGGCTACAAAAGTCAGGTCAATCATGGATACGTTCGGCGTAGGCACGCGAACCGAAGTACCGTCCAATTTGCCTGCCAGTTCCGGCAGAACCAGACCAACCGCGCGCGCAGCACCGGTTGATGTCGGGATCATGCTAAGGCCACAGGCACGGGCACGACGGGGATCGCTGTGCAGGGTGTCTAGCACACGTTGATCACCGGTATAGGCATGAACCGTGGTCATGATGCCTTTTTCAATGCCAACCGTGTCATTCAGAACCTGTGCAACAGGGGCCAGACAGTTTGTTGTGCATGACGCATTTGAAACAACAATGTGGTCTGCGGTCAATGTGTCGTGGTTCACACCGTAAACAACAGTGTTATCAACGCCACCCGCAGGGGCTGAAATAAGAACTTTCTTAGCACCGGCAGCCAGATGGGCGGATGATTTTTCTTTATCGGCAAAGAAACCAGTACATTCGTACACGATGTCCACGCCAAGGTCGGCCCATGGAAGGTCAGCAGGATTACGTTCCGCGGTAACTTTGATTGGGTTGCGACCCAAATTCATCACATCGCCGTCCACATTCACATCAAATGGGAAAGTTCCATGAACAGAATCCCGTTTCAGCAGATAAGCGTTCATATCCACAGCGCCGAGGTCGTTGATGCCGACAATTTCAATATCATCGCGGCCTGATTCATAAATGGCACGTAGTGCTAAACGTCCGATGCGGCCAAAGCCATTGATTGCAACACGAATAGTCATGGGTGTATTCTCCGTTTTCTTAAATTAAAGTCTGTTTTTCACTGCTGTGACAATTGCGTCTGCCGTGATTCCGAAATGTTCATATAATTCTTCTGCTGGTGCCGATGCGCCAAAGCTGTCCATGCCGATGATGATACCATCGCGGCCCACATAGCGTTCCCAGCCGAATTTTACGCCGGCTTCGATGGAGACGTTAATGTCCGCTGTCCCAAGAACTTCATCTTGATAGGCTTTTGACTGCTCGTCGAACACATCAGTTGAGGGCATGGAAACAACGCGGGTAGGGATGCCATCTGCCTGCAGGGTATCGCGGGCAGCAACGGCAAGTTCTACTTCTGATCCCGTGGCGATGATGGTGACTTTTGCAGTACCATCTGCGGCGCGTAATTCGTAACCACCCTTGGCGACCATATTTTCAGTCGTATGGGTAAGGCGTACAGGTTCAAGCCCCTGACGGGTCAGCGCCAAAACACTGGGTCGTGTGGTGTCTTGCAGTGCAGCAAGCCAGGCTTCGGCGGTTTCAACCGCATCTGCCGGACGATAGACCGCCACATTTGGCATAGCCCGCAGGCTCATCAGATGTTCGACAGGCTGATGGGTCGGGCCATCTTCGCCAAGGCCGATGCTGTCATGGGTCATCACATAAATCACCCGCTGTTCCATGAGCGCACTTAAGCGGATGGCAGAACGGCAATAATCGGTAAAGACCATGAAGGTGCCGCCATAAGGAATATATTCCCCGTGAAGGGCAAGGCCGTTCATAAAGGCGGACATACCAAACTCGCGCACGCCGTAATACATATAACGGCCGGAGAAATCATCACCAGTAATGACGGACTGATCAGCACTTAAGGTAAGGTTCGATCCGGTCAGGTCAGCAGAACCACCGATGGTTTCCTGTACGACAGGATTAATGACGTTGAGCGCCATCAGGGAAGCTTTGCGGGTGGCGACCTTTTGAGGGTTTTCTGCCAGATCTTTTTTATAGGCGTTAACAACATCCTCTAAGTTAGCGGGAAGTTCTTTATTCAGACGACGGGTAAAGTCGGCTTTAACCTCGCTGTTCAGACCGTCAAAGGTTGTTTTCCAATTTTCGGCGAGGTCTTGCGATCTCTTACCTGCATCACGCCATGCACCCATAATATCGGCTGGAATATCAAATGGCGCATGGGGCCAGTTAAGCATTTTGCGCGCGGATTCAATTTCTTCCGCTCCTAAGGGGGCACCATGAACGCCTGATGTGCCCTGCTTATTGGGGGAGCCGTAACCAATTATCGTGCGACAGGCAATCATGGAAGGACGATCATCATTCTTTGCTGCCTCTATCGCCGCATCAATTTCTTCTGCATCATGGCCATTAATAGCCTGCACATGCCAGCCAGAGGCTGAGAAACGGGCGATCTGGTCATCAGATACGGTGGCACTTGTGCTGCCATCGATACAGATTTCATTGTCGTCCCATAGTAAGATCATTTTGCCAAGTTTCAAATGCCCGGCCATGGAAATGGCTTCGTGGCTAATGCCCTCCATCAGGCAGCCATCACCGCAAATAATATAGGTGTTATGGTCGATCACATTACCCATACGAGCGTGTGACAGACGTTCTGCGAGAGCAAAACCAACGGATGAGGCCAAGCCCTGCCCCAAGGGGCCAGTGGTCATTTCAACGCCAGCAAGTTCATTCACTTCGGGGTGTCCGGCACAGGGATGATGCAATTGACGGAAATTTTTGATGTCGTCAATGGTGGGATTCTCATACCCGGTGAGATACAACAGGGAATAGAGCAACATGGAGCCATGACCAGCGGACAGTATAAACCGGTCCCGGTTGGGCCATTCCGGCCATGCGGGGTCATATTTCAGATGTTTTGTGAAAAGAACTGTTGCCACATCGGCCATGCCCATTGGCATACCCGGATGTCCTGAATTTGCTGCCTGTACAGCATCCATGGACAAAGCACGTATCGCGTTGGCCATTTCGGTTTGTGAGATTGTCATATTTATAATACCGACTGTATAAAATTGATGAAAAAATACCCAGTTAACGGCGGCACAATGAACGTTTGCGGCGCTTTCGTCAACCTGCTTGTATGATTTTATGTTAAATAAAAGTTTTTTTGTTTGGCCTCTCGCTACACTACCTGATGCCTGTTTAATATGGCCTGTTGTTACGTTACTTGATGCTATTGAATTGTTTTTAATTTTTTGGCTTCTAATATGATGTTTTTTTTGTACAATGTGCCTTACTCCTTTGGAAAAAGAAATATGCAGTTTAATAAATTCAAAGAATAGAGATATTATGCCGAAAAAAGAAAAAACAATCAGTTCGGAACAAGCCGGAGCCGTAGTAGACGAGGCTTTGACGCGTCTTGAACGTGCTGTTCTGAGTCGTAAAAAAGACGGGCAGACCAATAACGGTGAACAGTCGGCCTACGTTGAGCGGCTCGAAACAGAAAATAAACAGTTGACCCGGGATTTTGCGGAAATGAAAAAAAATTGCATTGCTCTTAAAAATGGCTATGAAATTCTGGAAGAAAAATGCAAAAAACTGGAACAAGCAAATGATTCGGCAGAGAAGGAACTTGTTTTGAGCCTCCATGATCTTGACCAACTCATCGCTCAAAAGAGTCTCCATTAAAAATTCATTTTGGGAATAAGCTATGGCTAACGTAATTGTAAAATTCAACAATCAGGATTATCACCTCGCTTGTCAGGATGGTGAAGGGGAGCGCCTGTCGCAGCTGGCCGATTATGTAAATGGTAAAGCCACACAGATTGCTAAAGCCATGGGGTCAATTTCTGATGTTCGGCTGCTGTTGATGACGGCAATTTTGCTGGCGGATGAATTGGATGAAGCCCGTGATGGTAAACCTATGGCAATGAAAAACGCGCAGGATGACGCAGAACAGATGGAAAAAATTATTCTTCATACCGTTAAGCGTCTTGAGGATATTACCCGGCAAGTGGAAGCTGAAGGCTAAGTATTATGGATACGCATAATCTTTCAGATCAAGATATTAGTGATAATTCCGCTAATCAGGATGTGTTTGAAGTAACACCTGATCTGATTGAGGCGATTTCCCATGCCTTGAGACAAAAAGATAATAAACAGCTTGATTGTCTGTTTGAACCATTACATTCCGCAGATATAGCTGGAATTTTCGAACAGCTTCGGGAAGATGAGCGTAACGAGCTTACCTCATATTTTGGCTCGGAACTGAACCCTGAAGTCCTCGCCGAGCTTGAAGATGCCGCCCTTGATCAGGTTATCAAGGAAATGGACGACAAAGATGTTGTCGTGGCCATCAGCCAGCTTGAAAGTGATGATGCGGTGGATGTGCTTGAGGATATTGACCTTGAGGACCGCAGACGGATCATTGCCGCCTTGCCGGATGAAGACAGGCTTGCTGTAGAAGAGGGGCTATCTTACCCAGAGGACAGCGCGGGCCGAATGGTCCAGAAAAATGTCATTACTGTTCCGGGAGTATGGACAGTGGGGCAGGTGGTCAAATTTTTACGTTCCGATGAAGACTTGCCGCCGGAATTTTATGAGCTTTTCATCGTTGACCCGTTTCATCACCCCATTGGGATGGTCTCCCTTAGCCAGCTTATTCGCAGCCGTGATGAGGTTCATGTTAGCGAGATTATGGATACGGATCCAAAAGTCGTACCCGTCGATACCGATCAGGAAGAAGTTGCCCATATGTTTCGTCAATATGACCTGACCTCCATGGGGGTTGTGGATGATGATGGCCGTCTGCTGGGTATGATCACCGTTGATGATGTGGTGGACGTGATTGATGAGGAAGCCGAAGAAGATATTCTGCGTATGGCAGGTGTGCAGGAAACCGATATTACAGAATCTATTGTAGAGGCCTCAAAAAACCGCATTGTCTGGCTTTTGGTCAATCTGGGGACTGCAATATTAGCATCTATGGTGATAGCTTTGTTTAAGGGGGATATTGAACAGATGGTGGCTCTGGCCATTTTGATGCCAATTGTGGCGAGCATGGGCGGCAATGCCGGAACCCAGACAATGACAGTGACCGTCCGGTCCCTGGCCACCAAAGATTTAACCCCCACCAATGTGAGGCGTGTCGTTGGCAAGGAATTTTCCATAGCCGTATTGAATGGTGCCGTTCTTGCTGTGATTATCGGTTTGTTATCCTATGCCTATTTTGATAATTTTCTACTTGGCGGCGTGATTGCGGCGGCTATGATTATCAATATGGTCATGGCGGGCATGGCAGGAATTTTAATTCCCGTGGGTCTGGATAAGGCAAATATTGATCCGGCCTTAGCCAGCAGTATTTTTGTGACGACCATTACCGATGTAATTGGTTTTTTTGCTTTTCTGGGTCTTGCCTCAGTCGTCCTGTTGTAATGGCGGTCCATATTTTAAAATTATGTGTCGGTATTGACACTGTTGAACATCTTATAGAGGTTCGGCGGGGCAGGGAACATCTGCTGCCTAATGGGAAGCCTTACAATTATCATATCACCAGATTTCGTCCTAAGCGCGCTAATGAGATATTAAACGGTGGCAGTATATACTGGGTAATCAAAGGGTTTGTTCAGGTGCGACAAAGGATCATTGGTCTGGATCCGGTAGAAACCGATACTGGTGTGAAATGTAAAATTATCATGGATACAGAACTTGTTCGCACGGAAAGCCAGCCGCGCAGACCCCATCAGGGCTGGCGGTATCTTGAAGATGTGGATGTTCCCAGAGATATACTGGCAGGGGAGAGTGTGGATAATCTGCCACCGGATTTATCCACAAAGCTCCGGGAAATGGGTCTTATCTAAGAGAAAATTTTGATGGGCATATTGTCTATCAGGCGGGTTTTGCCGACAACAGCTGCAACCAGTATGCGGGCCAGAATTGGCGATGTTTCCGGCAGTGTCTGGGTTAGGGGCTCCAGATCATCCGAATGACGAATTTCCAGATATTGCACCTCTTTAAAACCGCAATCTATCATATGCTGCTTGCCTTTTTTCAGCGCTTCCTCAATTGGCAGGGTGCCTTCTTCAATCTCGGTTATGATCTGTTTCAGGGTCTTTGGAATTTCCAGCGCGATCTTGCGTTCTTCCGGCGTTAAATAAACATTGCGGGAGGAGGTTGCCAGTCCGTCTTTATCCCTAATCAGCTTGCCGCACATAACCTCTGTGGGCATATCCAGATCTTTGGCTAATTGTTTCAAAACAGTATATTGTTGGAAGTCCTTTTCGCCAAAAAGCGCCACATCGGGGAGGCATTGCAACAAAAGCTTTGTGACGACTGTTGTCACCCCGTCAAAATGTCCCGGCCTTTTATCTGCACAAAGTCCTTCGGTGATTTTAGCGACGGTTACGGTGGTTAAAAATCCATCGGGGTATATTTCCCCGACTTCCGGCGCGTAAAGCAGGTCAGTCTTGACCTCGTCCAGCTTTTTAATGTCTGTGGTCTCTGATCTGGGGTATTTATCGAAATCTTCGTTGGGGCCAAATTGTTTTGGGTTCACAAAAATGCTTACCACCACCTTGTCCACATGTTTCTGTATTTCCTTGATCAGGGACAGGTGACCGTGATGAAGGGCGCCCATGGTGGGAACCATACCAACCTTTAATCCCTGCATATGCCAATCAGTGACCTGAGAGCGAAGTTCTTTTTTTGTGCGAATTATCTGAACGGAGGATTTTTTCATATTCAATGAGTCCTGACCCTAATATCCAATCGGGCTTTGTTAAAATCACTAAGTTTATTAATACGAATTATATTTTTAATTTTTTCCACATAGTCCTGACCTTCTTCCGAGTAGTTGATTAGGGTTTCAACCAGCGGAATGACATCAATTATCTGATCATCACGAAAGGCCCGTCTTTCCACCCGCAAGGTAGAATATGCGCTATTGGTATTCAGGTTTAACATATAACTATCAACGGCTTCTATAATAGTTTTAAAGCATTTAATCCGATGTTTTTTACCATTGTCGCGTTGAGCAGGCACGATGCCGCAACCGGGCCCCCAAGTCCATTGTCCGTATAGTGCGTTGCCCTGTTGGGCGAAACGCGAGGTTCCCCAACCACTTTCCTGTGCGGCCTGAGCCAAGGCAAGTTCAGGGGGAATGATATTCATTCTGCTGAGTAATTCCGCCAGTATTTCGCCAGAGCGTGCTACAAAGTCCCCAACGTCCCTGACTTTCACTTTATATCGTACCAGTTTTTGTATTATCCAGTAATATTCAGATTCAGTTACATCAGAACCCAGTGTGATCTTCAGGATTAATTTTTTAAGTTTTTTACGGTCTTGGCGAATGGTATCATTAACCATCAGAATAGGCGGTAGAAGTGCTGAGAAAAACAACTCTTTTTTTATTTTGACATCCTTGATACGGGTTAATTCCCGTGGAATGTTGGTAAAATAAACCGCAGGTACAGTCGCTTTATTCATTCGAATCTGTTTGATGTCGAAACCACGGGATGCCAAATATTTTATGGCGTGCAGGCCCTTGTGCAACTGGATATTATTGACCATTTGTATGGGGGAATGATGTTGCACACTCTCCCTTATCTGCCAGTTTGCCAGCCAGATAGGGCCGCCAACAGAAAACACTATTGCAATGAAGATTATAATAGTGTCTTTGATTGAATTATGATTTTTATGTATATACATTTGGTTCATTCACAGCTTAGTATTGATCAGTTTATAAATAGTTGTTGGTAAAAAAACCAGAGATTAGATTTGAAAATATCAGTTTTCAAAAAATAAGGGAGCCATAATGGGCCAGAGAAAGATGCAGAAAACACATATCATTGTGGTTGGTAATGAGAAGGGTGGCTCAGGAAAGTCCACATCCGCTATGCATATTGTTATCAGTATTCTGGAACGTGGCTACAGTGTTGCAATCATTGATCTGGACGCGCGTCAGAAATCTGTTGCCCGTTATATAGAAAACCGTCAGGCTTATGCGGATCAGCATAATTTAAAGCTTACCATGCCCGATATTCATGTTCTGGAGGGGGCAAAAGACGGTACAGTAGAGGAAATGGAGCAGCAGGATGAGGCCAGCTTTTCAGCTTTGCTCGATGACTTAAAGGCTAAATCAGATTATATCCTCATTGATTGCCCAGGTAGTGACAGCAATTTGTCAAGATGCGCACATATATCAGCGGATACATTGATTACCCCTGTGAATGACAGTTTTGTTGATATTGACCTGCTGGCGAAAGTAAATCCTGATACCTATAGGGTAGAAAACCTCAGCCTCTACAGTGAAATGGTTTGGGAAGCGCGAAAGAGACGGGCCATGAAGGATCGCGGCACCATCGACTGGGTCGTGATGCGAAACCGTATATCATCCCTTAATTCGAAAAACACCCAGCGGGTACATGATGTCTTGACCCAATTGCAGAAAAGGGTAGCTTTTCGTTATGTCCCTGGTTTTGGGGAGCGGGTGATATATCGTGAATTATTCCCCAAAGGGCTGACGCTGGTGGATTTTAAGAATAATACGACCGAGAAAATGACCATGTCCCATGTGGCGGCCCGTCAGGAAATACGCCGACTTATGGACGAACTTAAGCTTCCCGGCTGGAACAAGGCTGTTGTAGCGGCTGCTGAATAGGAAAAAGAGATGCCTTATATCATTATATTAATTGGGTTCATTTTTCTGCTTTATGTGATTTCACGTTTCATGCAGCAGTCAAAATCTGAAAAATTAAACAGAGTGTTCCGTTATGGTTTCGCAATCATACTTGGGCTGTTGGCCTTTCTGATTATGTTTAGGGGTAATGTGCCAGCAGGCGGCATATTGGCGCTCTTGTCATATCTGTCAGCTAAGGGAAGCCTGTGGCGGTTCATGGTGAACGGACCGGCTGCTAATGCTCCCCTTAATACGACGCCCATGACGCGGCAAGAAGCACTTGATATTCTGGGCCTGTCCGGCAATCCCGATCCAGCGGAAATTAAAGATGCACACCATAAAATGATGCTTAAAGTGCATCCTGATCAAGGGGGATCTGATTATTTTGCATCCAAACTTAATCAGGCGCGGGACATTTTGCTTTAGAGAAAATTAGCTGGTTTTTGAAGATTTTGTTGCACTGCACAAAAAAATGTTTGACATTCTAAATATATGAACTATATGTACGGCATAGTTAAATGTTGCGCTGCACAATTAATAGAAATTATATTTACAAGGATAACATGATGAGCAAAACTACAAATGCAAAGAAATCTACGGCTGAGAAATCTTTTAAAGATGCACAGGAAACTGTACAGAATACAGTAAAAGCTGCACAGGAAAATGTTGAGAAAGCTGTTAAGGAAGCCGCAGGTAACCTTGAAAAAGTTTCTGAATTCGGCAAAGCAAATTATGAAGCACTGGTCGCTTCCGGCGAGGCTGCTGCAAAAGTTGCCAAGACTACAAATGTTGATTTGGTGGAAACTGCCAAAAAGGCTGTTGAAAAGAATGTAACTGACGTGAAAGCATTATTTGCGGCTAAAACTCCTGCTGAGTTTTTTGAACTACAGGCGACAATGTTTAAATCCCGTTATGAAGAGTTTGTTGCTGAAGCGACACGGGTTAACGAAGAAGTGTCAAGCACGGCTAATGAAGTGATTGAACCTTTGAAAGCACGTTACGAAGAAGTTGCTACAAAATACAATCTTCCTCTGGCTGGCTAATTACCGACAGATAAAATTTGATACTGCCAAGTATCGGGCCCGGCTTTAAGTCGGGCTTTTTTTATGGGTTAGGTCCTGACCTAGACTTCCAACTGGAAGTTTTAGTAATTTAACGCTACATTAGGGTTAGCAGGATAACATTAAACCTTAAAAACATTATTGGTGGATAATTATACAGCAAATTTCCATTGATGCCTTTAAATCTGCTGTGGGCTTTCTATTTAATATAGATATGAGGTTCAAATAAAGTGTGGCAGGTAAATGAGTGAAAATCAAAAGGACGATGATGGTAATGGGCAGGATAAAACCGGTGTCTTAACCAAAACACGGCCCAAGACTAAAAAACCGTCCATGTATAAGGTTCTCATGCTGAATGACGATTACACTCCTATGGATTTCGTCGTTCATATTCTTTTGTCTTATTTTCAAAAGACAGAAGAAGAGGCGGTACAGATTATGTTAAATGTGCATCAGACAGGCGTTGGATTGTGTGGTGTTTATAGTTTTGAAGTTGCAGAAACAAAAGTTATGCAGGTGACAGACAACGCAAGACGCAATGAGCATCCCCTTCAATGCACATTGGAAAAGGAGTAGTTATTTATGCCAACATTTTCCCCAAACCTTGAGCACACACTTCACCGCGCTGTGGGTGAAGCTAATCTGCGCAAGCATGAGTTCGCCACGTTAGAGCATTTATTATTCGGTCTTCTGGATGATAAGGATGCGGTCGCAGTGCTTAGGGCTTGTGATGTTAATGTGCGACAGCTCAGGGCGGAGATAAAGGCATATCTTGATCTGGAACTTGATACTATTATGACGGAGGAGACTGGTGATGCCAGCCCCACATCCGGTTTTCAGCGGGTTATCCAGCGATCAATTCTGCATGTGCAAAGCTCCGGTCGTGAAGAGGTCACTGGGGCCAATGTCCTTATTGCGCTTTTTTCAGAGCGGGAAAGCCATGCGGTTTACTTCCTTCAGCAACATGACATGAGCCGGCTTGATGCGGTGAGCTATGTCTCCCACGGTTTGGCAAAATCGGCGGGCAAGATCGGCGAGGAAGAGGGGGTTTCCGGCGCAGATGAAGATTTTGAAGAACAAGAAAAAGAAGAAACGGCGCTGGAGAAATACTGCGTTGACCTGAATCAGAAAGCCCGTGCGGGCAAGATTGACCGGCTTATCGGGCGGGAGCATGAAGTTGAACGCACCATTCAGATACTA
>DAOWHQ010000258.1:0-5058 GCA_030641355.1 Alphaproteobacteria bacterium
GTTTAGAACCCTTAAGTAGTGGAGGCAATCCTGCAAGCTACTCTGTATTCGGCAACACTTACCACGTTTTAAAGAGTAACAAGGGGTTTGTTGAGACGGGTGGAGCCTCCTGGTACGGTTCCAAATTTCATGGGCGCAAAACGGCCAATGGTGATATTTTTAATATGAATGCACTGACCGCCGCGCATACAACTTTGCCCATGCCGAGCTATGTGCGGGTAACCAATCTGGATAATGGTCGTTGGCTGATATTGCAGGTTAATGACCGTGGGCCTTTCGTTGGTAATCGCCTGATTGATGTATCGCGCAGGGCGGCGCAATTGCTTGGCTTTGAAAAGAAGGGAGTGACAAAGGTCAGGGTGCAGGCGGTGAAAGGGCCGCGCGGCGAGTTGCCTGAAAAAACACTGACGAAGGAAATAACCCCCGAAATGCCTGCGGTTAAAACTCAGGAAGTTGTTGTGGCAGGTATCCCCCCGGACCATAAGTTGAGCGATGCGGGAAAAAATATATATGTGCAGATAGGTGCCTTTTCCGACAAGAAAAATGCCAATAAAGCCCGAAATGCTGTTAATCATATCAGTGCTACCAAGATAGAAAAGATAGATATCAATGGTCAAAATCTATATCGTGTCAGGGTAGGGCCGCATCCGACTTTGGAATTAGCAGAAATTATACTTGGCAGAATATTATCATTGGGTCACAATACGGCCCGTATCATTAGGGACTATTAAAAAGTTATCATGAAAAATAAAATACTGAAAATTTTTGCAGGAATCGCTGTTATCAGCCTTGGAATGTCTACGGCGCAAGCTGCCCAGATCAAGACACAGGCAAAGCACGCTATCATGGTCGAAGGGGCCACCGGAGCCGTTTTATTCGAGCATGATGCTGATGTGACCATGCCGCCATCATCCATGAGCAAGCTTATGACCATTTACCTTACCTTTGAGCGGTTGCGGGATGGTAATATTCTTCTGGACGATAAATTTGAGGTCAGCACGGAAATATGGCGCAAATGGCGCCTTCAGGGTTCAACCATGTTCCTGAAAGCCGGGCAGAAGGTTACGGTTCGTGATTTGCTCATGGGAGTAATAGTCCAGTCCGGAAATGATGCCTGTGCAGTACTAGCCGAAGGTATTGCCGGATCAGAAGACGTTTTTGTCGAATGGAGTAATGAAAAGGCCGAAGAACTTGGTATGAAGGATTCTCATTTTGCCAATGTGAACGGCTGGCCCGATGAAGCGCACTATATGTCCGCCCGCGATCTGGCGACCCTATCACAAAGGCTTGTGGCAGAATTCCCCCAATATTACTCCATGTTCAAGGAAAAAAAATTCACTTTTAATGATATTTCACAAACCAACCGTAATCCAATTCTTTACAGCATGCCATCCGCAGATGGCCTGAAAACAGGGCATACAGAAAGTGGCGGATATGGCCTTGCAGCCTCTGCTGTGCAAAATGGCCGTCGACTGGTGCTGGTGATCAATGGTCTTAAAAGCAATCGCGCCCGCGCCCGTGAAGCCGAGCGGCTGTTAAATTATGGTTTCAGGAATTTTAGTGTTTATCCTTTGTTTAAAGCCGGTGATATTGTGGACACAGCCAACGTCTGGTTGGGCAATAATGGGAAGGTTCCCTTGATCGTTGAAGATGATGTGGTTCTATCCATAAGCCGACAGGACAGGCGGAAAATGAAGGTTAAGATTGTCTATACCGGCCCGATCCCGGCGCCGATCGTCAAAGGACAGCCCATTGCCACCCTTGAAATTTCAGCCAAAGACATGAAGCCGCTTAAGCTACCATTGGTGGCAGGAGCAGACATCTCCAAGCTTGGAGGTATCAGCCGACTTAAAGCTGCCTTTAACTATCTATTGATGGGATCTGCGGGCAGTGAGTAAAGGGAAATTTATCTCCTTTGAGGGCGGGGAGGGAACAGGTAAATCTACGCAGGTGAAGATATTACGGGATCACCTCATTGCATTGGGAATTAATGTAGTTCTGACACGGGAACCGGGTGGTGCTCCCGGTGCCGAAGAAATTCGCCAGCTTCTGCTCACAGGAGACCCTGATAAATGGGTTCCCATGACGGAAGTTCTGTTGTTTTATGCGGCACGTATCGACCATCTGAAAAGAACCATTATTCCTGCGCTTGAAGCCGGCAGTTGGGTGATATGTGACCGCTATGCGGATTCAACATTTGCTTATCAGGGTGCCGGACACGGGCTGGGGGCTAATGTGATACAGGAAATTCACCATATCGTCACAGATGATTTCTGGCCTGATATGAGTGTCCTTCTGGACATAGATCCGAAAGTGGGGTTGGAGCGGGCCAATGAGCGCGAAGCTACCCAGTCTGAGGACAAACGTGAAGATCGTTTTGAGAAGATGGAAGGGGATTATCACCACCGTCTGCGTAAGGCATTTTTGCAGATAGCAAAACAAAACCCGAACCGTTTTCGGGTTATTCCAGCTGAGGGCTCAATTGACCAAGTGGCGAAGCGCATCTGGCAACAGGTCTCAGCAAATTTCGGCCTTCGCCTATGTTAGATAATATTGCCATACAGGGACATGAGGCCGCCGAGAGTATGTTTCTGGATGCCTATAATTCAGACAGACTTCATCATGCATGGCTGATCACTGGCCCGCGCGGTATTGGCAAGGCGGCACTGGCCCATAAAATGGCGCGGTTTTTACTGCATAATCCGCCGGGGGAAGATGTCGGGCCAAGTCTGTTTGGGGATGCGCTGGAAAAAACACCTTTGACCACGCTGGATACTGACCCCAATTCCAACACCAATTTGATTGTTAATGCCGAAGGTCACGGGGGGCTGATAGTCATTGAACGCCAGCCCAATGATAAGGGCAAAATGAGAGCTGAAATCATCGTTAATGATGTGCGAAAGCTGCAAGGTTTTTTTGCTTTGACGTCACTGGACGGGGGCTGGCGCGTTGCTATTATTGATAGTGCCGATGAAATGAACCGCGCGGCGGCAAATGCGCTTCTGAAAGTATTGGAAGAGCCCCCAAAGAATGTCCAGCTAATCCTGCTGGCCCATGCACCGGGACAAATGTTGCCCACGGTTATCTCACGCTGCCGGAAAATGCGGTTGAATTCGCTTGAACCAGAGACCGTTGGTGAAATTTTGATAAAACATTACCCTGATCTGAGCGAAGATGAAATTAACGGCTATGCCATATTGAGTGACGGTAGTCCGGGTTATGCCATAGACCTTGCAGAACATCAGGGGCTGGAACTATATATTCAGCTGCTTGAAATTTTATCCTCACTGCCCGAGCTAGATGTGCCTAAGGCCCATAAACTGGCCGATAGCCTGTCCAACAAGAAGGTTGAAAAGAAATATACTCTTTTTGGTGAGCTGTTGACCGCCTTCATTAACCGCATGATCCGCCATGTGGCCGCGCTGGAAAGTGACCAGACAAGTCCGATAAAGGCCGCTCTTACAGGAGAACTTGATCTCATGACACAGCTTGGGCAAAGATTACCCCTTGATCAGTGGGTCGACCTGTGGGAAAAGATAACCCACAAAATGGATAGGGTGAATCTGGATCGTAAACAGGTCATCCTCAATATCCTGACCCTGATAAGCCAAAGACTTAGCTAGAGTATTAATAAATGACTACAAAACCAACATTTTACATCACGACACCAATCTATTATGTGAATGATATCCCTCATATTGGACATGCCTATACAACATTGGCCTGTGATGTGATAGCTCGCTTTAAGCGGCTGGACGGTTTTGACGTTATGTTCCTTACCGGAACCGATGAACATGGTCAAAAAGTGGAGAAATCAGCAGCAGCAAAGGGAAAAACGCCCATCGAATTATGTGATGAAGTTTCCATGCGCTTCCGTGAGTTGGTAAAATTCATGAATATATCCACCGATGACTTTATCCGCACCACGGAAGAGCGTCATAAGCTGGCCTGTCAGGCCCTGTGGCGGAAACTGGAGGAAAGCGGCAACATCTATCTGGATAAATATGCCGGATGGTATTCGGTGCGTGATGAGGCCTATTACGCGGAAACAGAGCTTAGCGAAGGTGAGGGAGGTGAAAAACTGGCCCCAACTGGTGCTCCGGTGGAATGGGTGGAAGAAGAAAGCTATTTTTTTAAACTTTCCGCGTGGGAAGACAAATTACTGGCATGGTATGAAAATCTACCGGAAACCGTGCTGCCCAAAAGCCGCAAGAATGAGGTCAAAAGCTTTGTGGAAGGCGGTTTGCGCGACTTATCTGTCTCCCGCACCAGCTTTTCATGGGGCGTTCCCGTACCGGGTAATGACAAGCATATAATGTATGTGTGGATTGACGCCCTGACCAATTACATGACCGGCGCGGGTTATCCCGATACGGAAAGTGACAAATTCAAGAAATATTGGCCTGCAGATATTCATATGGTGGGCAAGGATATTGTGCGCTTTCATGCGGTTTACTGGCCTGCTTTCCTTATGGCTGCGGGGATTGAACCTCCAAAGAGGGTCTTTGCTCATGGCTGGTGGACAAATGAAGGTCAGAAGATTTCAAAATCCCTTGGCAATGTCATTGATCCTTTTGAAATTGTTGACGAATTCGGCCTTGATCAGGTTAGATATTTTCTTATGCGCGAAGTCCCTTTTGGCAATGATGGCGATTTTAACCGCACTTCCATGGTCAACCGTATCAACTCAGACCTTGCCAACGACCTTGGCAATCTGGCGCAACGCTCGATCAGTATGATTTTCAAGAATTGTGACGGACAGATACCACAAGTTGGCGACTTTACCGCCGAAGATAACAAAATTCTTGAAGCCGTGGACTGTTTGCTGCCTCAAATCCGGGAATTAATGGAACGTCAGAGCATTAACAAGGCGTTAGAAACCGTCTGGAAGGTGGTAGGGGACTGTAACGTCTATTTTGCCAGTCAGGAGCCATGGGCCTTGAAAAAAACTGATCCTGAGCGAATGGGGACGGTTTTATATGTGACAGCAGAGGTGGTTCGCCAGATTGGTATCTTAATCCGCTTCATCATGCCTGATTCCGGCCATAAACTGCTTGA
>DAOWHQ010000193.1:0-5644 GCA_030641355.1 Alphaproteobacteria bacterium
ACACCCGCAGTATCACGAGGGTTAAGCACAATCACCTTCATACCGTCCTGAATGGCAGGCATGATAAATTGAGTAAAGATAATGGTCTTGGTCTCGTACGGATCAGTACCACAGATCATCAATGTATCAGCAGCACCCCAGTCATCATAACTAGGTCCGAAGTTATCAAAACCCGCATCCCGGAAACCCGGTGTGGATGTCACATCGGACGGTGTATCATGGAATGAGAAGTTCGCGGTATTGATATGACGGTTTGCATATTTTGTAATGGCATAGGTATTCTCAATATACTGATATGAGAATGTCTTGATACCATAGGCATTTGCACCATGTTCTTTAATGACATGACGACCAACTGCGGCCGCAATATCAAGGGCAAAGTCCCAGCTAACCGGCTGCAATGTACCACCGATACGAACCAATGGAGACGTTAACCTGTCCCGTGTTGGTGTTTTCGGATTGTAACATTTTTGTGCAATCAGTCCGCCGCGCATGGATGAATCACCGTTTACGTTTACCGCTTCGGTATCCTTATCCGGCGTAATGATCACATTATGTGGCATACCTTTATGCATCACAACATTATGCTGTGCTGGGGCGACCCAGTCCTGCAAAGGCGCACTTGGAAAATCTACGTTAAATGCATTTTCTTCAGCCTTAATGCCACCATCCGGTGCCTGAGTAGGCCAACGATAAACCTTGTAACCACAGGCCACAATGCAATAGTCGCAACAAGTTGTTAAAACTTCAGCATTTTTGGGGGGGAGCGGTGCATGATCTTCTGGCAAATAATAATTTGTACTCATTTTCTATTCCTCACCTTTAGCCATATTTTCGTTACGACCAAACAATAGTCCTAACATTCCAACTGCATAGACATCATCGCCTTCGATTTCGAGCAGGATTTGTGGCAAACTTTCGTAAGCCTGTCCTGATACGATGATACCGTGACGACGAACGTCAAATAGTGATAGATGGAAAGGGCATTGTCCTAATGTCCTATGCTCACCCGTAACCTTGTAAGCATCCTGAAGCGGGCCACCCTGATGGGTACAACCAGCACTAAAAGCAACAATGTCTTTTTTAGTACCAATACCACCACCACATTCAATGTCCGTTCTGATCAGAACACAGGTTGTATTCATACCATCATCTGGATAATTGAACTCAATAGGATCGTTTTTCTTAAGATCTTTCAGGCTTGCGATTTTCATGCGGGGATAACCCACAATACGTGCCTTCATGGTTGCGGCTTCAGCTGTCCCGGGGAACATTGTCAGGGAGACAACTTTAGCCGCCCCGATTGTAGCACCACTATAAAGCAGGAATTTCCTGCGGTTTACCAAACATTTGCCACCGGCATGTTTTTTGGTTTTTGTTTTCTCTTTGGAGATTACTTCGCTCATTTTACAACGTCCTCCAGTTCTTCTCTGGTAAATAGGGGTTTATAATCAGGTAATATCGGTTTCTGCATTGCGATCTCGTCACCAGAGAAAGCTTCAAGGAATGCCACCAGATCTTCTTTTTCTTCATCCGTCAGCCCCAAAGGTTTAATCAGGGGTGTTTTGGTTTCAGTAAAATCTGTTGTACGTTCGTCTTCTGTAACGCCACCAGCGTTATAGAAATCCACAACTTCTTCCAAGGTGAATAGCTCACCGTTATGCATATAAGGCGCTGTATATGCCGTATAGCGCAGGGATGGCACACGGAACTTGCCTTTATCAGAGTTCATTTTTCCTCTAAAATAAAGCCCCATATCATCCTTGACGGTACGATATTTTTCTTCGGTTACGCCCTTGGCATAATTCTCAAAACGGAAGGTAATCTGTGCCAGACCGTCTTCTTCCCAACGAAGGGAGTAAGGAACACCAATGTTATAGAATTGTTCATCAGTAGCCAAAGCGCCATTATGACAGGCAATACAGTTGGCTTTACCTTCAAACAGTTCTTTACCGCGAATTTGCTCCTCGGAAAGGGCTGATTTATCGCCTTCAATATATTTATCAAGCGGCGTGTCATACTGATTAAGTGTCCGTTCAAATGATGCAATCGCGCGCCATGCATTTGCAATCAACGGCCATTCATCACCAAAGACTTCGTTAAAGCGCTTTTTATATTCAGGGATCAATGCCAGACGAGCTTCCATCAGGTCATTTTCACCATTACCGGCAACACCACCTTTAGCGGCAGACGGTGCCTGTGCTTCAAGTGACGTCGCGGAAGCGGCCCAGAATAACTTGCTATAGTAAGCCGTGTTGATAATTGACTGGCTGTTGCGCCAATGAACCGTTCCCGGATAACCACGAGAAATCTGATCAGGCCATGCCCAACCTTCTTTCGGGTCATGACAACTTGCACATGAAATGGACGCATCACCACCAAGACGGGGATCAAAGAACAACAGCTTGCCTAGTTCTATCTTAGCGTCTGTTTGTTTATTATCCGCAGGCACAGGGACTGCACCCAATGTGGTTAAGCCCGGAACCTTGCCATTGATACTGTCAACAGCGGGAACCGCAACCGATTTTCGTTCAGCAGCAACAGAAGCCTGTGCTGCAAATACTGCCAGAGCAACCAAAGCTGTCACTGAGAGTATTTTGTTTTTAATCACTCTATTCATCACTTTGCTCCAACATTAATTGCGTGTGTCACGCCAGTTTTCAATAACGTCATATTCACCTTTAAATTTAGCTTTCCAGACATGCTCGTCGCTGGTTAAAAGGTCGCCTGACAATGATTCAAGGAATGCCACAAGGTCTTTTTTCTCACTATATGAAAGACCAAGAGGTTGAATACGCTCATCCTTGTTGGCATCCTGACCGCCACCCTGATTGTAGAAATCAACTACTTCCATAAGTGTCGTCATTGTTCCGTTATGCATATAAGGCGCGGTATATTTCAGTTCCCGAAGTGACGGTGTCATGAAAGTTCCCTTACCTGAACCATCCACTGCGTGAGTATGAATATGTGCACCCAGATCGCGTTTCAGGTTCATATAATTTTCATTACCCATGAACATATTATAGGCGATAAAAGCCTGATGGTTCATAGGGTCAAGAAAGATATCAAGATTCTCAGGAACGCCCGTGTTATGGGCTTTGTTGTCTAACAGCATGGGGCCATTATGACATTGCACACATCCGGCCTTGCCTTTAAATAAAGCCATGCCCTTAGTCGCAGATTTAGACATTGTGCCGGTATCGAACGGTACATTGCGGGACGTCAAAGTTTTAAGATATTCCGGAATTGCTTTACGAACTTTACCGTTTGAAGGCTCGCCGTATCCTGCATCTTTAAACATCTGAATATATAGAGGATCTTGCTTCACACGTTCCTGCATGATGCGCATATCCATATTCATGATGTAATCCTCGGTTATCATACCGCGCGTTACATCATTCAGGTTTGTGCCCAAACGCCCATCATGCATCCATATTTTCTTATGGGCAGTATTGACAAGAGAGGGTGAATTACGAAAATGTCCGTTTCCAGGGTAACCCGGTGACAAGGCATTAGGATGGGCAAATGCATTTTCCGGCTTATGGCAAGTGGAGCAGGATATGGCCCCATCACCTGAAAGACGCGGATCAAAAAACAGCCGCTTACCCAGTTCTGCTTTCTTTGCATCAATTTTCAAGACAGGCAACTTGCCGATCTCCGGCGTATCCGCCGCAAAAACAGATATGGTGCTGAAAATACCAACTACCCCTACTGCTAATGCACTTTTAAACATAATTTTCATGTAATTCATGCCATTCCTCCTAATAGGGAAAACATCATGTTTCTCCTATGCGCCTGTCGGCTAGTTTTAGTAATCATTTAGAAGTATTCCTCTACCCATTTCAATCAATCTTTTCACTGTATATTCTCCATGGACTAGGCCACACATTGATCTAGGTCAAACTATTCATCATTACTTTTTCCGCGCCCTGCTAACGAGCAATAATCCGCAAGCAAATACCAACAGCATGGCCCCGATCGGCGGCCCGAAAACCTGTGTATTATCAACCACCGGCGGCAATACCAGCCAATACCATGTGGTCAAAGTATGCTTTGAGCCCGCCTCGCCGTTGCTGCCATCCCAATTGGCGAATGATATCGGAATGAAGTTACCTTCTTCGAAATTAACATCACCGCTTGCCCCACCGTTGCGCGGGCGTTTCATAATGATTTGCCAACGACCATCTTTCCATGTGCCGTTCGCCTTGAGACTTACATCATCCATACGAGGTGCGAGCTTGTTTTCAGGCCCACTGGCATCAAGCAGCATGGCTGATTCGGATTTCTCCGGCATCACACTGCCCGCTGTCCAATACCAGATTGTAGTGCCGTGTTTTTTATCACCGTGGCGATATAGCGGCTTCTCAACTGTTGGGGTTACCTCGTATGCTTCCTGTTTAGGAAACTGAATAGCAATAGCATCAGAGAACATCTTCAGCTCACGATCCTGAATACCTTCGGAGACCTTTTCACCGGGGCGGCTGTCCGTCCTGTCATCAATTTCCAGCAGGAAGGCTATCTCGTCCTCATTATATAATGTGCGTACCGTCACCGCATCATTAAGCGGGGTGAATAGCCTGTCATCCTTAATGATATTCGGCACAAGGGATAATGTGGTCCGGCTAGTATTGTTCCACAGATCATCATCGGCATCATCCGGTAAAGCACCATCCACTTTCAACGCTGTGACTGTGCCGCCTTCGTCCGGCTGCTGTGAATTTTCCCGCAGGCTGTAGACATAATTGGCAACATGCCACCGCATATCCAGAGCGATCGGATCTTTATTGCCTTCTTCTACTGCCCGGTGAGCAGGCATTGGTGTTCCGGCAATGCCGATAGACAGGCGCTGATAGATATTGGCAATCAGACTTGCACGATCACCTTTGCCATCATTGCCAATATTGTTTGCCCGGAAAGTCCATGGCTTGGTCAGGTCACGCGGCCACAGGCGATAACCCCAGTCATCTTTTAACTTCTTGCCGGAAAGAATATTCCCGCGCCCCTGCTTGCCATGACATTCACCGCAGACTTTTTCAAAAGTCGCGCGGCCCTCAGCCACGGATTCGGATGAATAAGCTATCTGTCCGTCCACAGGTTCAATATCTGTAATGGTCAGGAAATCTGTTTTAAGATAACGGCCCTCATCATCAAAATCCTCGTCTTCGGCTTCATCTGGTGCCCATGTGGCCGCCGTATCAAAGAACTTAAGAACCGGAACTAGGCTCTTAATCTGATCATCGCTGAGAATGCTGTCCCAACCGGGCATTCCCGTTCCATCTAGGCCGTGTTTAATAACCTTGATCAGGTCTTCGTCACGGGGCGGTAGACTGCCCGGAGAAGATTTATATTTAAATAGTCCAAGGGAGAAGTCACGGGGTTTGGGATAGAGATAGTCCGCCGCTGCACCATCGCCAAAACCGTCTTCACCATGACAGGCCGCACAGCGATGTTGATAAAGCGCCATGCCCGTCTGACCTTTGCGTGACGCCATGACGCCGTCTTTTATGCCAGTGACAACCTTGGATGTATCCGCATCCCACATTCGTGGAACCTGTCCCACATAATCATAGAGGAAAGTAATCACATTCCAGACCTGGTCTTCATTTATCAGCTCATGCCAGACGGGCATGGCGGAATTCCACGG
>DAOWHQ010000028.1:0-8959 GCA_030641355.1 Alphaproteobacteria bacterium
AGATAAGCTCGGCTATAGCTGCTGCAAGCCGCACAGCTACAATCTTCATCAAGGGGTCTGGGATCGTCAGTATGGCGGGCGTTTTTTATATTAACTGTCCCGCGTCTTGTGAAAGCCTGCCCCGTACGACCGGAACGCGATGGCAGGACGCAATCGAACATATCAATACCACGCTCTACCGCACCGACAATATCATCCGGCTTACCAACCCCCATGAGGTAGCGCGGCTTGTTTTTAAGCATCAGCGGCATTGTATAATCCAGAACCTCGAACATCATATCCTGCCCCTCACCCACCGCAAGGCCGCCGACCGCGTAGCCCTGAAAATCAATTTCACTCAGGGCGTTCACCGAATGACGGCGCAGATGTTCAAAGACACCGCCCTGAATAATCCCGAACAGGGCATTTTTCGACGCATGTTCCATATTTGCATGGAAAGCGTCATATGATCGTTTTGCCCAGCGCATGGACAAGAGCATGGACTGTTCAGTTTCCTTCTCCGTTGCAGGAAAAGGCGTACATTCGTCAAAAGCCATGACAATATTGGAGCCAAGCAATTGCTGAATTTCCATGCTTCTTTCCGGTGACAGCATATGCTTTGAGCCGTCTATATGGGATTGAAAAGCGACACCTTCTTCCGTAATCTTGCGCAGCTTGGCCAGCGACATCACCTGAAAGCCACCGGAATCAGTTAATATGGGACGATCCCAATTCATGAATTTATGCAACCCACCCAGACGGTGTATTCTTTCCGCCGTAGGTCGCAGCATTAAATGATAGGTATTGCCAAGCAAAATATCCGCGCCCGTTGCCCGCACCGTTTCGGGCTTCATGGCCTTGACCGTGGCGGCGGTTCCAACGGGCATGAAGGCCGGCGTCCTGATTTCTCCCCGACAGGTTTTAATCACACCTGTTCTGGCCTCACCGTCCGTTGCGGTGATATCTAGGCTAAATTGTTCCGTCATATTTGGTCTTCCCGAAATAGCAGACTGCTGTCGCCATAAGAATAAAAACGATAGCCCTGATCAATGGCGTGAGCGTATGCGGCCTTCATATTATCATAGCCCGCAAAGGCACTCACCAGCATAAATAACGTTGATTTAGGCAGGTGAAAATTAGTCATCAATATATCCACAGCCCGAAACTTATATCCCGGTGTGATAAAAATATCAGTAGAATCGCTATAGGCAAGTACCCTGCCCGTCTCATCCGCCGCAGATTCCAGCAGCCGCAGAGATGTCGTGCCAACCGCAATTACCCTGTGTCCCTGATCATGGGCATCATTAATGATTTTTGCGGCCTGTTCGTCAATCTCACCCCATTCAGAATGCATCTTATGGTCGCGGGTATCCTCCACCTTAACAGGAAGAAAAGTTCCGGCACCCACATGAAGGGTCACATGAACGGATTTCACGCCCTTTACCGACAGGCTTTCCAGAAGTCTGTCCGTAAAATGAAGCCCCGCCGTTGGGGCGGCAACGGCCCCTTCGCGTCTGCTATATATGGTTTGGTAATCCGTCAGATCCTTTTCGTCCACCGGACGCTGTGACGCGATATAGGGCGGAAGCGGCATAACCCCTGCCACTTCAAGAGCCGCCCGAAGATCATCTCCCGCATAATTAAACTGCAGCGATACCTCGCCCGCCTCACCCTTGCGGGTAACCGTTGCGGTAAGGCCACCGGTAAAGACAATGACATCATCCACCTTTAATTTCTTGGCGGGACGGGCAAAGGCTTTCCACAGGCCATCGCCATCATTCATATGAAGAGTGACTTCGATCTTCGCATCCCGGCGCTTACCCGTAAGCCGTGCCGGAATGACCCGCGTATCATTGAAGACAAGCACGTCACCGGCTTCCAGATAATTGTCCAAGTCGGTGACTTGCCTATCCTGCCGCTCATCACCCTTGACCACAAGAAACCGCGCCCCGTCTCTGGTTAGAGCGGGGCGGAGGGCAATAAGCTCCCTAGGGAGCTCAAAATCAAAAAGGTCTACTTTCATTCTGAGTCGGCAGCGACCTGCATCTTGATGATTTCATCCGGGTTCGCGCCGCCTTCTCCGGGGTTTAAGGCATCAACAAGTTCCATGCCCTCGGTAACCTGTCCCCATACGGAATATTGCCCGTCAAGATGTGGGGCCGCGTCAAAACAGATAAAAAACTGGCTGTCTGCGCTATCGGGCATGGCGGAACGGGCCATGGAACATGTGCCGCGCATATGTGGTTTATCAGAAAACTCCGCAGGAATATTCTGACCACTACCGCCAGTACCATTTCCTTTGGGATCGCCGCCCTGAGCCATGAAACCCGGTATCACCCGATGGAATTTCAAGCCGTCATAAAATTCGTCCCGCGCGAGTTCCTTAATACGTGCCACATGTTTTGGTGCCACATCCGGGTATAATTCAATTGTTACCCGACCATCTTTTAGATCAAGATAAAGAGTATTTTCCAAGTCCATAGTGATTATTCCTTTAAGTCTGTATCTGCAGCAACCTGCATTTTGATAATTTTATCCGGATCCTGCAATTCAGGCACGATGCCTTCTTTGATATGGTCAACATATTTCATGCCGCCAATAACCCGGCCCCATATGGTATATTTGCCGTCAAGGTGATTACTCACATCCAGAACGATGAAAAATTGGCTGTCCGCACTGTTGGCATCATTAGAACGGGCCATTGATAATGTGCCTTTAAGGTGAGTGAGCTCTGAAAATTCAGCCTCGATATTTTGACCACTGCCGCCGGTGCCATTTCCCGCTGGATCACCGCCCTGTGCCATAAATCCCGGTATTACCCGATGCCACGTCAGGCCATCGTAAAAACCCTGCCGTACAAGTTCCTTGATACGGGTCACATGCTTTGGAGCCACATCAGGATACATCTCGATAGTCACCCGACCATCTTTCAAGTCCAGATAGATGGTATTTTCAAGATCAGCTGCTGATGCCATATTATGGGCCACATTGCCCACCAGAAATAAGGCAATAAAAGCTTTTAGAACTATTTTCATTATTCTTTCCATGTTTATTTTTTCAACTTCTCAATAACTTCTTCTTTAACGCTTTCCGGAACAAAGGCTGAAATATCACCATCAAAACGCGCTATTTCCTTAACCAGACGCGATGCAATCGCCTGCAGGGATGGATCTGCCATCAGGAAAATCGTTTCAATTTCAGAATTCAGTTTATAATTCATGGCCGTCATCTGAAACTCATATTCAAAGTCCGATACCGCCCGCAATCCACGGATAATGGCGTTCGCTCCTATTTCCTCGGCAAAGGTCATAAGTAGTGTGCTAAATGACCTGACTTCTACAGTGACACCAGTATCGCGCTCAATGAAGGCCGTTTCACGGCGCACCATTTCCACGCGCTCATCCAAATCAAACAACGCCGACTTTGACGGATTTGTTGATATACCCAGTATCAGGTGATCAACCAGTTTCGCACTTCGCGAAATGATATCTATATGCCCTAGCGTTACCGGATCAAAAGTACCAGGATATAATCCTATGCGTTTTTTCACAGTCATAAAATATCACTCCTCTGAAGTATCAGTTTCAGTTTCTACTTCTTCCCCTTCATCATCATCTGATTCAGGTTCCTGTACACGTTCAACAGATACAATCTGTTCCTTGTCGCCAACCTTAAACAGGGTTACGCCCTGCGTATTTCTGCCCGCAACCCTGACATCACCAACCGGAACACGGATTAGCCGGCCCTGATCGGTTACCATCATCAACTGATCCATATCATTGATGGGGAATGCCGCAATCACGGAGCCATTACGTTCCGATGTTTCAATATTGATCATACCCTTCCCGCCACGCCCGATAACGCGGTAATCATAAGCAGACGTTCGCTTACCAAAACCATTAACCGTTATGCTAAGGATGAATTGCTCATTTTCGGCCAGATACTCTATACGCTCTGTCGTCAGACATTCAGGGACCTCAGGATTATCGCCGCGCCGTCCTGCCGCCACATATTTAAGATAAGCACTGCGTTCTTCCGTGCTTGCCTCAACATTATGCAGAATAGACATAGACACAACCTCATCACCATCGGCAAGGCGAATGCCGCGCACCCCATCAGAATTCCGGCCTTTAAACAACCGCACCGCCGTTGCGGCAAACCGAATACATTTTCCGTCTTTAGCTGCCATCAGGACGTCATCTTCCTCGGCACAGGCCGCAACCCCGATCAGGCTGTCCCCTTCTGACAGACGAATGGCGATCTTGCCATTAGCCCGCACGTTGGAGAAGTCGGACAATAGATTACGCCGCACATTGCCTTTTTTAGTCGCAAAGATAGCATGCAATTCGGCCCAGCTATCCTCATCCTCCGGCAGAGGTAGAATAGTGGAGATATTTTCGCCCTGCTGTAGGGGTAGAATATTGATCAGGGCTTTACCTTTTGAGGTGGGCGAGCCAATAGGCAGCTTCCATACTTTCAGTTTATAAACCTGACCAAAGTTGCTGAAAAACAATATGGGCACATGGGTATTGGACACAAATACACTGCGGAGGAAATCCTCTTCCTTTGTGCTCATGCCAGACCTACCCTTGCCACCGCGCCGTTGGGCACGATATGTAGTCAGGGGAACCCGTTTGATATATCCGGTATTGGTAACTGTTACCACCATGTCTTCGCGCTGAATCAGGTCTTCATCCTCAAAACCAAAGGCATCGAGGGCGAATTCAGACCGACGAGGCGTAGCAAAGGCTTCGCGGTATTCCACAAACTCTGTCCGCATAATACCGAACAGACGCTCCCGACTGCGTAGAATATCAATATAATCTTCAATTTCCACAGAAAGAGATTTCAACTCCTTGCCAATGTCATCCCGACCAAGTGCTGTCAGGCGATGAAGCTTCAATTCCAGAATAGCCCGAACCTGTTTTTCGGAAAGACGGTATTTACCGTCAACAACTTCTCGTCCCGGCTCGTTAATCAGCTCAATATAGCCCTGAACATCAACCGCATCCCAGCCTTGCCCCATCAATTTTTCACGGGCTTCCGCAGGGTTTGGTGCGCTACGGATCATTGCAACAATCTTATCCAGATTGTTAACCGCAATCACCAGACCAACCAACATATGCGCCCTGTCTCGGGCCTTGCTCAGCTTGTATTTAGTACGACGGGTAATGACCTCTTCACGAAACTTTATGAAATATTGAATGATATTATGCAGGTTCATAACCTCTGGCCGACCACCATTGAGGGCCAGAACATTGGCACCAAAACTGGTCTGCAAAGGGGAATAGCGGAACAGCTGGTTCAGAACCACATCGGAAACTGCATCACGTTTTAATTCCACCACGACCCGCACGCCAGTCCGATCGGATTCATCACGAATATCGGAAATTCCCTCAATCTTCTTATTACGCACCAGATCAGCAATCTGCTCAATCATGCGAGCTTTATTGACCTGATAGGGTACTTCGGTAATGATAATAGCTTCGCGGTTTTGACGGATTTCTTCAAAATGAGTTTTACCGCGCATGATGATCGAGCCACGCCCGGTCATCTCCGCAGATCGCGCCCCGGCGGTGCCCATGATCAGACCACCCGTTGGAAAGTCCGGCCCCGGCACGATTTCCACCAGTTCTTCCAGTGTAATCTCTGGATTATCCACAAACGCACAACAGGCATCCAATACCTCCCCCAGATTATGGGGTGGAATGTTGGTGGCCATGCCGACCGCGATACCACCGGCACCATTGATCAACAGGTTGGGGAAACGGGCAGGCAATACCATTGGCTCAGATTCGGATTCATCATAGTTGGCCTGAAAATTAACCGTATCCTTGTCAATATCTTCTAACAGTCCCCCAGCGGCCTTATCCATACGGGCTTCCGTATAACGCATGGCGGCGGCCTTATCACCGTCCATGGAACCGAAGTTACCCTGACCATCAATGAGCGGAAGACGCAGGGCGAAGGGCTGCGACATACGAACCATAGCTTCGTAGATGGCGCTGTCACCATGAGGGTGATATTTACCCATGACATCACCGACAATACGCGCAGATTTGCGGTAGGGCTTGGTCCAGTCATAGTTATTCTCATACATGGAATAAAGGATGCGACGGTGGACCGGCTTCAGGCCATCACGAACATCGGGAAGTGCACGGGATACGATCACGCTCATGGCATAATCGAGGTAAGAGGTCTTCATTTCCTCTTCAATAGTGATGGATGAAATACCTGTTTCAGGAAGATCAGGAAGACTGTTGTCGGTCAATGAATTGGCCCCTTATAAAATACTAAAATCAATGTTTTTTCCAGCAATTTTCCGCAAGGAAGATCACCGTAAAACTTATGGTGTTTTTATACTAAATCTAATCCCTTATAGCAAGGATTACAGCATATATTTATCGTTGCAAGAACAGGGAAATATTGGGGCAAAATATCCCCCCGCAGCAAAGATATTATTCCAGCCGAACAGCCGTGCCGAAAGCCAGTATTTCAGAGGCAGTGGCCGCAATCGTGGATGTTGTGAAACGCACATTTACCACAGCGTCAGCCCCAATGGCATATGCATTTTCTTCCATCCGTAGCATGGCCTGCTCACGGGCATCTTCCAATAGTTCGGTATAGCCGCGCAATTCGCCGCCGATAATAGTCTTCAGACCCGCCATAATATCACGCCCAATATGCTTGGATTGTACGGTACTGCCCCGGACGATACCGAGGGTTTCAATGATATTTTTCTGGGCAATATTTTCTGTGGTTGTGATTAACATCTAATTATCCTCTTTCTTTATTAAACCAATGTCTCATATTTTAGGGGTATTTCCCTATCAAGTCATCTGGATTGCAATGTTATCAATCCGGCGGTCTTTTTCTGTTCCCTCCCCCACTAAAAAAATATAGCTTGGGAAATATATAAACATCAGGGTAAATGCCAATGACCGAAACAGATAACAATATTTCAAAGCTCATCACCATAATGAGCCGACTTCGTGACCCGGATGGCGGCTGTCCGTGGGATATTGAGCAGAATTTCTCAAGCATCGCCCCCTATACCATCGAAGAGGCCTATGAGGTTGCCGAAGCCATAGAAGCGGGTGACATGGCGCACCTGAAAGATGAATTGGGCGATTTATTGTTTCAGGTGATTTTTCACAGCCAGATGGCGCAGGAAAAAGGTCATTTTGATTTTAAGGATGTGGTAGAGAGCATTTGTGACAAAATGATCCGCCGCCACCCCCATGTCTTTTCCGGCGCAGATTATCGCAATTCCGAAGAACAGACCAAGGCATGGGAAACCCAAAAAGCCCTTGAGCGAAAACAAAAAGATCAGCAGAGCAGCGCCCTTGACGGTGTCACGGGCGGACTACCCGCCTTAACCCGTGCCATAAAGCTTCAGAACAGGGCCGCAAGGGTCGGTTTCGACTGGCCGGATACCTCACAGGTTCTGGACAAGTTAAACGAAGAGATGGCCGAATTATCCCATGAATTGGTTCAAGCCAAAAAGGGGGATGACAATAGCGATAAAATCACCGAAGAATTCGGCGACATGATGTTCGTCTACGCCAATTTGGCCAGACACATGAACATAGACCCTGAAGGCGCACTGAGATCCGCCAACTATAAATTTGAAAACCGCTTCAAGCAGGTAGAAAAATTGGCGGGCGCACAAGGTAAATCTCTTGAAGATATGAGTTTAGAGGAAATGGACAAGCTATGGGATCAGGTAAAGGCGCAAGAAAGATAAAATTTCTCTATATCGCCCAAGGGTGGTATATCTAAAAATATAAACAACCAAAAAAATAACACCGGAGGATAATATTTTGAAAATTCACCATATTGGATTAGCCGTAACGGCATTTCTAACCATATCAACCGCCAATTCCTTGGCAGAAACCAAGATTATTCATGCGGGAGAACTACTTGCTATTCCCGGAAAAGCGCCTGTATCAAATCAGAGCATCATCATCAAAGACCAACGCATTGTGGAAATCAGGGATGGCTTTGCAAGCCCCGGCAACTTTGAGGGTGACGTTACCCTTATTGACCTCAAGGACAAGTTTGTTCTGCCCGGATTAATGGATATGCATGTTCATTTGCAGGGGGAAATGGGGCCAAATAATAACCGTGACAGTCTAAAAATGTCATCACAGCTGATGCAGATGCGCAGCCTGAAATATGCCATGAGTACTTTACGGGCCGGTTTTACAACCGTTCGCGATGTTGGCTCTTCGGCGCAGGAAATGTATGCCATGCGTGATGCAATCAATAAAGGCTGGGTCGATGGCCCCCGCATAATTGCTGCGGGTGGCGTTGGTATCACTGGCGGACATGCCGATATCAGTGGTGTTAAGCCAATTTTGATGACAGCGTGGACTTCGCCGAATATCTGTAACGGCCCTTATGACTGCCGTCGTGCGGCCCGTAATACCATTAAATATGGTGCCGACCTTATCAAGATCACCTCAACTGGCGGCGTTATGACCGACCGCGCCACCGGAACCAGTCAACAGATGGAAATGGATGAATTGAGAGAAGTCGTCCTTGCCGCCAAACGCATGGGCCGGAAAGTTGCCTCCCACGCCCACGGCGAAGACGGCATCATTGCCGCCCTGAAGGCTGGTGTTGCCAGTATTGAGCATGGCACCTATACCGGCCCTGAAGCCATAAAATTATTCAAGAAAACCGGTGCTTATCTTGTCCCTACCCTGCTTGCGGGTGCCACCGTCAGACATGCCGCACAACATTCGGACTTCATGAGCGAGGCGGTCAAGAAAAAAGCCATTCGTGTGGGCGCGGACATGATGAGTAATTTCGACAGAATCATCAAGGCAGGTGTCAAAATTGCTTTTGGTACCGATAGTGGCGTGTCCAAACATGGCATTAATGCCCAAGAAGCGGTGTTGATGCATCAAGCAGGCATGAGCGAGATGGATATTTTGAAATCTGCGACAGTGAATGCGGCGGACCTTGCTGATAT
>DAOWHQ010000159.1:0-8925 GCA_030641355.1 Alphaproteobacteria bacterium
AAAATCACCTTGAGTTTTTTGTTGGTTTCACGAATTTTACTAACCAGCGTCGGGCCATCCATAATTGGCATAACCACGTCACTGATCAGAAGGTCCAGCTCATTCTCTATCTTCCTAAACAGCTCCAATGCCGCCTCGCCGCTGTCGGCCTCATATACATTATAGCCCTTGTTCTTAAGGGCTCTGGAGGCGAACATACGTACGGCATCCTCATCTTCAACCAGTAATATTGTCCCTTTTCCGGTCAGGTCCCTGATTATTTTTTCCTCTGCGGGCGCTTCTGCTTCCACAACCTCTTTCTGGGCTTCTTTATGGGTCGGCAGATAAATGCTAAAAGTTGTCCCCTTGCCAAGCTCACTGGCGGGGAATACAAATCCGCCTGTCTGCTTGACGATGCCATAGACAGTGGACAATCCAAGGCCCGTGCCTTTGCCCACTTCCTTGGTGCTGAAAAATGGCTCAAAAATTTTGCCCAGATGTTCCTTGGAAATACCGCAGCCCGTATCTTCCACCTCCAGAAGCACATATTCATTGGATGGCATAACCTGATAGCGTTTGCTGAGGGTCTTGGATTCATTCAGGGAAATATTGCGAGTTCGAATGGAGATTTTTCCATGTTGATCCATGGCGTCACGGGCATTAACACACAAATTTATGATCACCTGCTCCATTTGTCCTTGATCCACCTTGACATGGCCAAGGTCACGGCCATGCTTCATTTCAAGCTCAATATTATCGCCAATCAAGCGCCCAAGAAGGTTGGATAATTCAGCCAGAACATCGGTAATCATAAGCACCTTTGGCCGCAGCGTCTGCTGGCGGGAAAAGGCCAGAAGCTGCCGCACCAGATTTGCCGCTCTGTTGGCATTCTGTTTTACCTGAATAATATCGGAAAAAGATTGATCCCCCGGACCGTGGCGTACCAGAAGCAGGTCACTAAAGCCGATTATCGCCGTCAGAAGATTATTAAAGTCATGAGCAATACCGCCCGCAAGCTGACCCACAGCCTGCATCTTTTGGGATTGAGCGAATTGCAGTTCCAGGTTTTTCTGTTCCGTTGTATCAATCAGATATAAAATGGCGACCTTGTCATGATCATCAAATTTATTGAGGCGGGTAATATATATCTGGCAATGTTTTTCCCCTTTACCCTTAAATCCCAAATCTGCGATAGAGCTTGCCTGTCCGGTTTTTAGCGTCACAGTAATCTGTTCGTAAAATTCCCCATATTCATCCGGATCAATGATATGTTTCAGACTGCGGGTATTTTTAATCTCCAGCTCATTGACATATTCCCGGAAAATCCGGTTTCGTTCCAGAACCTCCCCCTGCTCGCTCACGATAGCAATACCAATTGGAGATTCCCTGAAGAAGCGATCAAAATTAATATTTTCTGCATCTGTATCATTGACCAGTGCCTCTGATTGACAGGAAAACACCTGACAAATTATCAAAGCACCATTTGTAACCAGAGGAGAAGGAGTAGTATTTTTCTGGTCACCCAAAATTGCCTCAACTGGCAGAAAATCCAGCAAAATATCTTCGCCTGATAATGCCCGCAGCTGAATTTGTCCGTTTAATTGTTTCGGGGTTATGTCACTAAAATCAGCAAGGGGAAATGGCAGTTGTAACTCTTTAACTGACCGTCCTGTCAGCCAGTGCAGCAGCATATCATTGGCATAAATAATTTGCCCATCCTCTGACACGGCAATCAGACCGCAATCACCACAATCCAGGAAACTGCCCAGCTGATCCAGATTAAATCCATTATCACTACCCCCCATATTATCAGTCGGATCTTTTGATAAAGCACTTGAGAATATCCAGCTAATAAAATCATCCTGACCGACTTTCCGGCATAAGGTTACTTCGGTATATTTCTTTTTACCCTCTCCTGAAAGCAGTTGAATAGTTTGGGATTGTTCGTGGCCTTTATCCAATGCGGAAATAACACCCTTCAGGTGCGCCAATTGCTCGCCCTCCATCAACGCCAAGGGTGGCAATATGTCTCTTTTAAGTTTTTCCTTCAGAAAAAGGCGATACGGCATATTACAATAAACCAAATCGCCATCGAGAGAGGTAATGATCTGTGGCGCATCAGTATTAGTTATCGCGAGTGGTTCAGGGGACATCGAAGGTGTTTGACATCCGATATAAAGATATCTACCGATCATCAACACACTGATGACAAGACTGATCGCCGCCAGAAAATAACCTATAGTCGAATTTTCCAAAGCCATGCCAAGCATCAAGCCGGACAAAGACATAAGGCCCCCGATGCCGCCAATTGTAATAAGAAAAGGATAATCCACTGATTTAGGTCGTAAACTCATATTTTTTTATAACATCCTAACCCTGAATGTCAACCAAGCCTAAATATCAGTAGCCTTATAGACAGCAGCCTCGCCCTTCTTGAGACGCATGATATATCCGACCACTTCGGCGACGGCTTTATAATGGTCTTCCTGAATTTCCTCATCCACCTCAACGGTGGCAAACAACGCCCGGGCAAGAGGTGGATTTTCAAGGATGGGGATGTTATTCTCGGCGGCAACCTCGCGGATTTTGAGAGCGATATGATCCACACCCTTGGCAACAACCATCGGCACTTCCATTTTTCCCTGATCATATTTCAGGGCGATGGCGTAATGGGTCGGGTTGGTCACCACAACATCCGCATCGGGAACCGCGGCCATCATACGGGTTCTGGCGCGTTCCTGTCTTATCTGACGCAGACGGGCTTTCACATGGGGGTCGCCGTCCGTCTGCTTCATCTCATCCTTTATTTCCTGCTTGGTCATCCGCATTTTTTTCAGATGCTGAAACTTCTGAAACATAAAATCAAGACCGGCAATAGCGGCCATGATCGCCACAACCCCGCCCAATATTCGCAACACCATAATATAAATAACGTCTGCGACCTCACTAGGATCACGGGTCATCATCTGCTCAAGCCGGTCACGTTCGGGCCAAACCAGAAAGGCCACCATACACCCTACAATAGTGATTTTGATGATAGATTTCGTAATCTCAACAAAATTTTGCATTGAAAACAGCCGCTTGAGTCCTGCTAGCGGGGAAATTTTGCTCAATTTTGGTATGATTTTTTCCGTCGTAAGGATGGGCTTATGCTGAATAACGGCCCCGGTTAAAGCCCCCATCATCAAGATAATAACCGGGAGAGCCATATATCCGGAAACACCACTAAAAACCTCTGCGACAAAACTCAGGATACTATTACCATCCATACGCACACTATAGGAAGATGCTAAAACACCACCTAGAATCTCCCTGATACCCGCCATACTTGATTTGGCCGATACCAGAATAACAACGGTCACGGAAAACAGGATAAACCAGTGTTTGACTTCCTGACTCTTGGCAACCTCGCCCTTTTCATGGGCCTCCTCAAGTTTTTTGGCGGTGGGCTCTTCTGTTTTCTGGGATTCGTCTTGCTCGTCTGCCATTGACTACCCCTGATAGAGGAAAGAACCCAAGGCACTTTCCATATTTTGCAGGAACCAATTCATGCTCGCGGCAAGAACAATACCCAAAATCATAAAACCCGCTGCAATATTCAGCGGCATGGCAATAAAAAATACCTGTAGCTGTGGCATCAGCCGAGCCAGAATACCCAGACCAATATTAAAAATCAGCCCATAGACAATAAAGGGAGAGGCAATCTGCACCCCAAGAAGAAATGAAGATGCCACCGTATTGACTACAAGTTCCGCAAAATCATTCATCTGGATCCCCGCACCAGCCGGGAACAGGATATAGCTGTCATACATGGCAGAAATCATCATATGGTGAAGATTTGTGATAAATATCAATACCACCGCCATCAAGGTGAGAAAGGTTGACATCAAAGCACTTTGCGCCCCCTGCGCCGGATCAAATGCCTGCGCCATAGCCAGGCCGGTTTGCATGGCAATAATAGTACCCGCCGTATGAAGGGCGCTCATTAACAGCTTTATGGCAGACCCGATCAAAATTCCGACCAAAACCTCAAACAGGATAAGCATCATCAACATAATAGGTGAATCGGGCATGGCGGGCAGTATGCTACGGACCGAGGTATAGATGAGAAAAGACACCGAGAGTGCCATGATAAGGCGGACCCGTTGAGGGATAGCGGTTTCACCAAGGGCCGGAAGCAACATGACCATAGCCCCCAGTCTGGAGAAAACCAGAAGAAAAGCGAATACCTCAGTGGGTACAAGGTCAGCCAAGATTTACAATCCGTTCTGCAATTAGCTCCATAAAATCCCCCATGCTCTGTCCCATATAGGGTAAAAATAATAATAAGGAGACAAAGATGGCGATTATTTTAGGTACAAATGTCAGGGTCATTTCCTGAATTTGTGTAAGGGCCTGAAACAAAGCGATCGTCAGCCCGACAGATAACGCCACCAACATGATAGGGCCAGCCACCTTGATTAATACCCAAATGCCTTCCCGTGCAACGTCTAATACATCCGCCCCGTTCATAATTTATCTTTCCAATTATTTTTTTCAGCTTAATTATATTATGGAGAACCGCAGGGTAACAGAAAAATCACCCAAACTCTATATGGGCATTTTAATGATATCCTGATAAGCGGCGATTACCTTGTCACGCACTGCCACAACAGTTTCAAGAACCATTTCAGCATTTTGCACAGATGTTACCACATCAACCAGATCCGCCTTGCCGTTCATGGCCTGAATTCCACTAGTGGCGCTCGTGCCTACGGCTTGTGACGTATCCGTAATAGCCGCCTTCAGGATGTCGGAAAATGTGCCGGCCCCTTCCCCGGCTGCAGAGCCAATGCCTGAGATACTGCCAATTTTATCTGTACCACTGCCAACGCCCTGATTCTTGATCACGTTGGCATAGGCGTTTGCGGCATCCATGGCTTTGATATTCATCTTCTAGTTCCTGCTCATTTCAAATCATCTCAACAGATCAAGGGTCCGCATCATCATGCTCTTTGATACCTCAATGGAATTGAGGTTGGCCTCATATGACCTTTGTGACTGCTTCATATCCATAGCCTCAATCAGGCCATTCACATTTGGCGTTTTGATGTAACCATTTTCATCCGCAGCCGGATGCCCCGGATCATAACGGGATCCGAACTCGGACTGATCAAAGGTTACCTTGTTGACTTTGACACGGTTCACACCCATTTCGCTGTCCAGAGCATTAATAAAAGTCACTGTTTTGCGGCGGTATGGGTCAACGCCCGGCCCGGTGCCAACGGATCCAGAATTGGCAAGATTTTCCGCAATAACACGCATACGTGTGCTCTGCACCTTCATGCCAGCAGCCGAAATCATCATTGCTTTAGCTAAATCCATAGGATCACTCCTTCAATATATTACTTCTTAGTATCTATTTTCGCCCAAGGGCCGTTTTCATCATTGTAACATGCTTACGGTACAAGTTAACCGCCAGACCATAATCCATCTGCGTTTCCGCCATTTTCATCAATTCATCTTCAAGCTTGACCGCATTGCCATCCTCGGCACTAATATCGAATTTCGTTTCCTGTACTTTGATTTCATAATCATTGCCGGATCCACCCGACGCAGACATATGTCCACGTGCCGTCGTCTGCATCCGCAAACCGCCGGTGGCGCTAGTCTGGTCCAAATGTGCCTTGAAGCTGACTTTCTTCAGATCCTTAGGGATATATCCCGGTGTGTTGGCGTTGGCAATATTCTGTGCCAGGACCTTTTGCCGTTCCGAGAGCCAGTTCATTTTCTGATTCAGGGAACTGAAAAGAGAAATAGATTTCAGGTCCATTATTTTTATCCTAAATACAATTTGCCATCCTGTTATAATAGCCAAAGCTTTAGTAAATACACTATATTGTTAAGCATACACCATAATTCACCCAATTTGGAACCTGAAAATTAACAATTTGTTAATATTATGAGATAATATAAAATATTAATAAAAATAAATAACCTAAATAACCTATATTTAGGCTGACAAAATAGGCCCGCTGTGATTATTATCAGGCAATTATTTATGCTTAACTGGAATTAAGATGGCAACAAGTAAAAAAGAGCCGCGACAAAAGGCTGTCGCCCTGAAGCAGGATGGGCAAAAATCCGATATTCCACGCATTGCCGCCAGTGGCTCTGGAAAGACTGCCGAAGAAATTTTGAAAATTGCCTTTGACAATAATGTTAAGGTCAGGACAGATGAAGATCTGGTGGAAATATTGTCTGCCTTCGATGTGGACAGCTATATCCCGCTGGAAGCCTTGCAGCCCGTATCGGAAATATTAAGTTATCTCTATAATGAAAATATCCGCCTGAGCGAAGAAACCGCCCGCAGGCCTGAGGGAGGAATCCAGTAGTATGGAAGTGAGTGCCTATTTCCAGTTTGTCATGGCGTTGCTTTTTGTCCTCGCCCTTATTTTACTCTTCGCATATGGGGCCAAGAGGTTCGGACTAATGGCCCGCGTGACCGTAAATTCAACCAAAACCCGCGACAAAAGACTGAATATCGTTGAGATACTTCCCATAGATGCCAGACGAAAGCTCATGATCATACGCCGGGATGACGTGGAACATCTCATTATGCTGGGATTAGACCGTGATCTTGTCATCGAAAAAAATATAAAAGCAAGAACAGAGAAAGTCGAAAATTCATGATGTCTTTTCTGAAAAAGAACAAAGTCACTCTGGCTCTGCTCGCAACCTCCTTAACAAGTTTTATGCTTATCCTGACCAGTCAGGCCGCCTTTGGACAGGAGCTCTCCCTGAATTTGGGGGAAGAAGGTTCTCTTTCTGGTCGAATTGTTCAGCTATTAATGCTTATGACGGTCTTGAGCTTGGCCCCGGCCATCATCATTGTTGTGACCTCATTCACTCGAATTGTCATCGTATTTTCCCTGCTGCGCAGTGCCATGGGAACGCAACAGACACCACCTAATGTGGTCTTGATCAGTCTGGCATTATTCATGACATCATTCATCATGGCCCCAACCATGAAAGAGGCTTATGACACCGGCATAGCACCGCTGATTGCAGAACAGATCACCGAAGAGGTTGCCTTCGACCGCACAACGGCCCCCTTTCATACATTTATGATGAAGCATGTGCGGGAAAAAGACCTGTTGCTCTTTCTGGACCTGTCAAAACTTGACTTGCCGGAAACATCCGCCGACACACCCTTTCAGGTTTTAGTTCCTGCCTTTATCATCAGTGAACTCCGCCGGGCTTTTGAAATCGGTTTTCTGATTTTTGTCCCCTTCATCATCATTGACCTTGTTGTGGCCTCTGTCTTGATGTCCATGGGGATGATGATGTTGCCACCAGTGATGATTTCACTGCCCTTCAAGCTGATATTCTTTGTGCTTGTCGATGGCTGGCATCTGGTTGCTGGTAGCCTTATCCAGAGTTTCAGTCAGGGCGCTCCTCCCGGTTTATAATGACCGGTTTATAATGACCGTTTTATAGTCACCGTCTTTAATTCAGTGTCCACTATGATTTACACGGGACTTGATATTGATAATTTTAATTGATAATAATTATTAAATTAATAAATTAATAAATATTTATTAAATAGTTGCTATTGTTTCTGAGTTGACCTTTTCAACTTAGGCTACGGCCTGTGAAGTTATTCAATTAAAGTTTGTAATAGATAGTAATATGATTAAAGAAAACATCACATGACTACAACCAACGGATATGAGCTGACAAATACACAGCCCGACAACAAGCTTATTTATCTGTTGGGACGTGACGAACAGTTTATCTCGGAATTAGCAAATAATTTTAAGCCGTTCAACTATCAGGTTAAACATTTTATTGAAGTAACGGAGATTGAAGAGGCTTGTAAAAAAGAAGCCCCCTCCGCAATCATCATCAACGATAATTCCGATGATGCCACGTCTATAAAAACCATTAACCTACTTGATGAAAACCTTAAACCCTGCCCGCCAATAATTTATATTTCAGCCAATGATGATATTGAGACCCGCCTTGCTAGTGCGCGCGCGGGTGTCCAACGCTTTCTTTGCAAACCCCTGAATGTGAATGAATTAATTAAAGCCCTGAATAGCTTGATAGCACAGGCACAAAATATACTTATTAAAGTAGCACTGATCGTTAGTGACGACAGCCTACGGGAGCGCTGCACTCTCTTACTAGAAGACGCTGATATAGAGGTTGAAGCCTTATCCAATCCTCTGGATAGTTTTAATCTCCTTTCTAGGTACAGGCCTGATGTTTTTGTCGTAGATATTAACTTGCATGAATGTAAGGGAACTGAACTGGTACACATGGTCCGGCAGGATGACAAGTGGGCTTCAATCCCGATTATTCTAATGTCTACCGAACAGGACCCTGAACATCAATTAGTAAAAACAACCCTTGGCGGTGACGATGTTGTGACCAAACCCCTTGAGGTAGATCATTTGGTATCGGCGGTTAAGGCAAGGGCAATGCGATCCCATTGGACCAATCGCCTCAGAAAAGATTTACAGACGACATTAAGAGAGAGCAAATACCAAATTGCCGCCCTGAATGAACATGACATCGTTAGCATAGCAGATGTCACTGGCCGAATTACCTATGTCAATGACAAATTCTGCGAAATCAGTGGGTATCGTCGCGAAGAATTGTTGGGGAAAAATCATCGCCTGCTCAAATCAGAAGTTCATGAACAAGAATTCTACGATGAGATGTGGAATAATATTTCAAATGGTAATATTTGGCACGGAACAATTTGTAACCGAAAGAAAAATGGACGTATTTATTGGGTAGAATCTACCATTGTTCCTTTTTTAGATGACAAGGGAAAACCCTATAAATATGTTTCTGCCCGCACAGATGTTACAGACCTACGAATAAGCGAACAGAAATTATATGAGGCTCAGTCTCTATCTAATATTGGTAATTGGTATATCAACCTGATAACGGGCA
>DAOWHQ010000022.1:0-17856 GCA_030641355.1 Alphaproteobacteria bacterium
GGGCGCGGGCGCGAACCACACCGCCAACGTCCGGCGATACCACCATGATCTTTTTGCCATTGGTCATGAGGTTTTCTTTGATGTCGCGAACCAGAACCGGGGAGGCGAACAGGTTATCGGTGGGGATGTCGAAAAACCCCTGAATTTGTCCCGCATGAAGGTCCATGGTCAGGACACGGTCTGCGCCTGCTGTGGTAATCAGGTTAGCCATAAGTTTTGCTGAAATTGGCGTCCGGGGGCCGGGCTTGCGGTCTTGCCGGGCATAGCCGAAATAAGGGATTACGGCTGTAATCCGTTTGGCACTGGCACGGCGTAGGGCATCAATGCTGACCAGAAGCTCCATGATATTGTCATTTGCCGGGTAAGAAGTAGGCTGAATCACAAAAACGTCCTCACCGCGGACGTTTTCCTGTATTTCTACCCATACTTCTTCATCTAAAAATCGTTTGACGTCTGCTTTGGTTAATTCCATATCAAGGCAGCTCGCAATTGCTTCTGATAGGGGGAGATTACTGTTGCCGGACAGAAGTTTCATGGTGCTATTTCCTCTTAGCTTAGAACATCGAATCTAGACTAGAATATATAGCGGGAAAAAAAATAAAAAGCGACTTAAACAATCATGATGGTAGAAATTTGTCGGCCATAGTCTTTTTCCCCTTGGTGAGTAGCCCTGCGGTAGCTGAAAAGAATATCTTCGTCGCTATAGGTATCTTGGGGCAGGGCGGTGATTTTATCCAACCCCGACTCTTCTAGCCTATATGTAACGAACCCTTTTAAATCAAACAGGTAATGGTCTTTTTTAGTGCTTTTTATGAAAAAATGCTGATGTTCGGCGAATTTTTCCAGAAATTCTGGGCCGACTTCATAGTTTTTCTGAGCAATGCAGGGGCCAATGGTTGCAATAATGTTGGGAATTTTGGCGCCTTTCTGACACATGATCTGGATGGTATTTTCCAGAATACCTGTGAGCGCTCCTTTCCATCCTGCATGGGCCGCGCCGATCACCCCATTTTCAGGGTCCGCAAACAGGACGGGCGCGCAGTCTGCTGTCAGGATGCCAAGGGCAATATTTTTTTGCCTTGTGACCACAGCATCGCCCTTGGGCAGCTCATCAACCCACGGCGTGTCCATATAATGAACAATATTGCTGTGAATCTGATGTAGCCCGCAAAGGGTTGCACCTTGAGAACCCAGTTCCGCAAGAATAGTATGACGATTCTTTTTTACATTTTCTGGATTATCATCTGATCCCGGCCCGCAATTTAAAGAGGTATATATACCGGAAGAACAGCCGCCTTTTCGGGTGAAAAACCCGTGCCGGATATTTGAATGTTGCAAAAGAGGATTACGTATCATTCCTCAAATCCGATAACACCGGTAAGCTCCCTGTCGGTGATAGCCATGACTTTAAACAACGTCCCCATCTCACTATCATCGGTTAACCTGTGGAGGGCTGATAGAATGTCTTTTTTCTGTTGGTCAGAGGCGTTGGCAAGAAGTACCTGTGAACGGGCTTCAATGCCTAATGATTTCAGGAATTTGCCCTGACCAGAAGGGCCGTATATATGGGTTTCACAATCAATTGCTATTTCTTTCAACTTCTGGAAATTCACATGGGTCGTAAGGTCAATATCACCCGGATCACACAGAATATCCATATATTTATGATTTTTAACGGCTTGGAGAGTGTCACCAGTGCCGTGGACCTCATGACCATAATCGATGATCAGGGCAGCTCCGCAATATTGCTGTATATGCTCGGCAATTTCAGCCAGTATATTTTCCCCAACAGTATTTACCTCTGCAATGCTACCCGCATCAGCCCGGTGAAGTGCGGCGGGGATAATCTGTTCCGGGGATGGTACGGGGGCAAGTTGAAGCGTTAGCTTGTCTTGGCTATCAAGGCAGATCAATCTTTCATGCCATCCCGTTTCCGTCTTTTGATATTGATGTACGGGCAGGGCATCAAAAAACTCATTGGCAATGAGTAGTATCGGTTCCCCCTTAGCCAGTTTCAGCACATCGCCGACCCGATTGTGCCAAGTGGGTGTTTTATAGGCTTTGAGCTTGTCTGCCTGTATGTCCCGCAGGGCCGGAGACATCTCAACCAGATGCAGCTCTATGGCATTCAGCAACCCGGGGATAACTTTCATGGCCCTGAGCGTATCCTGCATCAGGGTTCCGCGTCCGGGGCCAACCTCTATGAGGTGGATTTTGGCAGGGCTGCCCATATTCAGCCAGTTTACCCCATGCCACAGGCCGACCATCTCGCCAAACATTTGGCTGACCTCCGGTGCGGTGGTGAAATCGCCTTGCTTGCCGAACGGGTCTTTTTTCATGTAATAGCCGTGTTTGGCATTGCCCAGAGCCTCTGCCATAAAGCTGGCGACCGTAATCGGTCCCTGAGCCTTGATCAGCTTGACCAGATATGTGTTAAGCGCGTTCATATGGCTTTGTTAACTTTGCGGAATATGAGGTAAAGCCCGACCAAAACCATGGGAATTGACAGCAATTGCCCCATGGTGAGAAAGCCGGTGCCATAGAGAAAACCAATATGATTATCCGGCTCGCGGAACTGTTCGACAAAAGTTCGCGCCCCTGCATAGCCAATGAGAAAAACGCCTGTCAATACGCCGGGCTTTTTACGAGAATTAGTATAATGGAACAGGAACCACAATAGGAAGAACAGAGCTAAACCTTCGAGGGCGGCTTCATAAAGCTGACTCGGATGTCGGGGCAGTGGGCCGCCGCGGGGGAATACCATACCAACAGCGGCATCCGTTGGACGACCAAATAGCTCGCCATTGATGAAATTCGCCAATCGTCCGAGGAACAGGGCAAAGGGGGTAATGCAGGACAGCAGGTCAGTGAAGCGGAAAAACGGAATTTTTCGTTTCTTACAGAAGAATAATGTGGCCAGAGCGACACCGATAAATCCGCCGTGAAATGACATACCCCCATCCCACAGGGCGAGAATATCGCCCGGATGGCTCAAATAATAGCTGAAGTTATAAAACAGCACGTAACCCAGACGCCCGCCAAAAATTACCCCCATCATAGCCCAGAAAGCGAAGTCGCCTACCTGAACCGGTGTGCAGGGCGCGCCTTTTTTCTTGATAAGTTGCAACATGTAAAACCATGCAAAGCCCCAACCTGCAAGATAGGCCAGAGAATACCAGCGAATCGTAAAGGGGCCAAAACTGATCAGATCAGGCGAGATATTGGGGAAAGTAAGGGTTGATGATAATAAAAATTCTAACATATGGTTATCGCCAGTTATCGCAGGTTTACAATTGTTTAAGGGCCATCATGCAGGCCTTTTCATCCAAGTCAAGTATCATGAAACCCAAATCCGCTTGGCTTTCATTGTGAGTTTGGTCATATTACAATTTTTACGGTAAAGGTGAAGACGTGCAGACGGATAATAAATTTTTCGATGATCTGGCAAAACTAGGGCAGAGCGCCGCCGGAACCCTGCATGGGGTCAAGGGCGAAATAGAGGGCATGATTCGCGCGCGTCTGGAAAATATCCTGAGGGATATGGACATGGTAAGCCGTGAAGAATTTGACGTGGTTAGCGATATGGTCAAGGTCGCGCGGGTTGAAAACGAAGTGTTGGCAAAGAAAATAGTGGACTTAGAGAATACCCTGAAGGCCAAAAAAACAAAAAGCAGCAAAAAATGACAACAGCAAATTTAGACGGGTGTGATGACTTTATGGCTAATCCGCTTGATATTCTGGAAATGATAGCGGGTCAGAATGAATGGCCTTACGAGCGGTCATCTGAAGATGAAATTATCGTGGCGGTGAGCGGTGCTTGGTGTGATTTCCATATCCGGTATTTCTGGGCGGCTGAGGATAACCTGCTTCAGGCGGCGGCAATGCTGGATATGCGTGTCCCTAACAATAAAAAAGCAAAAATGCTGGAAACCATAAATCTGGTTAATGAACAGCTTGCCATCGGGCATTTTGCCATCTGGACGGATGATAATACTCTAATGTTCCGCCATAGCAGTATGCTTGGTGCTGATCACGACCTTACGGCGGCGACCTGTGAAAAAACCACTGATGCAATCCTTGCGGAAAGCAATAAATATTATCCGGTGTTTCAATTTGTACTATGGGCGGGAAAAAGTCCGGAAGACGCAATAAAGTCTGCTATGCTGGATACCGTCGGCGAAGCATAGGGAGGCACAATATGTCGAAACTCTCACAAATTACCTCTGAAAACCCGCTGCTGCTCATGGGCTGTGGCAAGATGGGCGGTGCTTTACTGCAAGGTTGGCTTAAGGCTGGCCTGTCTAGTGATGCGGTGACGGTTGTTGACCCTTACCTTGAGGAAATCAAGGAAGGCGGCTTATATAAAAGCATATCTGATCTGCCGGAGGGATTAAGCCCCGGTTTTGTCGTTCTGGCGGTCAAGCCACAGATGATGGATCAGACGATGGCGGATTTGAAATCCCTTGATTGTGACAAAGCGGTTTTTCTGTCCATAGCGGCCGGAAAGACCATCGGATATTTTGAACGCCATATGGGCCAAATGGGGAAGAATGCAGCGATCATTCGCGCCATGCCCAATACACCTGCGGCCATCGGGCGGGGTATCACGGTTGCCTGTCCCAACAATAATGTCAGCGAGGCGCAAAAGGCGGTCTGCCATGATTTGCTGACGGCTGCGGGGGCTGTAGAATGGGTTTCCGAGGAAAAACTGATTGATGCGGTCACGGCGGTATCGGGCAGCGGCCCGGCCTATGTCTTTAATCTGGTGGAAACCCTTGCGGGGGCTGGCGAAGCCGTAGGGTTAGGCCCTGAACTGGCGAAGAAACTGGCGATGCATACCGTATGCGGGGCCGGGGCTTTGCTGGAACAATCGGATCAGGATGCGACCGAGCTTAGGATAAATGTCACAAGTCCAAATGGCACAACAGAGGCAGCGCTTAATGTCCTTATGGGCGAGGATGGCCTTAGTAAGCTTATGACGAAAACAGTCCGCGCCGCACATCAAAGGTCAAAAGAACTTGCGGATTAGAGGGGTGTCATCGCAATTCGATATTTTTTTATCGTTTATCAATAAATAACTATTGCTATTCAATATATATTGGTCTATCAAGTGATGGAACCACATATTAGATATTGGAGATCCGCAATGTTCATTGAATTTCGCACTAGACTTATTGCCATAGGTAAAAAAATCATTAGCTCACCACGTGCGATCGTGATGTTAAGCGCAATAATTATCGCAACCGGATTTTTATCTCAAATATCACAATTTTTAATATCCATAGAACCAACCATAGCGGGTGTGTTTTTGATCTGTGTGATAATTACCCTTGTGTTTTTTCTTGTCAGGGATATTCGACAAAAGCCTGTTGATATTATGGATAACTCTGGTGAAGACATTGATGTCCCGTCAACGCAGAAAGCGAACAGATTAACCAGACTGGTAAAATTATATCTTGATGCCATTTGGTTTTTATTTTTGGGGATTGCAGTTTTATTGCCCTTCTTTGCCGCGGTAATAAGCATAGATTATTTTGCAGGCCAGACCGGCATATGGGGTGTAGACCTAAGCGTGTTTTGGGGTTTTGCGATCAATCTTGAGCAATTAACCGATATGTCTGTAAATGTTCAGGGTCTAAGAGATGGTGTCATCAGCGGAAAGGCCATGATGAATATAGAAACTATAAGCGTCGTTGCATGGTATCTGTTTATCGCGATAAATGAAGTAATGCTCTTGATTGTGCTTTATAGCCTATATCAGATGCGTGGGTTATTTACCTCGCTTGTGAAGGGTGTGTATTTCACAGTGGAAAATTCTATTCGCATTAAGAAAGTTGGCATTGCCGTGATTTTAGGAAATATTATTGTTCCCATAATGCAATATTTTGGTGGGCGGGCGATGCTTGACGATATTCAGTTTAATATTCCGGGCTTCGAGATATATCCAGCATTTCAGGATGTGAGTGATGGGCTATTTCTTGGCATATTGATCCTTATTCTGGCGGGTGTTGCGCGCGAAGCCGCAAATATCTACGAAGAGCAATTACGGACAATATGATGAGCAGCATAATCAAAATAAATCTGGATATTCTGCTTGTTCAACGAAAGATGACCTTGACCGAGTTGTCGCAGAAAGTTGGTATAACGATGGCTAATCTATCCATTCTCAAGAAGGGCAAAGCGCGGGCGATCCGCTTTTCCACATTAGTGGCTCTTTGTGATGCGCTGGAATGTGAACCGGGTGATATATTAATGCTGGAAGATGAATAAATATTGCGGATTATTCGCTCATATCTTTATTGACCTGTGCCAATGCTTCTTCGCGGTTTTCTTCGGCTATCAGGGCGGAAAGGACTTTCCAGAAGCCTTCTACCGATTGATCGCCCGCATTTTCAAAGGCCTTTAACATATGGTCTTTTTGATGCTCGGCCACCTTATTTAACAACAATTGGCCCTGTTCGGTCAGAAAGAGCAGGCGTTGTCTGCGGTCCTGATCGCCGATGTCCTGCCGGATATGACCCTTTTCAACCAAGGTACTCAGTACACGGGACAGGCTTTGCTTGGTGATGTTGAGTAGCTTCAGAAGCTCGGCTACCTTCAACCCCGGATTGCGGCCAACAAAATGCAGAACCCTGTGATGGGCGCGACCAAACCCTAGGGTTTGCAACACATCATCAGGCCAGCTGATAAAATCACGATAAGCAAAATACAGCAGCTCCATACCCTTAAGGAATTTCTGGTGGTCAGAGTGTTTTTTTACGTCAAAAAATATGTCAGCCATGTTGACATATTTAAATTATAATGTTACCCATATCAAGTCTTAAGTGAAATATTATTATAAACGAGGTTAAAAAATGTCAGCCGCTACATACGACGACCGTGATGGTGTTATTTGGTATAATGGGAAGATGGTAAATTGGCGGGATGCTAAATTTCATGTGTTAACCCATGCACTCCATTATGCCAGCAGTGTATTTGAAGGTCAGAAAGCATACGGTGGCGTGATTTTTAAACTGCGGGAACATTCACAGCGTCTGATAGAATCCGGTCGTATGCTGGGTTTCGAAATTCCTTATACGGTGGAAGAAATTGATCAGGCCGCAAATGATGTGGTTAAGGCAAATGGCCTTGTCCATGCTTACGTGCGGCCCGTTGCATGGCGTGGCTCGGAAATGATGGGCGTTGCCACCAAGGGCTCCAAAATTCATTTTGCGGTCGCCGCATGGGAATGGCCGCCCTATTTCGGCGAGGAGGCTCTTCATAAAGGGCTTCGTCTGGAAATCGCTAAATGGAAACGGCCATCACCGGAAACAGAACCGGTTCATGCCAAGGCCGCAGGGCTTTATATGATTGCCTCACTGTGCAAAGATGCTTCTATGGAAAATGGTTATGATGATGCGTTGATGCTGGATTATCGGGGGCAGGTCGCCGAAGCTACCGGCGCCAATATCTTTTTCCTGAAAGACGGTGTCCTGCATACGCCTACACCGGATTGCTTCCTTGATGGCATTACCCGCCGAACTGTAATAGACCTTGCCAAAAAACGTGGTATTGAAGTTGTAGAGCGGGCGATTATGCCAGAAGAAATGGCTGATTTTGAGCAGGCTTTCCTGACCGGAACTGCCGCAGAGGTAACACCGCTTCGTGAAATTGGCCCTTATAATTTCGAGGTGGGCGATGTCTGTAAGGCATTGATGAAAGATTATCATGATCTGGTCAATGGGCGGTAGATTCGCATACTATATGGTTTAAGAAGGGCGGCTGTTATTGCCGTCTTTTTTATGTCTAACAGAGCACGTTAATTCTGTTTTTTCCAAATTTAATTAAACATTATTCTGTATCGGCATCATAATACGAATTTTCTTATAGTTTGGGCTTGAGAAAAGGTTGCGTAGTGCGTTCTTTTGCCTATACTGCGCGTGAAATTTGATGATGCGGATTTATCATTCGCTATAGCAGGAAATACCAATGTCTAAAGAAATCAAGAAAGTTGTTCTGGCCTATTCCGGTGGGCTGGATACCTCCATCATCCTGAAATGGCTGAAGGATACTTACGACTGTGAAGTCGTGACCTTTACCGCTGACCTGGGGCAGGGCGAGGAACTGGAGCCCGCCCGCAAAAAAGCGGAAATGTTTGGTGTTAAAGAAATCTACATCGAAGACCTGCGTGAAGAATTTGTCCGCGACTATGTATTCCCCATGTTTCGGGCCAATGCGCTTTACGAGGGCGTTTACCTGCTCGGTACGTCCATCGCACGGCCCCTGATCGCCAAGCGACAGATCGAAATTGCCCATGCGGTTGGTGCCGATGCGGTCTGTCACGGTGCAACCGGCAAAGGCAATGATCAGGTTCGGTTTGAACTTGGTTATTACGCCCTTGATCCGGATATCAAGGTCATCGCCCCGTGGCGGGAATGGGATCTGAACAGTCGGACAAAATTGATCGACTATGCGGAAAAAAATCAAATTCCCGTAGCCAAAGACAAACGCGGCGAAGCACCTTTCTCCGTTGATGCCAATCTTCTGCATACCTCAAGTGAGGGCAAGCTGCTGGAAGACCCGTGGGAAGAAAGCCCGGAATATGTCTTTAACCGGACGGTATCGCCCGAAGATGCGCCGGATAAGCCCACCTATATTGAAGTTGAATTTGAAAAGGGTGATGCGGTTGCCATTGACGGGATTAAAATGTCTCCGGCAACTATCCTGACCAAGCTTAACGAATTGGGCGGGGCCAATGGTATTGGTCGTCTTGATCTGTTGGAAAACCGGTTTGTTGGCATGAAATCACGGGGTATTTACGAAACACCCGGCGGAACGGTTCTGCTCACCGCGCATCGGGGTATTGAAAGCACCACGCTCGACAGTGGGGCTATGCATCTGAAAGATGAACTGATGCCCAAGTATGCCGAACTGATTTATAACGGCTTCTGGTTCTCACCAGAGCGGGAAATGCTACAGGCCCTGATTGACAAGTCACAGGAACATGTGAGCGGTACGGTTCGTTTGAAACTCTATAAGGGAGGCGTACATCTGGTAGGACGGAAATCGGATGAATCCCTCTATTCCATGGAGCATGTGACTTTTGAAGAAGATGAGGTTTATGACCAACGTGATGCGGCAGGCTTTATCAAGCTGAACGCTTTGCGATTGCGGTTGCTGAATCAGCGGGGCAAGTCAAAAGTCAATCCTAGTTACAAGTAAACAGGCTGTTATAGCTCTGACGCAGGATATTTTTCTGAACCTTGCCCATAGTATTTCTGGGCAGGGCTTTTAGAAAAATTATCTTGCGCGGTTGTTTGAAGCGGGCCAGTTGTTCCGATAACTGATCCTGAATTTCCGATTCTGATAGGGTGATGTTTTCCGCCCTGATAATCACTGCGACAACAGCTTCACCCATATCGGGATGAGGGCAGGCGATTACGGCGCTTTCCAGAATACCGGGTAAAAGATCGATGACGCTTTCAACCTCCTTGGGGTAGATATTGAACCCGCCGGAAATAATAAGGTCTTTGGATCGACCCACGATTGACATTCGTCCCTGTTCGTCAGATACAGCCATGTCACCAGAGATAAAAAATCCGTCAGGGCGCATTTCATCGGCGGTTTTTTCCGGCATCTCCCAATAACCCTGAAACAGGTTGGGGCCTTTATATTCCAATATGCCAATTTCGCCGTGGGGAAGTTGCTTTCCAGATTCATCGCAAATACGAACAGCCACATTTGGCAGGGCAGAACCAACCGTTCCGGCAATACGTTCTCCTGTATAAGGATTGGACGTGATCATTCCGGCTTCTGTCATGCCGTACCGTTCCAGTATACGCTGACCCGTAATGCTCTCAAAGGCATGGAAGGTTTCTTCTAATAATGGCGCCGAACCGGATATGAAAAGCCGCATATTCTGACAAAGTTCATGTGAGAAGTTTTTGTGAACCAGCAGGCGGGTGTAAAAGGTGGGAACCCCCATCAGGACGGTGGACTTTGGGATCAGGCGGATCAGCGCATCCACATCGAGACGCGGCAGAAACCATACTGTAGAGCCGCCAAGTAAAGCACAATGAAGGGCAACAAATAGCCCATGCACATGAAAAATTGGCAGGGCATGAAGCAAAATATCCTCTTGTTCCCAATGCCATATCTCATAAAGGGTTAGGGCGTTACTGGCCAGATTATCATGGCTGAGCATAGCGCCTTTCGATCGTCCGGTCGTGCCGGAGGTATAAAGAATTGCCGCGAGATCATTCGGTGCCATTTCTGCAATAGGATGGTATGGCTCACAATTTTCCGCATCTCGGCTCAGGGTTTCCAAAGCAAGTTTTGGGATGTTGTGAGAGGTGAAATCACCAACCAAAAGAGCAGGTCTGGCATCATTGATAAAATAATCTACCTCATGTTTGGTATAGGCAGTATTCAGCGGCAGGTAAATTGCACCGGCCCGAAGGCAGGCAAGATACAGGCATACCGCCGACATGGATTTTTCCACCTGCACCAATATGCGGTCGCCTTTTTCAATCTTATGAGTTTTTAGAACTGTCACCATTCTGGCCGACAGCTGATCCATCTGTGCATATGTCAGATGCGCCCCGTCTTCCTGTTGCAGGAAAGATTTGGTCAGGTCTTTGGGAAAACGTGACTGAAAGAGGGCATAGAGGTTGGCATTGTGCATAGGACATTCCACTGTTGTCTCTACCCTATAAACCATGACGTATTATCACTCAAATATTATTTATTTTAATAGCTCTTGTATAGTTTGTATTAACATTTATATTAATCCTTATGTAAATAGGAGATAACCATGAGTGAAGAATTATTTAGCAATCTTGGTATCGGCACCAGACTAAGGCGTGTCTATGATATGCTAAGCGTTGATATGGAGAAGCTATATCAGGAGGCGGGGCTGGAATTCAGGGTGCGTCATTTCCCCGTTGTCTTTGCTTTGCATAACCTGAAAGGCCTTACCATAGCCGAGCTTCAGAAGATTTCACTTTTGACCCATTCCGCAATTTCCCAGACCGTAAAACAGCTTATGGAAAAAAATATTGTGGAAATGAAGGTGGGTGAGGATGCCCGCAGCCGTGTTGTTTATCTGACCACAACGGGCAAAGCTCTGGTCAAGCGTCTTCTCCCCATGTGGGAGATAGCCCATAAAGTGGTTTACGATTTGCGGCAGGAATCAGATCATGATCTGTTGCTGGGTCTTAATGACTTTGAGGAAAACCTGCGGGCGCAGGACTTCTATCAACGCTATCAAAGTTACAATTCTAAAAGCCCGCGACCAGAAGTTAAAATCATACCTTTCCACGTAAAATACCGCAAAGACTGGCATGATATAAATAAGGAATGGGTGGAGAAATATTTTTCCATGGAAGCTGCGGATGGCAAAACCCTTGAAAATCCGGAAAAATATATTCTTGATAAGGGCGGGGAGATTTATTTTGCGTTGGTTAACGGCGAGGTTCTGGGCGCTGTCGGCTTAAAACATCAAGGTGACGGAGAATATGAACTGACCAAAATGGGGGTGCGGCCCAAAGTTCAGGGACTAGGAATCGGGGGAAAACTCATAGAGATTATCATTGAACGCTTTAATGCAAGGGGCGGAAAAAATCTCTATCTGGAAACCAATGCTGTCCTGAAACCGGCCATTGCCCTTTATGCAAAATATGGTTTTGTGCATGTAAAATCCAGAGAAGATACCCCTTATGCCAGAGCCGATGTCTGTATGGAATATCAGCCAGATATGTGATTAGTTATGGTTTGCTTCCGCTGTTCTGGGTATGTTATAATAGTATAAACTAATAGAGGACATCATCACATGCCAAATCATCATAAAATAAATTATATTGAGTTTCCAGCCATAGATATTGATGCCACAAAAGCTTTTTTTATGAAGGCCTTTGGCTGGAACTTTAAGGATTATGGACCAGATTATACCTGTTTTATCGGACATGGTACAGACGGGGGTTTTTATCGCTCCGACTTAAAATCCAGCAAGGCAGCAGGCGCGGCTCTTGTCGTGTTATACAGTAATAATCTGGAAGAAACCGCTTCTCTTGTAAAAGAGGCTGGCGGCAAGATAAATGTTGATATATTCAAGTTTCCCGGTGGGCGGTGGTTTCACTTTACGGAACCAAGCGGAAATGAATTGGCCGTATGGTCTGAATAGTATCCTTGCACTCTTATGATTTTCGATTAAAGTTGATTTTATGAGTTCAGACTGGAAGCCAATTTGGCAAAATATAAAAAACTGGCATGGGGCCGGGCGTAACATTGCCCTTGCCACCGTTGTTGATACCTGGGGGTCTTCGCCAAGACCAACGGGCAGCATGATGATCATTGATGATCAGGGCGCCATCGAAGGGTCCGTTTCCGGTGGTTGCATCGAAGGGGCAGTGATCACGGCGGCGCAGGATGCCATGACCTCCGACAAGCCGCAAATGATGGAATTCAGTGTCAGCAATGATCAGGCATGGGAAGTGGGGCTTTCCTGCGGTGGTCGGGTGCGGGTATTGGTCGAATCTATGGCGGAAAAACTACCCCATATGGATAAAATACTTAATGCCACCGGGCCAGTTATTCTGACTACCGACTGTACCACGGGTGAAACGACTTTTGCTTATGGTGACAATAATGCGGGCAAGAGCAAGCTTCGTGATACTGGTGAGCAAGTTATTTTCACTCAGATATTAGAACAACCGCTGAAGCTGATCGTCATTGGTGCTGTTCATATAACACAGGCCATGGTCAAGATTGCCGCGAGCATGGATATTAATGTGACCGTTATTGACCCCCGCACCACATTTGCCAGTGAGGTTCGCTTCCCGGATATTGATTTGTGTACAGATTGGCCGGATGACGCCTTAAATGACCGAGAAATAACCTCTGGCACGGCTATCGTGACCTTAACCCATGATCCAAAGCTGGATGATGCGGCGTTGCAGGTGGCGCTGAATTCATCATCCTTTTATATTGCATCTTTAGGCAGTCGCAAAACCCATGCCGCCCGTGTGGAACGTCTGACCGCCCTCGGCATAACCACTGAACAGATTGCACGGATAAATGCGCCGGCGGGTCTTGGCATTGGCGCTAAAACGCCTGCGGAAATTGCGCTGTCCGTCATGGCGCAGATGATCTCCATCTACCGGAATGGCGACAGCGGATGAAATTTGGCGCGTTCCCTTTACATCAAATTCTGGGCGGCACGCTGGCACATTCAGTAAGGCTACCGTCCGGCCTGTTGAAAAAAGGCCATATCCTAACTGAATCTGACATTAAAAATCTGGCGGAAAATAAGATCGCACAGGTGATGGCGGCGGTTCTGGAACCGGGTGATATGACAGAAGATATGGCAGCGAAAAAAATTTCCAGCCATATTACAGGCGATCAGGTTACCTGTGCCGAAGCCTATACGGGGCGGGTAAATCTCCATGCTGTATCGGATGGTCTGATTGTCATAGATGAGAAGGCCGTGAATGACCTTAATCACAGGGATGAGGGAATTACCCTTGCGACAATTTCTCAGAACGCCATTGTCCAAAAGGGGCAGATGGTGGCTACGGTCAAGATCATTCCTCTGGGCGTCAGGGGTGAGGTGGTCGAGAAAATTATTGCAGACATAGAATCTGATATGATTACCCTTCATCCTTTCCGGCCACAAAAGGCCATTATGATCCAGACGGAGCTTGGCGACACGGCGAAAAAACTGTTTGAAAAAACCAAACGGGTTATGGCCCACAGGCTTGATATTTTTGAAACATCGCTCGCGGATGAGGTCAGATGTCGCCATGAAGAAACCGCATTGGCTGAAATGCTGTTAAGCAAGGCTGATGGTGATCAGGATATGATTTTGATTATGGGTGCTTCGGCCATAACGGACCGCAAGGATGTTATTCCTGCGGCGATCATCCGCGCAGGTGGTAAGATAATTCATTACGGCATGCCCGTTGATCCGGGCAACCTGATGTTGTTGGCCAAATTGCGGGATAAGTGGGTCTTGGGTCTGCCGGGATGTTCGCGCTCACCAAAGCTGAACGGCATTGACCTCATATTATCGCGTATTTCTGCGGGACTGGATGTGACTGACCATGATGTCATGAGCATGGGAGTAGGCGGATTACTCAGTGAATATGCGGGACGTCCTCAACCCCGAGAATCTCAAAAAGATCAACGGAAAAAGAAAATGTCTCAATCCAAAAATATTGCTGCGCTTATTCTGGCGGCGGGGCAGTCGAAAAGAATGGGGCAGGATAACAAGCTGTTATTACCCTATGAGAATGAAACCGTCCTGTCCCATGTTCTGGAGCAGGTCGAGCAAGCAGGACTGACTGAAATATCTGTTGTCACCGGACATCAAAGGCAAGAGGTCGAGCAGGCAATCAGCCGTCATGACGTCACTTTTGTCCATAATGACATTTATGACGAGGGTATGAGTACATCAGTAAAGTTGGGGATTAGCTCCCTGCCGGATAATATTGATGCGGTGTTGATCATTCTGGGCGATATGCCAAATATATCGGCGGGCATTTTGCGCCAAATCATTGTGGCATACGACCCAGCCCAAGACCATTCAATCGTCATCCCTATGCATAACAGCAAGCGGGGCAATCCCATATTGTGGGACGGTGAGTTTTTCAGTGAATTTAAAAGACTGGAAGGTGATATGGGGGCAAAAATCCTGTTGAATGAATATCCTGAGTATATCCATGAAGTTGATGTTGGTTCTGATGCGATCTTTCTGGATATTGATACCTATGAAGCATATGAACATTTGAGGAAGAAATGATGGGGCAGAAATCGACAATTATACAAAAACTTAAATGGCTGTTTGCGAGTGTTTCCGCGATAGTTGCCATCGCGGTTATCGCTGTTTATTTCACCTTCAGAGCAAGTTTGCCCCTGTTGGACGGGAATTTTGCATCCTCATCTATTAGCCAAAATATTCTTTTGGAAAGGGATGAAAATGGCAATGCGACCCTAACAGCGCAAAACAGGCTTGATCTGGCCTATGCCACTGGATTTACCCATGCACAGGAAAGATTCTTCCAGATTGATTTGACACGGCGCATGGCAGCGGGGGAATTATCGGAATTGTTTGGCCCCATTGCCCTGAATACAGATAAAAAGAACCGTCTGCATCGCTTCCGGGCGCGGGCGACTGTGGCAATTGCGCGTCTACCGGAAAACCATAAAGCGCTGCTGAAAAAATATGTGGCGGGTATCAATGATGGCCTGAATAATCTGGGGGCGAAGCCGTTCGAATATTGGCTGTTGCAGCAGGAGCCACGACCCTGGACCGAGGAGGATAGTTTTCTGGTGATTTATGCTATGGCTTTCTTCCTTCAATCAGGGACTATCGAGGCGGAGAAGCATAAATATTATCTGGAACAGAGTCTTGATCAAAGTCTCGCCAATTTTCTCATTCCAGCAAAAACAGAATGGGATGCGCCGATTCAGGCCGATGAAACGCCGTGGGTGCCACAGGAAATCCCCTCCCGTGAAGTCCTAAAGACCCATGGAACAGAGCTAACTTTCCTGCAATCAACAGATAACCCAATTCCCGGCAGTAACAACTGGGCCGTATCGGGGGAATTGACCAAAACCGGAGCTGCTATGCTGTCCAATGATATGCATCTGGGGCTTAGTGCGCCTGCAACATGGTATCGGCTGAGGTTAAAACTTAAAGATAATTCGCTTGATATATCGGGCGTTTCCCTGCCGGGTACACCGCTGATTGTGGCGGGGAGTAATGGTGATGTGGCTTGGGGTTATACCAATTCATATGTGGATACTTCGGATTATATTGAGCTTAAACTTAACCCGGCTTTTGATCAGCAATATCTGACGCCGGACGGCTATAAGGATTTTACCGTCCATAACGAGAAAATTAAGGTCAAAGGAGATGACGCTGTCATTTTTGACATACAGGAAACCATATGGGGGCCGGTTTTTGACTTTAATATGGACAAGAAATTTGTTCTTAAATGGGTGGCGCATCAACCGGAAGCCATCAATATGGGCCTGATCAGAATGGAACAGGTGAAAAGCGTGCAGGAAGCTATGGAAACCGCTTCCGGTAACGGTGTACCTACGCAAAACACCATGCTGACGGACAGTGATGGCAATATCGGCTGGATACACTTCGGCGCACTCCCCAAACGTAAACCGGGCAATTATGAACGTCCCGGTGATTGGTCGGATGGTCGTCTTGGCTGGGATGGCTGGCTCAGTTCTGAAGAGCAGCCTAAAGTTTATAATCCAGTGCAAAATCGCCTGTGGTCTGCTAATAGCAGGGTTGTTTCGGGCGAGGACTTAGCCAAAGTCGGCGATGGCGGGGCCGATATCGGCGCGCGGCAGAAACAAATTCGTGATGGTTTGATGAATTTAGGCAACGGGCTTGTGGAAAAAGATCTTTATGCCATTCAGCTGGATAACCGGGCCATATTCTGGGAACGGTGGCAGAAACAGCTTCTCACCGTTCTGGAGAATTCAACAGATGAGGCATTAAAACCCTTCATAAATGAAGTTGAAAATTGGGGCGGGCGGGCCGCCATATCATCTGTGGGTTTTCGTCTTGTGAAAAATTATCGTAAAGCAATATTCGAGGGCATGATGGGGTATCTGACCGCTCCTTGTGTGGAAAAATTTGAATCATGTGACTATAAAAAAGCAACACATCTCATGGAAAGCCCCCTGTGGCGGTTGGTGGATCAGAAGCCGGACGGATGGCTGCCTGCGGAATTTAATAATAACTGGCAACTATTCTTTGAAGATATGGCTGCTAAAGCGTGGGAGCCTGTCTTGAACGGTGAAATTGCTCTTAAAGATTATATATGGGGGGAACAGAACAGATCATATGTTCAACACCCTTTAAGCAAATCAGTACCCTTGTTAGGCCTTCTGACGGATATGCCCGATGCCATGCAGGATGGTGTTCATGAAAAAATGCCCCATATATCATCACAAAGTTTTGGTCAGTCCGAACGCATTGTTGTTAGTCCGGGCCATGAGGAAGATGGCCTTATGAATATGCCTGCCGGACAATCAGGACATCCGCTATCGCCCTATTATGGCGCGGGGCATGATGACTGGCTAACGGGTAAGATGACGCCTTTCCTGCCGGGGGCAACAAAATGGTCGCTACAGATCATCCCTACGCTTAAGTAGATAGCTCAAGAGGAATGGCGGTGGTGTATTTTATTTTTGTGACTGCAAAGCGTGAATGAATTTCGTTGACCATATCCATTTTCAGTAATTTCTTACGCAGGAAAATTTCATAGGTCTGCATATCTTTTGTTATGACGCGAACCATATAATCCATAGATCCGCTTATGGTGTAACATTCGGTGACCTCAGGATAGGTCACAATCGTACTTTCAAAAATTTCCAGTGCCTCCTCAGTGTGGCTGGATAATTTTACGCTGGCATAAACGACAATATCCAGATTGAGCTTTTTGGGGTCTACCAGTGCCACGCGCTGGGTAAGAATACCTAAATCTTCCAGCCTTTTTACCCGCCGCCAACAGGGGGCCGTTGACAGGCCGACGATTTTTGCTAGCTCACCATTGGTCAGATTACAGTTGCTTTGAAGGGCGGAGAGTATTTTTTTATCGGTTTCGCTAAGATTATCAGGCATTTTTTATCCCATAGGGTAATTTTGGTAGAATATTACCCTGAATATACCTTAAACTAGCAACAAATTCATGAATTTTTTTTGGAAATTAATGGCGAATCTCTTTAAAGAGTCGTTTTAATAAAATTTCACAAACAGGATGTAAAAACACTCAAAACACTAATATTTTGAAATATTATTTTAAAGTTATAAATTTTAGGTTGGGCTTTTTTCCTTCCCATAATAGCCTCTAA
>DAOWHQ010000143.1:0-2815 GCA_030641355.1 Alphaproteobacteria bacterium
ATGATGGATTATTCCATGGGCGGCCTGCAAATGAAACTACTGGGCTCCATGCCACCGGCAGGCTCCAAGAGAGGCCAGATTTCAACCGGAGAAACCGAAGCGTCGATCAATTTTGAAATTCGACATATGCATAACGATATTATCAACGCCCAATTCGATGACGAAGAGGAGCTGGTCCGCATATTCAATGTCTTTCTGCATAATCAAACCCCTTATGATAATCATACCGAACTTCTGGATGATGTGGAGCTGTTTGGCTGACATTAAATATGGCAGACCTGCCGCAATTCGCCCATAAATTACCTTTTTTAGGCCAAAGTAAAACCTTATTGGCCGCCTATATTCCTATTATCAGATTGAAAACCAGAAGGAATAGTCATGAGAAAGCAATATTATCCAACCACCGCAATCGCCGCATCTCAGCCGCGCATCTGGCAGAATTTCCCATGGTCTAAAATCACTCTGCCATTCCTGATGATCAGCACATTCCTAATTTTTGCCACCACTGGCGCTAATAGTGCTGAAACGGTAGCAAGCTGGACCGGCCATGTGGGTGAAATTGTCGCCGGAACCGCTATCTTCAGTCTAGCCTCCATATTACTGATCTCTGCTGGACGCCTATTACCAAGAAATTTATAAATTTCTTGGTTTTGTGGTTGATGGGGGAACTATCTAGTACCCGCCCTCCTAAATAAGTGCTATAGCTTCCTGAAAATAAAATGTGGATTTTTCAGTGAGCGAAACTTCAAGTAATGTTCTTTTGGGGCATAACCTTACCTGTATCAGGGGCGACAGGCCGGTCTTCTCAGACTTGAGCTTTGAACTGCCTATGGGACGTGCGCTTATTTTAAGTGGTGCCAATGGATCGGGCAAATCAAGCCTGATGAAAATCATTGCCGGTCTTCTACCTGCCCAGAATGGTGAGATTTCTTATGATGATCACGATATCCTTGGTGATAGAGACTGGATCAGCAGAAATATCTGTTATCTGGCCCATAAAAACGGCATGAAGCCGGAAATGACCGTGGCTGAGAATCTCGCCTTCTGGGCCAATATGGAACATCATGACGGCGACGTCAGACAGGAAGCCGTTAAAATCGGCATCGATCATTGTCTCGATCTGCCAGTATGCTACCTGTCATCGGGACAGGCAAGACGGGCGGCCCTTACACGGGTATTATGTCATCCGGCAAAATTCTGGCTGTTGGATGAGCCCACGGTCGGACTGGACAGCGCCGGGGTTGAATTGTTGGCAGGTCTTATGAATGACCATTTGACCGCAGGGGGTCGAATCATCGCGGCCACCCATATCGAACTTGGGCTAGATCCAGCTAAAAGCTCAACATTGAATATATCGGATTTTTCCTATCGCGTCCCGACCACTTGGCAGGAGGACTTGCTATGATAGGCCTTACCCTTTCCATCATCGCACGGGATGTACGCCTGTCCATGCGCCACGGCAGCACAACAACCATGGTCATGGGATTTTTTGTCATGGTGGTAACCATGTTCCCCTTTGCCATCGGCCCGGAACAAAATATTCTGCAGCGGGTTTCCGTTGGCGTGATCTGGGTCGCGGCCCTTCTGTCATGCCTGTTATCACTGGACCGCATGTTCCAGTCCGATTATGAGGACGGATCGCTGGATCAGTTTGTCTTAAGCCCCGTACCATTAGAACTTGTGGTCATGGCCAAATGCATCGCACACTGGCTGACCACGTCCCTGCCGCTAATTATCATAGCACCCATTCTGGGCATTATGATGAATTTACCGGAGCAGGGCTTCTCAGCCCTAATCTATACCATGCTGATCGGTACGCCGGCGTTAAGTTTCATCGGCGGAATCGGGGCGTCCCTAACTGTAACACTCCAGCGCGGCGGGGTATTATTATCCCTGCTGATATTACCGCTCTATATTCCGGTTCTCATCTTCGGTGTACTGGCGGTCAAGGCAGCCATCGGCGGCTATCCCATCATGGAACATATGATGCTACTGGCAGGATTCACCCTGTTCAGTGCCGCCATCGCCCCTTGGGCCGCCGCCGCAGCTATCCGGTCTGGTTTAGAATAAGTTTTTTTGTTGATGGGGGATAACTCCCCCGCACCGTGGGTGCTCCCCCTCCTCGCATAAGATCGGGCGGCCAGTCGGCCTTGCCTCAGCCCTTAATGGGCTTCGGTTACGGTGTCCTTTTCGGATAGAACACCAACAAGGGGGAAGCTCAAGTAGTGAGCGAGTAGCGAACGATAGTTCCCCCCATCAATAAAAATCAAACAGTTTTTAAATGCTTTGGGTCCGTATCTTCAATGGTAGATTTCAGGAATCCCGGCACATAGGGTTTAACCCTATCCATCATCCGGCTGATAAGGGGATAATTGCGGCGCAATTTACGGGTAAACATGCGGATGGAATAGCTTTCCGATACCAATAGGCTTAAACCAACAAGGGCAAGCAATTGCCCCAAAGGCAGCGGCAGGGGAGCCGAAATTATGCCAATCAGAACGAATAACCAGCCAACAGCCAGCTTTATGGGTCTTTTTAATTTTTTCATAACCCCTATACAAGAAAGTGTTACTTGATAAATATCAATTTATTTGCGATGAAAGCACCGTAAAACACGATGAAGACAACGCTAATTAACTTGATAAAATGTTAAGTAACCTATAGACCTTTTTTATGCATAAGTTCGCCAATCCTGCCCGCTTCATGCGGCTAAGTAATATGTTTCTGCCCTGGACCACAGGGCTGACCATCATTCTGTTCGCGCTTGGTCTGTATTACGCCCTTATTCTGGCGCCGCAAGATTACCAGATGGGCA
>DAOWHQ010000209.1:0-2796 GCA_030641355.1 Alphaproteobacteria bacterium
CAAGGGGTTTGGCGCCAGGATGGACGCCTTTGATCATGTGCCTTTTTATCGGGATATGAGCAAAGTGGAAGCTGCCATCACCCATGAGACCGCCGCCATAATGATTGAGCCAGTGCTTGGCGAAGGCGGCATCCGGCAGGTATCCAGCGATAATATGCAGATCCTTAGGGATCTATGTGACAAACACGGCATTTTACTGATCTTTGATGAAGTGCAATGCGGCATGGGCCGGACGGAAAAACTGTTCACCTATCAGCATAGTAATATCAGCCCAGACATTCTCTGCGCGGCAAAAGGTATCGGCGGTGGGTTTCCGCTTGGCGCCTGTATGGCCACCGAAGAAGTTGGTCGTTGCATGAAAGCGGGTAGTCACGGCTCCACTTACGGTGGCAATCCCATGGCGATGGCTATTGGTAACAAGGTACTGGATATCATCCTTGCCGACGGTTTCTTCGATCATGTGGAGAAAATGTCCTATGACCTTAGAAAAGGCCTGATGACATTGCGCCATAATTACCCTAACGTCATTGAACTGGTGCGGGGCATAGGACTTATGCTGGGATTGAAGCTTAAGGTTGAGCCATCCGTTTTTGTTACCAAAGCCCTCAAATATGGGCTATTAGTTGTGGGCGCGGCGGATAATACGGTACGGTTGCTACCACCCCTTATTATCGAAAAAGAGCATATTGACGAGGCCCTCAAAAAGATGGCTAAAATATGCGCAGAAATTGAAAAGGAACTGCCCGAACCGCAGTCTGATGAATAATGAGCAATTTTAAACTGAAAGCCCCCTTCAGGCATTTTCTTGACCTCGCCGCCCTTGACCAGTCTGAGGCCCGTGAGATCATTGAAAAGGCCAAGGCACTGAAAGCCACCGCTACCGAAGACGGGCACGGCAAGGGGTTCATTCATCCCGACCGACCTCTGGCGGATAAAAGCCTTGCTATGGTTTTTGAAAAACCCTCGACCCGCACCAGAGTATCTTTTGAAATGTCCATCCATCAGCTCGGCGGCACCGCCATCGTGCTACAGGGTAATGATATGCAGATGGGACGGGGTGAAACCGTGTCCGATACCGCGCAGGTCTTATCGGGATTTGTCGATGCCGTCATGCTGCGGGCCGACAGCCACGAAGCTCTCTTGGAAATGGCCGCCCATGCCACGGTTCCGGTGATCAACGCGCTGACCGATTTTTCCCACCCCTGTCAGGTGATGGCGGATGTGCTTACCTTTGAGGAGCATCGCGGCTCTATCAAAGGCAAAAAAATTGCATGGTCCGGCGATGGCAATAATGTGGCGGTTTCTTGGATTCATGCGGCGGTATTGTTTGACTGCGAGCTTGTTCTGGCCTGCCCGAAAGAATTCTGCCCGCCGACACAGGTTCTGGAATGGGCCAATAATAATGGCGGCAGAGTTACCCTGACCCATGACCCGGATGAGGCGGCAAAAGACGCCGACTGTATCATCACCGACACATGGATATCCATGGGTGATACGGACGTGGATGAACGCATCGCCATTCTGACACCCTTTCAGGTCAACCGGAAACTGATCCAGTCGGCTAAGAAAGACAGCCTGTTCATGCATTGCCTGCCAGCGCATCGGGGCGAAGAGGTCACCGATGAAGTCATCGACGGCCCGCAGTCTGTTATCTGGGACGAAGCGGAAAACCGCCTTCACATCCAGAAAAGCATACTGATGTGGTGTTTCGGGAAATAAATATGACCCCGATTTATAGTGACAGCTGCCTTGCCTTCCAGATCGAAGGACAGGACATCAAAGGCCGGATTATCCGGCTGGATAAAGTGTTGAATGAGGTTCTGGGTAATCATAATTACTCCGATGAGGTCAAGCAGCAACTGGGGCAGGCCATGGCCCTGTCTGCCATGCTCGGCAGCATGATGAAATTTAAGGGTATCCTCACATTGCAGGTCAAAAGTGACGGTATGATCCGTAATCTGGTCAGTGACTTCTCCACCGATGGCAATGGCGCCGGTGTGGTGCGCGGCTATTGCGGCGCAGACGAAGATAGCTCACCGCTCTGGGGGGACGGACAGCTTATGATCACCATTGATCAGGGTCAATATATGGACCGTTATCAGGGCATCGTAAAGCTGGAAGGCAACAGCCTGAAAAAATCCGCAGAAGAATATTTCCAGACCTCAGAACAACTCCCCACTCACCTGATGATCAGCTGTGACAAGGGTGCGGATGGAAGATGGACGGCGGCGGCAATCATGATTCAGCATCTGGCGCGAAATACCGCCGATGAAATCAAAGATGACAGCCAGAAAGAAGATCACTGGACCACGGCAAGTATTTTGCTGTCCAGCATCAAAACGTCAGAGCTTCTGGATAATGGTCTGTCCTTACAGGATTTATTGCTCAGGCTTTATCATGATAGCGGTGTGCGGGTTTTCACTGCCACCGAAATGAATACGGGCTGTCGTTGTTCCGATAAGAAACTCCGCACCGTGCTTGCCAGTTTCACCCCGCAGGAGTTAGCTGAATGTGCCGAAGACGGCGTGATCACCATGACCTGCGAATTCTGCACGACAGATCATAAATTTGAGTTGAAAAAGCTGATCAACTGAGTGTGGGCCTAGGTCCACCTCTCCGTCATTCCCATGCGCCCCTTTGTCATCCCCGCGCCCCCTTTGTCATTCCCGCGACCCTCTTGTCATTCCCGCGACCCCCTTGTCATTCCCGCGCAGGCGGGAATCCAGACTCTTTTTAATTATCAACCCGTTATACTTCATTCAACCGACCCTTAACTGGATTCCCGCCTGCGCGGGA
>DAOWHQ010000223.1:0-10951 GCA_030641355.1 Alphaproteobacteria bacterium
AGTATTTTCAATTCAAGAAAGACACTGACACAACGTATAGAAAGGTTAAGAAATATGAATATCACTATGATTAAACAAGGTAAAAGAGCCACGATCCTGTGGAGTGTCGGCATGGTTTTCCTTGCTACCAGTGCGGCATATATACTAACGCCGCGCCTGGCTTTGGCTGATAAACCGCCGGGTGTCGAAAATAAAGGGGGTTATGTATCGCCAATTTTAAACTTTTTAGAGGCGCTGCCCGTCTATCCTATGCAGGCAGTTGAACAGAAATTGGAAGGTCATGTGGTTTTGAAGTTTGATGTTGCAATAGACGGCTCAACTACAAAACATTCCATACAGGAATCCTCCGATGAAATATTTAATGAGTCCGCACTGGAGGCTGCCCGTAAATTTATCTACAAACCGCAGCCGGATGGAATCGCTGTCATGGATGTTCTCTATAGGATCAATTTCAAGCTGAACTAGGCGTGACGTAACCTAAACTCTCGGACTATGAGTTAATGTTCGGGATGTTTTAGGTGTTAACTAAATTTTTATGCAAATCTTTACAACCTTTTTACTTATTAAGCATATATTGATAATCATAGAGTAATTTAATTAGACATAAATTTATTCTGTGACAATGGCAAACCGCTGGAAATAGTGGGACGCAAAGCCTCTGGTCCTTTAATGTATAGCCGTACAGGGATAGCAGGGTTACCGTAAGGAGATAATACAATGGCGCTAGATAATACTGATAACAATTCACGTTCATCCAATAACTTTGAATATAAAAAAGAATTGGCCTTTCAACTGGTAAAAAGATTCGGAATGACCGCTGCCCGGCAGACGTGTATTCAGAATAAATGGGATGAAGTACTGAAGGCCGTAGATTCAGTCAGAATTCATTAAGCCCCAGCCTGTATCCAGCTATATACATTAAGCTAGGTCGGGTAATGTTCCCTGACCTCACTTAATGTATGTAGCCATTTGCCACCCCTTTGGTGCTGGCGACTCAAGTATTTTCCATAATTAGATATTCCAAATATTTCATAATAGAAGACTTATATCCCAGAAAATTTCATAAAATGTCGAGAAATTTCAGGTTAATTTTGTTAATTTGAATTAATTTATAGAAATTTTTTACCCCATAACACACGGTTTTTTTATAACTTATCAGTAACACAATACACTTAAGTTACTGTAATAATGTTATTTATCGATATACTATAACATTAATTAAAAACAATCTTTTTTGTAAGTCCAAAGTCAAGGATAAGTTTTTTTTAATTTGAGCATAAGTGGGTCTTGTAAACCACACAGAAATTAGGATAGGGTGCAATCAATCCAATTGTTCGGATTCTATATCTTGGATATGGGATTGGAACGGATAGGGAATTCAGAAGTTTAAATGTAATTATAATAAAGTCTGGTAACAGGTAAGCATTTAGGCGGATGAAAATTTAAAGTATTGATGTACGGTAAGGGGAATAACCTGATGGTGAGTATTGGTTTAAATATGAGGAATTCTTTCTTTGTATATTTGGACATTATTGGCCGTCATGTTTCTAAATTGTCTCTCCGTACATTTGTCGCCATGCCAAATGGTATTAATTTTAACAATTCAATAAAAGCTGTAGGAAGAAGAATGACAAAGCATCGAGTTAGAACTGTAGTTCTTTCCGCCGTTGCTGCTACATCCCTTATATGGGGTGCGGGCAGTGCGGGTGCCACTGATTTAAGCGAAGTTCTTAAAGTTGGAACGAATGCAAATCAGGTAGCACAACAATCACAAGCGCAAATCGACAAAACTGTTGATCAAACTGATAAAATTATAGGTGATTACAAGGCGGTTCTGAGGACCATTGAAGGTTTGCGTATTTATAACGCACAGCTTCAGCGTCAGATCGACCTTCAAGTGGTTGAAATGGGCAAATTGACTAAATCCATTAAGGGTGTGACTTACGTTAAGCGTCAGATCGTACCATTAATGTTGGATATGGTTGATGCTCTGGGAGAGTTCATTGAAAAAGATCTTCCCATTAAACGGGAAGAGCGTATCGCCGGGATTCAACGTCTGAATGAATTGATGGAAGACCCGAATGTTGACGCTTCTGAAAAATTCCGGAGCGTGTTTGAACTATATCAGATCGAAAGTGAATATGGTCGTGCGGTTCAGGCCTATACGGACAAAGTGACCGTTGGCGGTAATGAACTGGAAGTTGATATGCTTCATATTGGCCGTATCGCGTTGGTTTATCAAACCCGCGATGGTGTACAGAGCGGTATGTGGGATCACGCTGCCCAAGCATGGGTCGAGTTGGACGAAACCTATCGTAAGCCTATCAAGAAGGCCTTGGCTGTAGCACAGAAAAAAGCTGCTGCCGACACCCTCCTGAGACTGCCACTTACAGCACCAATTGCTGGTAATTTGGAGACAGCACAATGAGAAAATTAGCTAGTATTATTATTGCCGCTGTTGCCTTTGCAGGGCTTTCAACTTCAGCGTTCGCGCAGGAAGCACAGAACCTTGATCAGCTTTTAGAGCTGGTGAAACAGGGGGCTTATAGTGAAAGTCAGGAAAACAAGCGCCGCGAGAGAGAATTTGTTCAGCAGAAAACCAAGCAGAAGTCTTTGCTGGCTGGTGCTCGCAATACTCAGAAACAGGAAGAGCGCCGCTCTGATCGTCTCGAAGCTGAATTTAAAGCCAACGATATCAAAATTGCCAAGCTGGAAGAAGAGCTTTCCCATGAATTGGGCGCTCTGAAAGAACTCTTTGGGGTTCTGCAGCAGGTATCTGGTGATACCAAGGCTGTGTTCCATGATTCCATTATTTCGGCACAATTTCCGGGCCGTGAAGTTTATCTGGATGAGTTGATCGCGAAAGCATCAAGTTCAGAGCTTCCGACAATTCCAGAAATTTCGCGTCTATGGTATGAAGTACAGCGGGAAATGACTGAATCAGGCAAGATTGTAAGATATACTGCCGATGTTCAGTATCCCAATGGTGAGATTACCCAGCGGGAAGTGATCCGTGTGGGAACATTTAACCTGATCTCTGATGGTAAATATCTGGAATGGCGTACTAAATACCAGAATATCGCGGAACTACCACGTCAGCCTAAGCCACGTTTCCTGGAAACAGCTGAAGGCCTACAGGGTACATCCGATGGTTATACGGCCTTTGCACTTGATGTGTCACGTGGCGCTATCCTAAGTCTGTTGATTCAAGATCCAAGTATTCTTGAACGTATCGATCAGGGTGGTATCATTGGTTATATCATTATTTATGGTCTGGGTCCGCTCAGCTTGATACTGATCCTTGCTTCCGGCCTAGTACTGGTGGTAACACGGGGTAAAGTTAAAGCCCAGATTCGTAATGATGAAGCAAATGAAGATAACCCACTGGGTCGTGTTCTGAGTGTCTACAGCAACAACAAAACAGTTGATGTTGAAACTCTGGAGCTGAAACTTGATGAAGCAATTCTGAAAGAAATTCCGGCTCTTGAACGCTTCCTTACCTTGATTAAAGTGATCGCGGCGATTTCTCCGCTGATGGGTCTTCTTGGTACTGTTACCGGGATGATCAATACCTTCCAGGCAATGACATTGTTTGGTACGGGTGATCCGAAGTTGATGGCTGGTGGTATTTCTCAAGCACTCGTGACAACTGTTCTAGGTATTGTCGTTGCCCTACCTACTCTGTTCCTACATTCAATTGTAGCTGGCTGGAGTAAGGGTATCGTCCATACGTTGGAAGAGCAGAGTGCCGGAATTGTTGCCGTCCATGCGGAACAGGGTAATAAAGGAGCCTGATCATGTATGAGCTAATAGATTTATTTGAAAATGTTCGTGATTTTATGGAAAAGGGTGGACCTGTCCTGAATGCGATTTTCATTGCTATCTTTGTGCTCTGGGCTTTGGTGTTAGAAAGAGTCATGTATTTTAAGACTGGACACCGTAAACAAGTGAATGAGGTTATGGCTACCTGGGAGGCTCGCAACGAGCGGACCTCCTGGTATGCCCACCAAATTCGTGGAGCCATGATCAGTCAGGTTACCATGGATCTGAGAAGTAATTTATCTTTGATAAGAACATTGGTGGCAATATGCCCACTAATGGGGCTTCTTGGGACCGTATGGGGTATGATTGAGGTTTTTGATGTAATGGCAATCTTAGGCAGTAGTAACGTTAAAGCCATGGCGGCTGGCGTTTCTAGGGCTACGATTCCGACTATGGCAGGAATGGTGGGGGCACTTTCGGGTGTGTTCGCCGCTTCCTATCTTGAGGGTCGGATGAATAAAGAAGCCGAATTACTTGAAGACCACTTAACTAAAGATCATTGAGAGATAAAATATGCGTAAACACGGTTCAAGAGAAAATGATGATGCCGAAATTGATATGACACCGATGCTTGACATCGTGTTTATCATGCTCATCTTTTTTATCGTTACCTCTTCCTTCCTTAAGGAAGCCGGTATCGAAATTAACCGCCCTGATGCTTCCACAGCTGTGAAAGCGGATAAGGCAAATATTATGATAGCTGTAACGGAGAAAAACGAGGTCTGGATGGAAAAGCGCCGGGTTGATGTCCGCGCTGTCCGGGCCAATGTTGAGCGACTTCGGGCTGAAAATCCAGAGGGATCTGTGGTTATTCAGGCTGATATCGAATCCAAAACGGGTGTTGTGATGGAAGTTGTCGATGCGGTTCGCAAGGCAAATGTTCATGATTATATAGTGGCGACAAAAGAAAAATGATTGTACGTTATACTCTTGCATCCATATTCGCTATTCTCATCACCTTTACCCTGTTCTGGGGTATGCAATATCTTATTGCTACCGGGAACAATCCTTTAGAGGGTAAGGTTGAAGGCCGCAGGGTTGAGATTGGCGAAGTACGGCAAGCTCAGGAAACTGAGCAGACGATCCGTAAACCCGATAAACCCGAGGACAATGAAGCGCCCCCGGAGAATTTAGACTTGGACATGGATACCAATGTTGATGCTGTTAATACAGGTATTGAAATTGGTATGGCACCGGTTGCTGCGGTTGTCAGTGTCGGCGGAACAGGTGGATTTGCCGCCAGCGATGGGGATTATCTTCCCATTGTGAAGGTAGCACCCATCTATCCCAGACGAGCAGCAGAACGCGGTCTTTCAGGATATGTTATTGTGGAATTCACAGTGACAAGGCTTGGGACGGTGGTTGATGTCAAGGTCGTGGAGACCACCAACTCTGTATTTAATCGCGCGGCGGTCAAGGCTGCGGGCAAGTTTAAATACAAGCCTAAAGTGGTTGATGGTGAACCCATTGATGTGGCGGGTGTTTTGCACAAAATCACCTTTGAGATGGAAGGTAAGTAGAGGAGAAAACGTATGATTAAATATACTAAACTTGCGAAGACCCTCGTATCGGTAACCGCCCTTTGCGGCGTTGCGGCGATAACTTCCCTGGCACCGGCGCTGTCCGGCATCTCGGATCAGGCTTATGCTGCCGCTACCGATAAGGATAAGCGGAAATTTGAAGATCGCAAAACACGCAGGACTCCGGCCCTGAGTGAAAAAATCTACAAGGTGCTTGGCAAGGCTCAGGAATGTGCCGATGTCAATGATTATGATTGTGCCATGGAGGTTCTGGAAAAGGGTCTTGGTTATAAGCTTGAGAAGCTCAATAGTTACGAGCGGGCTCAATATTATAACTTCCGTGGTTTCCTGTGGTATAGTCAGGAAAAATACAATGAAGCTTTAATAGCTTATGAAAATGTCCTGCGGCAGGAAAACTTGCCTGCTGCTATGGAAGACACCACGGTTTATACCATGGCTCAGCTATATTTCATCAAAGAGGATTTTAATAATTCTATTAAGATGATGTTACGCTGGCTTGAGTATCAACCGGCACCAACGGCGCAGCCCTTGGTGCTTTTGGCACAGGCATATTATTCGCTTGGCACCGTGGATGGAATTTCTGAGGCACAGGCAGCTGTGCAATTCAAAAAAGCCATTCCTTATATTCTGAGAGCCATTGATCTTTATGTGGCTGCGGAGAAGCAGCCAAAGGAAAATTGGTATCTTCTGCTTCGGGTTATGTATTTCGAGATGAAGGAAAATCAGAAGGTTGTTGATATTCTGGAACTTCTGGTCAACAAGTGGCCGAAGAAGGAATATTGGTTGCAGCTCGCCGGTATGTATGGCGAAATGGCCTCTGATGCTTCGTCAGAAAAGCTACAGACGGCACTGGAGAAGAAGCAGTTAGCGACTTATGAAACGGCCTATCGTCAGGGGTTCCTTGCCAAAGGAAGTGAACTTGTCAATATGTCACAGCTTTATATGTATCATGAGGCGCCCTACTGGGCATCTGTGGTTCTGGAAAAAGGCATAAAAGCCGGGACAATAGAAAAGAACAAGAAAAATTACGAAAATCTTGCTCAGGCCCGGATTAATGCTCAGGACATGAGGCAATCTCTGAAACCGCTAGCTACCGCAGCCGAAATGTCAAAAGATGGTGAGCTTTATAAAAAGCTGGGTCAGGTATATATGCAGCTTGATGACTATAAGAATGGTGCAAAATTTCTGGGTCTTGCCCTGAAAAAAGGTGGCTTGAAACGGCGCGATTCTGTCGCTGTATATCAAGGTATGTGCTATTTCAATATGGGTCAGCTGAACAATGCCAAAAAATCTTTTGAAATTGCAGCGAAAGACAAACGGAGCCGTAAGCAGGCCCGTAAGTGGATTTCCTACCTAAGCAAGGAAAAGAAACGTCTGGATCAGATTAAGGAGTTCCTTAGTTAATTCCTTAAGCGGGAATGACTTCATAAGGAGGCTTCATCTAAATTTAAAGTGAAAACAGGACGATAAATTATCGCCCTGTTTTTTTATTGCTATAATGGGACTTGTGTGTTTTTTTATACTACACTATCGTAAGTTATCCGGTGAACGGGTATGGGGTCCTTTGAGATGGAATATAATTTTTGGATAAATCGGGATAATATATGACGGTCCTTACACATATATTGATTATGGCGACATATGCCGTTGTTGCGGCCTTTGTAGCCTTTGTCCTTCCCGGGGTATTTAATGGTTTTGAGGACACCGTGGCCATGATTTTAGGCGCGGTGGCCTTTCTGGTCGGGCTACAACTTCACGTCATGTATATCTGGAAGTTTGGCAAGGAAGATACGGTTAACCGTCTGATGGCCTTGCATCAGGATTATCAGGTAACTCTTGATAAAATTGATGAGGGCAAGGCTGATATAGAGGAACTCAGGGAAAAAATATATAAAGTAGATAACCAGCAGAATGTTGAAATCATTTCAGAAATGCATGTTTTGCAGACCCTCCTTGGTCAGGTGGTTGAGAAGTCTGGAAAGTCCCTGGAGCAAAGAGTTAATATTTCAGCACCTTCGGGCGAGGAAGATAATTCTGAAATTTTGAGGCGAGAAGAGAGCCTGAAACAAAAAGAACGTAGTGATGGCGAGGTGCTGAATGTCATGCATCATGCGTTGGAAGGAAACAGAGTTGATCTTTACCTTCAGCCCATCGTGGCTTTGCCATCCCGGCGGATAGTCCATTATGAATCCTATAGTAGGGTTCGGGATGATGATGACAATGTAATTTTCCCCACACAATATCTGAAGCTGGCAGAAGACAGCGGCTTGGTGGGAACTTTGGATAATTTGCTGCTGTTTCGCTGTATTCAGGTTATTCGCAGGTTAGGCCCGCGCCGGCCAGATCTTCGTTTTTTCTGTAATATTTCATCGGTTTCTCTAAACGATAAGGAGTTTTTCCCACAGTTTATTGACTTCATGATGGAGAATAATGAATTGTCGGACCGACTTATTTTCGAATTTTCGCAGACGGATGTTTTGCGTCAATCGCCCTTGGTCGGGCGTAGTTTAGCCACTTTGGGGCGGCGCGGTTTCCGCTTTTCCATGGATCGCATCATTGACTTGAATATAGATATTGCGGATCTTTCGTCCCGGTATTTTAGGTATGCCAAGATAGATGCAAAAATGATCCTTGATCAGGAAGCGGATATACATCCGGATGATTTGAAAGAGGCCTTCAGCCGTTATGATATTGACCTTATTGTTGAAAAGATCGAGAGCGATCAGACCATTGTTGAAATACTGGACTTTGGTATGGATTATGGTCAGGGATATTTATTCGGTGAACCCCGGTTGAGCAGCGATACCCGTCTGGATCTATAATTTTATAATTATTCAGCCCAAAAATTAAAAGCCGCCAGATGAATTAATTCTGGCGGCTTTATATTAGATTATTTGGTCTTATGAAAATAAAGCATCAATATCTGATTGTGTTGTGCTTTTGGACTTCTTTGGGTCTAGAGCGGCTTTGGAATCTTCTTCATAAACCGCTGGCTTTGGCGGGCTGGCCTGAGCTTTTTTTTCAGCTTGAACTTTAGCCTTTTTTTGTTTTGCCTGCTCTATCAGATTTGGCCCTTTTTCCTTAACCGGCCCTTCTGCCGCCGGAGCTGGCGCAGGGGCTTCTTCCACTACCACTTCTGGTTCCACTACCACTTCTGGTTCTGCTACCACTTTTGGTTCCGCCACAACTTCTGGTGCGGTTTCTGTCGTGCCGTTACTTTCCTCTTCAGAACTGTCATCAGATGCGCCCGCAAACATAAAATCAATATCATCTTCGGCGGCATTGTCAGAAACTTTTTCAGCAGGCTCAGAATCCACAGATATAGCTTCTTCTTCAACGGGTTCTGGGGCGGTATCAGCCACCACGTCATCCTGTGCGGCCTCCGCAGTTTCCAGGCCATCAAGCTCTATTGTCCCGCCACTGTCAGGCGCCCCATCGAGAAGGGCATCAATTGTGGACTGGTCAATACCCTCACCATCCAGAGCCGGCCCATTCAATAGTGCCTTATCTGCATCCTCTTCCTCTTCCTCTACGGGATCTTCTGTTTTGGGTTTATTGCCTTCCATTACGCCCAGAATACTGATCAGACGTCCTACCCGGTCTTCTACATGCTCTAGGGTGCTGACGACTTTACTGATCCTCTGGCCGGTAATGTCCTGAAAGGAGCAGGCCTCAAATATCTTCATTACGGCGTCATTGACTGTATTCGTATAGGCTTCCGTGTCTGCCGGATCCGCATCCATAATCTCTTCTGCAGATTCCATGATAGTGTTGGTGGCACTTTCGGTTTGCTGAACAATAGCCGCTAACTCAAGACCCGCACGGGGAATACCTGCATCATCGCTATGATTTGGGGATAGAGATGATATTTCCGACCGGGCATCATCAATATAGTCAGCTAGTGACTGGCATTCCTGATATAATGTAAGGTCGATGGATTTGAAATAGCTTTCCAGAGACCGCATCAATACTTCGGTCAGGGCAGCAACATCCGGTAGGGATACGGCTTGATGGTCACCGGCACGAAGCCTGTCTACCAATGGGCCGATATGTTCTGGCAAAAGACCTCTGGGCATTAGAATTCTCCAAGCACGCTGGATAGTTTCTGTTTCAGCGTTGCGGCATTAAAAGGTTTGACAATATAGTTGTTAACGCCCGCCTTTTTAGCTGCGATCACATTATCAGTTTTTGATTCTGCGGTAACCATAATGAAGGGTGTTCTTTTGAGGATGTCGTCAGAACGGACCTCCTTGAGCAACTCATACCCTGTCATAGGTTCCATATTCCAGTCGGAAATAATCAAATCGTAACTTTTGGAGCGCAATTTATTCAATGCCTCCGCACCATCGCTGGCTTCATCAACATTGTTGAACCCCAGTTGCTTTAAGAGATTACGAATAATCCGCAACATTGTTTTATAATCATCCACTATGAGGATGGACATTGCTTTATCTACAGCCATAATTTTCCTGCTTACTTATTATTAATAACATTTTGTTCTAGCTTAGGTGGTTTTTACCACTCTTTGCCCGTAATAATTACAAACTAACGCAATCTTTTAAAAAAAGGGTTAATGCGTGATAACTATATAATTTTTTTATTTGCTTTATTTTCTTAGGCGTATTAGGTCGTAGAGTTATGAATATAAAGGGTGATGGTATGTTAGATGTGAGAGAAGCCTGTCTGGAGGACCTGAAAGTGGGGCAGTATTATACAACTGTCAACGTGGTGGGTGACGCAGATATCATTAAATTTTCTGAAGTGACAGGGGATGTGAACCCCATACATTTGGATGAGGACTATGCGGCGGGGTCTATTTTTGGACAGCGAATTGCGCATGGTATGATCTCGGCAGGGTATATTTCTGCAATATTCGGCACCTCTTTCCCTGGCCCCGGCAGTATCTATTTGTCACAGTCCTTGAAATTCAAGGCCCCAGTAAAGATTGAGGATTCTGTTGAAACAACAGTAACCATTGCGCAGATTAATGAACGAAGAAAACGTGTTACCCTCAATTGCGAATGTAGGGTGGGGGATACTGTGGTCCTGACAGGGGAAGCTGAGCTTATGGTGCCAAGCCGGCAGGGTTAAGCTGATAAGAGTGAAAAAAAGACCATGAAAATTTTCAGACATTATGACAATTTACCGGATGACGTTAAGGGCAGTGTTATAGTGTTGGGTAATTTTGACGGGTTCCACAAAGGCCATCAGACTGTGATGGGACGGGCCGGAAAATTGGCCCGGGAAATGAATGTCAGCCTTTCGGTATTGGTACTGGAACCTCATCCGCGCAGCTATTTTAATCCGGGACAGGAAGATTTTCGCCTGACCTCCTTTCGTACCAAGACTCATTTGCTGGAGGCCTTCGGGGTTGACACCCTTTTTGTCCTGCCTTTTGATAAAGAGCTTTCCCATCGGTCGGCACAGGATTTTGTCTCAGATATACTATTGGCCCGCCTTGGCATTGTTCATGTTTTTGTGGGCTATGATTATCGTTTCGGTGCGGGTCGTGGTGGCAGCGCCCATGTGTTGCAGGAGATGGGGCATATAGAGCCGTTCGGCGTCACCGTTGTTGAGAAGATCATGGA
>DAOWHQ010000226.1:0-3896 GCA_030641355.1 Alphaproteobacteria bacterium
GGCGATAAAAGCATCCGTATTGAGGAGCAATATATAACGGGATTTCACCGCATCCACGGCCTGATTATTTGCCCTTCCAAAGCCAATATTTTCTTGGTTTGCCTGTAGTTGAAAGGCGGGGAACTCATCCTGAATAATCTGAGTAACGTTATCCTGCGAAGCATTATCGACAATGACAACCTCTTTCGACAAATTATCCTCAGAAGACATCACCCGTGACAAACATTTGCGCGTTAATTCTGCGGCGTTATAGCTCACCAATATTATTAATAAGTCTTTTTCTTTGTCCATCACTTTGTCTGCATTTTAATTTTGGTAAATAGTTGATGTATTTTACCTTAATTTCACTTTTCAACTTCCAAGTCTCATAATTTATTGAGTATCAGATTTTCATAAAATATTGTTGTGTACTTGGGTTTATAAAACCATTTATCAATTGCTTGACCTCTGTTTTTATTACTTTCATTCTGTCAGAGGTTGCATAACTAATGCTTGGCTTAATAGGATTAAACCCTGCCTGTTTTGCAATACTTTGCATTGTTTGATGAGTAAAGGCATTTATATGGCTTAAAGGGTGAATTTTACGATAGGTCAATGGATTGATTATATCAGTTACACCTTTGCAGTCTGGTGTTTCTAAAATCAGAATCCCGCCCGGAACCAATAATTCGTTCAAAGATTTTAGTATTTCGAGGGGAAAATCTACATGCTCTAATACCTCGAATAGGGTTATAACATGGAGTTTTTTTGAAGGGTTTATTTCTTTTTTTAACTCATCAAGTTCGGAAAAAATAGATCCCTTTTGCCCAAATTTTCTTCTTGCTGATGATCGGTCAACGCCATAACTCTCAAATCCAAAGCTATCACACATTGCAAGAAATTCCCCCCAACCACAGCCAAAATCAAGGATGCGAACATCTTCGTTCCCCCTTAAGTTTTTAGTCATTTTTTCAAGGCGCAAAATATGTAAAACATATTGTTGAGCTTTGTTAAAATCCTGGTTTGGTTTTTTATGTTGCTCCTCAAATTTTTCAATTGCCTCCGCTGTCATCCACTTCGTGAAAAGTATCTCACTAAATTCTGGGGACAATATAAATCTATGAAACATTTGCTTGCAATGCTCACATTGGACATAACTCCATATCTTATTTGCAACATAAGATATGGGACTTTCGCCCCAAGGGTCATTTTCAATGAAATTACGTAGTGGAGCATCCCCAAACAAGCCCCCTGCCAATTCTTTTAATTTCCCCGAACCGCAATTGATACAAACGTTACGGTCAGTAAACTCTGCTTCGTTTTTTTTCATTACAAATTCCACATTTGTATTTAAACTAGCCAAATATAAAATAGTTATGTAGAGGTCTACTCTGTGATCAAATACAGTTCCTATTAAATAAAAAACAAACTAAACTTCTAATTTCTAATTTCTAATACTTAATACTTAATACTTACATAACGCCTTATTAACCCCATGTTCCAAAGACCCTATAAACTAAAAAACCTTATTCTTCTTGATATAATCCTCAATCTCCTCACGCATATCCGGCCGTTCCAAAGCGAAAGACAGGTTGGCCAGTATGAAGCCGGCTTTATCACCGCAATCAAATCGTTCGCCATCAAAAAGGTAACCGTTGAATGCAGAATATGACAGCATTTCAGCCATAGCATCCGTCAGCTGTATTTCACCGCCGGAGCCAATTTTTCTTTTACCAAGATGTTTGAATATCTCCGGCTGAAGAATATATCGACCGATAATGGAAAGGTTTGAAGGCGCATCTTTCGGATCTGGCTTTTCTACCATACCCTTTACCTCTATGACTTTACCGTCCCGGTTTGCCACATCCAGAATACCATAGCTTGAGGTCTTATCCTGTGGCACTTCCTGAACGGCGACAACATTGCCGCCCTTTTCATAATAAAGGTCTAGCATCTGCTTGAGACAAGGTGTGTCTGCCCTGACCAGATCATCGGCTAACAGTACAGCGAAGGGTTCATCTCTGATAATATGGCGCGCACAATTTATGGCATGGCCCAAGCCCAACGGTTCCTGTTGTCTGATATAGGTAACGCTGCCTTCTTCGGGTAAAATGGCTGTTAATTGTTCCAGAACATCCATTTTATCTTTTTTCGCCAGCATATCTTCCAATTCATAGGAATGATCAAAATGATCTTCTATGGCAGATTTGCCGCGACCGGTAATAAAAATGATTTCATCAATGCCGGCCGCGCGGGCCTCTTCCACGGCATATTGGATGAGCGGCTTATCAACGATAGGAAGCATCTCTTTCGGCATAGACTTGGTCGCGGGCAAAAACCGCGTCCCCATTCCCCCTACCGGAAAGACTGCTTTTGTTACACGTTTCATACAATACCCTTTAACCTTATTATGGGTTGGATTTTCCAACTATCTTTTCTTGATTATCCATACACCCAATATATGCATCTTGTTTATACTAGGTTAATATTGTCAAATAAGCCCACTAAAAATGAGAAGTTCTTTAGCTGCTATTCCTGCTAAATAGCCGATACCAATCAATGGCAACATTCTGACTTCATTCTTAAGAATAAGCATCCCCTGTTTTTTCCGATAAATAATATCTAACACAACAGCACAAATGGGGACAAGCACCATCGCCCATATAGCACCATATATCCCCCATAGGTAATATAAGGCGGGAAAAGAGATGACCAAAACAGATGTCTGTAATAGCCTCATCATTGCCTCATACTTTGATCTGCCGGTCGCCAACATCATTGAGCTTGATACGATTGGCGAGATAAATATCAAAGAAAGAGATAACACTTCCAACATCCACCCCGCATCATGATAACGGTCATCATATAGCAATTCTATTATAGACGCCCCGGATGAAAAAAGCATTCCGGCGACAAACATGGCGACCGCATCAGTATTTCTTCGGATGCGGTAATATATAAGAACTAATTTATCCGTTTTTTCTCTATGTATCTCGCTGAGAGCCGGAAAGAAAACGGCACTGTTTATTTTTAATAAGACATCTTTAACTGCTGAGGATAAAAAATATGCAATACTATAAATACCTATAACCTCTGCGGTAACTAACCCGCCCAGAAAAAGGCGGTCGCCCTGAACATAAAAAGCTGTCAGGATTGATGACAATAGCAACCATTTACCAAAATGAAATATTTCCCAAAAAGCCGTACTGTCCCATTCAAATTTATTCTTATTGCCCGGAAAAGCCATATGAGACAGCAGAACAAGCGATAAGGAAGAAATAACCCCGCCCCCTACGAGCGCCCATATTGTTCTGTCATTATAGGCCCATATTATCATCACCGTTAAGCCAAGTATTTGGCTAAAAATTTCTATGGCCGTCAGGCGCCCAAGCATTAATCTGCGGTTCGCAAGTATTATATTTGTCGATTTGAACCCACTTATGAGTGATGTTAATGACATTACCATAATAACAGCAGGCAAAACTGGTGCGGAATATGCTGAACTATCCCCAATCCACCCCCGTGCCTGAGCGTAATATAAAGCGACTCCAATAAGAGCCACGACAAAACAAATTATAGCCCCCCTGATAACTTGAATAGTCCAGGCCGTGTTTAGAAAGCGAGTTTCTTCACCGCGATCACTTCTTATGATACTTGGGTTGATACCAACATCAGAAATCAGGGTCATCATATAGAGGAAAACCTGAGCAAGAGCCATTACCCCAAACATCTCCGGCACTAAAAGCCGTGTCATGATAAGATTGCTGGACAGTCGTAATATCTGACTGGCCCCAAAACCGGCTAACGTCCATGTGATTGAGGACACCACTCCCATTCGTGTTGACGAGGGTATTGAGATTGTAGGGATATCCTGGACATCGAGACGTCCCCTGCAGGATCTGGTTGCTTTTGCAGCC
>DAOWHQ010000278.1:0-11699 GCA_030641355.1 Alphaproteobacteria bacterium
AGCACAGCATCGCACAACCGAACCAGCCGATCATAGCAGCGCCAATACCACTGGTGATATGATCATATCCCGGTGCGATGTCGGTTGTGAGTGGGCCTAATGTATAGAAAGGCGCTTCGTGACATTCTTTGAGCTGTTTATCCATGTTGATTTTGATCTTGTTCATGGACACATGGCCCGGCCCTTCGATCATCACCTGCACATTATGTTTCCATGCGACCTTGGTCAGCTCGCCCAAGGTTTCAAGCTCGGCAAACTGCGCCTCATCATTGGCATCCGCGACCGAACCGGGACGCAGACCATCACCCAGTGAGAAAGCCACATCATAGGTCTTCATAATCTCGCAGATTTCCTCAAAGTGAGTATAGAGGAAGCTTTCCTTATGATGGAACAGGCACCATTTCGCCATGATTGCACCGCCACGGCTGACGATGCCCGTCACCCGCTTTGCGGTCATGGGGATATAGCGCAACAGAACGCCCGCATGAATGGTGAAATAATCCACCCCCTGCTCGGCCTGCTCAATGAGCGTATCGCGAAATACTTCCCATGTGAGGTCTTCGGCAACGCCGTCCACTTTTTCCAGAGCCTGATAAATTGGCACAGTTCCGATGGGAACGGCTGAATTACGGATGATCCATTCGCGGGTATTATGAATATTGCGGCCCGTGGACAGATCCATCAGGGTATCCCCGCCCCAGCGCGTTGACCAAACCATCTTTTCAACTTCTTCAGCCACAGAAGACGCCACGGCGCTATTGCCGATATTAGCGTTAATCTTGACCAGAAAATTACGGCCAATAATCATCGGTTCCGCTTCGGGGTGATTGATGTTTGAAGGGATGATGGCGCGACCCTCGGCCACTTCCTTGCGGACAAATTCCGCTGTTATTTCATCGGGAATATTAGCGCCGAAATCCTCGGCATATTCATCACGTTTGTAATCTTCACCGGCCTCAACACGGGCCATATTTTCACGGATGGCGATATATTCCATTTCCGGTGTGATGATCCCACGGCGGGCATAATCCATCTGGCTGACGTTCTGGCCTTTTTTGGCTCTCAAAGGACGATGCTTTACGGGAAATTCTTCGGCGAGATATTTGCCCTTGGCATTGCCGTTGTCTTCCAATTTGATCTCACGACCGTCATATTCTTCCACATCACCGCGCCCTTTGATCCAGTCGGTGCGCATTCTTGCCAAGCCTTTATAGATGTCAATCTTCACATCTGGATCTGTATAGGGACCAGAGGTATCATAAACCCGCACCGGTTTTTCATTCGCGGTGGGATGCAGGGTGATTTCCCGCATGGGAACCCGGATATCCGGTGCCACAGTCCCTTTCACGTAAATTTTACGGGATGCGGGAAGCGGCCCAGTACTGACTTTCATCTTTTCGGGCATATTTTCGGACATCTTTTCGGGTTTATTTTCGATATTCATAACTTGGATCCTAATTAATAAAATGATCCTATATATGGGGGGGGGGGGGAATGTCATAAATGATTCCATCCCTCCGCCAGTATAATCTGGATCAGGTTCAAAGGGTCTCCACTTGTAACTTCTTGAATGTACTACCGCTTATCGTAACTTAAGCACGGAAATCACCGGTGGGGTCTCAGCTTCAATCAAAACGCCCCTTGGAATTTGCCGTATGCTGAGCCTTTTTCGCACAAACATCAAGGGAGAAATTTTAAAATACTGCTTTTTATTAATTTCTTTTGTATAACCCCCTCATGCTAGTGAAATTAGAAGAAATTAAAAATCATATGAGCATGGGGCAACGGCTCCTTGGGCTTGATCTTGGCAGTAAAACTATTGGGATTGCCCTGTCCGATATCATGTGCAGTATCGCAACGCCTATGGAGACACTAAAACGCACTAAATTTACCAAAGATGCCGAACGGTTAATCACCATTATAAATGAGCAGAATGTTGGTGGACTAGTACTTGGCTTTCCTCTGAATATGGATGGCAGCGAAGGCCCCCGTTGCCAGTCAACCCGTGCATTTGCCAAAAATATGTCTGAGAAAACAGACCTCCCCATCGCCCTGTGGGATGAACGGTTGTCCACCATTGCCGTCACCCGCACTTTGCTAGAGGCCGATGCCAGCCGGAAACGCCGCAAGGAAGTGGTCGATAAAATGGCGGCAGCTTACATTTTGCAAGGGGCATTAGATAAAATGTCCTATTCCGTCACAGAAGATTCTTGAATTTCTTTTCAGCAGGCAGTTTAGCAATCAGCTCCCGAAGATGCCCGTTCCACCATTGATTTAGCGAGGCCAGATCATCATATTTATATAATTCATGGCGCCATTTCTCATCATGAATATAGGTGAGTAGATCTAAGGGGTAGCCCACATCAACGGCGCTCACCCTTGTCGAATCAAATGACAGATAAGCGATCTTGACCACCGTTGCCATAGGGGTGTCATAGCGAAGCGTACGGTCGAGAAAGGTTTTACCATAAGATGTCGCCCCGATGGACAAATATATAGTTCGATCATTCATCTCAATCCAGTTGCCCTCAGGATAAACCAGATACATACAGGGCTCCTTATCCCTTTCCAGTTTACCCCCGATCAGCGCATGAAGGTCAAACCGCAGATTGGACCGCTGAAGTGCGTCCCAGTCCTCTGTTGCCACCTGCCGCAGGGCTTGAGTATAAAATTTTAACACATCACGCAATGAAGTTTGATCTTCCGGATTTCCCTTGACGCAAAGATCATCAAAATAGGCCAGCGTTTTATCACGGATGGAACGTAGTCCCGATGTCATAATACATATTTCGCGGGAGGCAATATTATGCATACTCACCTTTCCCGCGCTATGGGCCTGCATGCCACTTGTCAGACGCCCATCGGCCAGACATACCAATCCTTCCTTAACACGAATTCCGAGGCAATAGGTCATAACGACTCCTTTGATTCTGTTAGTTTAGTATATTAGAAAAACAAGAAATAAACTATTGAAAATTAGCATAATCTAAAGTATAATATGTCCCACCTCGTATGAGCCCGTGTCCTTTTTTTAATTTTTCTTTTTTTTCTATTTTTTGAGTTATTCGAAGCCAACTATTTAGCGGGGTCATGTGAGCATTTCATACTCAACTCACTCAAAAAGGAGATACTCAAATGCCTGAAAAAAAAGCCACAATTCCAACATATGCCGGTTTTGTCCAAGGTGCCCCAACTCAACATCTAACTAAAATTCAATTTCAACAAACACAGGAATGCTTCCAGCTGCAACAGGCACAGCGGCAGGAACTATTGCAAATGCAGCAACAACAGACTCAGGAACTAAGGCAATTACAACAGAGCCAAATGCAGCAAGTCAGCCAACTGACACAAAAACAGACTACAGAAATTGCTGAATATGAAGATACCGTCTGGCAAACAAGTGCTGAAGTAAAAGCACCTCAACTCTAAAATTATGTAGCCTAATATCTTATAGCCCTGTCAATATTTGACGGGGCTATACTATTGTCTTGCTTGTGGGGGCTTTTATTCCTATAAAATGTTTTTTCAGTGATAGAATAATAATTCAAGGACTGAAAATATGTCAGAAGCCGAAAAAACGGCAGACTTACGATTTCCCCATAAACATCTTCTCGGCATTGAAGGCTTGAAAGAACAGGATATCAATTGCATCCTTGATCTTGCCGATAAATATGCCGAGCAGAATAAAAAAACCAATAAAAAAACCGACATTCTGACTGGCTTGACCCAGATAAACCTGTTTTTTGAAAATTCTACAAGAACCCGTATGTCCTTTGAGCTTGCCGGTAAAAGGCTGGGTGCGGATGTGATCAATATGTCGAGCAGTGGTTCATCCATTAAAAAAGGCGAGACGTTACTGGACACCGCCTCTACCCTTAACGCCATGCGGCCTGATCTTTTGGTGGTACGTCACGGCAGTAGCGGTGCCGTAAAACTTCTGTCGAGAAAGGTCAATTGTGCTGTACTTAATGCCGGAGATGGCAAGCATGAACATCCGACACAAGCCCTGCTCGATGCCCTGACCATAAGACGGCGCAAAGGCAGAATTGCCCAGCTGACCGTTGCCATTTGCGGCGATGTGTTGCACAGCCGTGTTGCCCGCTCCAACATCCATCTGCTTAATATCATGGGTGCTAGGGTACGGGTCATAGGCCCATCCACCTTGGTCCCCACCAACTTGAGCGAACTTGGTGCGGAAGTTTATCATGACATGAAAGAAGGTTTAAAAGGTTGCGATGTCGTGATGATGCTGCGCCTGCAAACCGAACGTATGCATGGCGGCTATTTCCCAACGATCAGTGAGTATTTCTCTCTTTACGGCTTGGATTATGACAAATTATCGGTGGCTAAGGATGATGCCATGATCATGCATCCCGGCCCCATGAACCGTGGGGTGGAAATTGATGCCACCGTTGCCGACGACCTGACCCGAAGTGCTATTCAGGAACAGGTTGAAATGGGGGTTGCGGTACGCATGGCCTGCCTCGATTTACTAACCCGAGAGAAACGGGAGGGGGGAGCATCCCACGGATGCGGGGGGAGATCAAGTAGTGAGCTTGCGAACGATAGTTCCCCCCATCAGACAAAAAAGAGGGGAACGTAGAATGAGCAGCTATACCATATATAAAAACGCCCGTCTTCTTGACCCCGCTACTGGCATGGATATGACAGGCGAGATTATGACCCATGACGGCATTATTTCGGAAGTCGGCGAACATATAGACGCCCCTTCAGATGCGGAGGTTGTTGATTGCAAGGGCAAATGTCTTTGCCCCGGCCTTATTGATATGCGGGTGTTTGTTGGCATCCCCGGTGCCGACTATAAAGACACCATCGAAAATACGGGCGAAGCAGCCGCCGCCGGTGGTGTGACAACTGTCTGCGTACAGCCCGTCACAGACCCGATTATTGATGATATGGCGCGGATCGAATTTATGGAAACCCGCGCAAAGAAGGCCATTGTTAATTTTATCGCTTTCCCGGCGATCAGCAAACAGCTTGAAGGCAAAGAAATGACTGAAATCGGCCTGATGAGCAAGGCCGGACTGAAGGCATTTACCGACGGCAACAAAAGTGTTGCCAACCCTGCTCTGATGTCGAAAGTACTTAAATATTCGTCCATGTTTGATGTCCTGATCGTTCAGCATCTTGCGGTACCGGAACTGTCCGACAATGGCTGCATGAATGCGGGCGCTCTGGCAACCCGCATGGGTCTTCCCGGAATTCCCACCGTTGCTGAAACCATAATGCTGGAGCGGGACTTGCGACTGCTCAAAGCTATTCCTGCCCGATATCATGCGGCTCAAATCACCTGTAAGGATAGCATTGAAGTCCTTGGTGCGGCAAAAAGAAGGAAAATGAAAGTCACTGCAGGCGTTGCTGTCCCGCATTTCTCCCTTAATGAATATGCCATCGAGGAATATCGCACCTTCACCAAGCTTTCCCCACCACTCAGGTCAGAGGATGACAGGGTTGCGGTTCTGGAAGGCCTTAAAGACGGTACCATTGACGTTATTGTCAGCGGCCATGACCCGGAAGACCCGGAAAGCAAGCGGGTTCCCTACGAACTGGCAGAGGCTGGTGTTATTGGGCTTGAAACCATGCTGACGGTATCGTTAGAGCTTTATCATAATAAGATTATGCCTTTGCTGGATATTCTAGCTAAGATGACCTGCAATCCGGCTAAAATATTAGGGCTGGACAATGGTTCTTTAAAAGTAGGCTCTCCGGCTGATCTGTGTATTTTCGATCCAGACGTACCACACAGAATTGATCCTGAGAAAATGGTCTCCCTCACCAAAAACACTCCCTTTGATGGCCGCCCCGTACAGGGCCGGGTATTGAGAACCATAGTAGGTGGTAAAACAGCATTTGAGTATTGATTATGACAGTTTTAATTAATGAAATACCCCTAAGTTATTTTCTGATGAGCCTTATTGGCGGTTATCTTCTTGGCTCCCTGCCCTTTGGCCTCATATTGACGCGATTAGCGGGGATGGGGGATCTTCGCGAAATAGGCTCCGGTAATATTGGTGCCACCAATGTGCTAAGAACAGGAAACAAGCCGCTGGCGCTGGCAACTTTGCTTCTGGACAGCGGCAAGGGGGCTTTAGCCGTATTGCTGGCTTATCTGATTTTCAAAGAAACTGATCTTTTATATTATGCGGGTGGGGGCGCTTTTCTGGGTCACCTTTATCCGGTTTTTCTAAAATTCAAGGGCGGAAAGGGCGTGGCAACTTTTATGGGAACCCTGCTTGCCATAAGCTGGCCGTTAGGGCTTGGCTCCTGTCTTACATGGTTTTTCACCACCATTATATTCCGCATATCCTCCCTATCGGCATTGGTCGCGGCGGCCATGTCGCCCCTGTATAGTTATTTTATTTTTGAAAATTCAGGGCTTGCAATATTTACGGGTATATTGTGTATTATGATATTCATCCGGCACAAGGAAAATATCAAACGGCTTATTTCCGGGACAGAACCCAGAATCGGAAAATAATCTAGATAATAAAATATTGGGAAAAAATGTCAGCCCACTTAAGTCAAAACGAGAAAATAGCCCGCTTTCAATTGATTCGAACCGAAAATGTCGGTCCGGTAACTTTCCGTCACTTACTTTCCAAATATAAAACCGCCTTGAATGCACTTGACGCCCTGCCGGAACTTGCCCGTCGGGGTGGCCGGAAAAAACCGCTTTACGCCGCTAAAAAATCTGATGTGTTGAAAGAAATTGACGCTTTAACTAACATTGGCGGAACTTTAATCGTATGTGGTGATCACCTCTATCCAAATGCTCTGATGGCAGCCGAAGGTTCACCCCCTATCCTAATGGCTTTGGGCCACCCCCATTTGCTTGAGAATAAAAATTTTGCCATTGTCGGAGCCAGAAACTGTTCTGTTGTGGGAACAAAACTTGCCACCTCCCTCTCCCGTGAGATGGGGCAAGCCGGGTATATCATTTCTTCGGGTATGGCGCGGGGTATTGATGCTGCTGTCCATATGGGCGCATTAGAAACCGGAACCATTGCGGTGCTGGCGGGCGGTGTGGATATTATTTACCCAAGGGAAAATGGCAGACTTTATGATGCCATCATAAATACCGGGCTTGTTTTGTCCGAAATGCCGCTTGGAACCCAACCCACTGCCAGACATTTTCCGCGCAGAAACCGAATTATTTCCGGGCTGGCATCAGGACTGCTTGTGGTTGAGGCAACCCATAAATCCGGCTCATTAATAACGGCGCGTCTTGCTCTTGAGCAGGGCCGTGAAGTTTTTGCCATACCCGGATCCCCCCTGGACCCACGGGCAAAAGGACCAAATGATTTAATCCGGCAAGGGGCTGTTCTGGTGGAAAATGTGAATAATATTCTTGAGGTCCTGCAAATGATGGATGAACAGAGAATATCCGAACCGCAATATGATCTTTTTGACGGGGCGACTGATCTTCAAATTGCAATTGACGAGAAGGACGCTGGAATGATACGGGATGCCATTCGTGACAAATTGTCTCACACCGCCGTTGCCATTGATGATTTGATCCGAATGATGGAATTAAGACCCGCAGAAGTGCAATCCGTCCTATTAGAACTGGAATTAGCAGGAGAAATTATTCGTTATCCCGGAAACAGGGTAGCTTTTTGTTAAACAAAGAGGTAAAAGCCCTTAATTCTAAATATTCAACAACTGTAGTAATCCACACATGAAAACGGTCGTCGTAGAATCCCCGGCAAAAGCCAAAACCATTAATAAGTATCTGGGCGAAGACTATACAGTTCTTGCCAGTTTTGGTCATGTACGTGACCTGCCCTCAAAAAATGGTTCCGTTGATCCTGATGCGGATTTCGCCATGATATGGGAAGTGGATAGTGATGGCAAGAAACGTATCAAGGATATTGCTGACGCGACAAAAAATTCCGATGAACTTATTCTAGCCACCGACCCGGACCGCGAGGGTGAGGCAATTTCATGGCATGTTTTGGAAGTATTGAAAGCCAAACGCGGCATTATGAAAAATGTGACCGTCAAGCGGGTTGTCTTTAATGAAATTACCAAATCTGCCATTCTGAAAGCTATGGAAGATCCGCGTGATATTGATGAACCGCTGGTGGATGCCTACCTTGCGCGGCGGGCTCTTGATTATCTTGTGGGCTTTAACTTGTCCCCGGTTTTATGGCGCAAACTGCCCGGATCAAAATCCGCCGGGCGGGTACAGTCGGTATCACTGCGTTTGATATGCGACAGAGAACTGGAAATTGAGCAATTCAACGCGGAAGAATATTGGACAGTTGAAGTTAATCTCTCCACAGAGGCAAAAGATAAATTTACCGCCCAGCTTCATCTTCTAAACGGTGAAAAATTAAAAAAATTCACCCTAACCAATGAAGCACAGGCGGCGAGTGCCAAAGCAGCAATAGAAGGCTCAGCCTTCACCATTGCGAATGTTGAGAGCAAACCCGCCAAAAGATATCCGGCCCCGCCATTCACCACATCTACATTGCAACAGGAAGCTTCGCGGAAGCTTGGCTTTAATGCCCAACGCACCATGCGCTGTGCTCAGAAACTGTATGAAGAAGGCCTTATTACCTATATGCGGACAGACGGCGTAAACATCGCACAGGAAGCCATAAATGGTTGCCGTGATGTAATTGCCGCAGAATATGGCGATAATTATGTACCGGCAAAATCGCGTTTCTATAAGAACAAAGCCAAGAATGCGCAGGAAGCCCATGAAGCGGTTCGCCCCACTGATCTGAACAGTCTACCCAAAAACAATCCCACTAAAATGGATGAAGACCAGAGACGGCTTTATGACCTTATCTGGAAGCGGACTGTTGCCAGTCAGATGGCAGAAGCCAGTTTTGAACGCACCAGCGCTGATATCATGTCAGAGGATGGCAAAACCGGACTGCGGGCTACGGGTTCTGTGCAGGTATTTGATGGTTTCCTGAGACTGTATCAGGAAGGCAAAGATGATGTGCAATCCAATGGCGATGACAAACGGCTGCCTAAATTAACCACGGGTGAAAATGTCAATAAGGACAATATTTCTCCAAATCAGCATTTCACACAACCACCGCCGCGTTTTACCGAAGCCACTTTGGTTAAAACAATGGAAGAGCTTGGCATTGGCCGCCCGTCAACCTATGCGTCTGTCCTGACCGTTCTTCGTGATCGCAATTATGTGATTATGGATAAAAACCGTTTTGTCCCCGAAGACAAAGGTCGTCTGGTCACATCCTTCCTGCAAAATTATTTCGCCAAATATGTGGAATATGATTTTACCGCCAATATGGAAGAATTGCTGGATAAGGTATCTTACGGCGAAATTCCCTGGAAAAAAGTTCTGGCTGATTTCTGGAGCGAATTCCATGTAGCTATAGAAGGCACAAAAGACCTGCGCGTATCCGAAGTATTGGAACGGCTTAATCAGGTTTTAGCCCCCTTCATTTTCCCGGAAAAGGAAGATGGTTCAAACGCCCGTGCCTGTCCCAAATGTGACGATGGTATTCTAAGCCTGAAAACCAGCCGCTACGGAGCTTTTGTTGGCTGCTCGCATTATCCGGAATGTAAATACACCCGCAAAATGCATAATGGTGACGGTGCTGAAGATGATGGCAACCGCGTTCTCGGACTTGATCCTGAGACAGGAATGGAAATTACCGTCCGTACCGGTCGCTTCGGCCCTTATATCCAATTGGGTGAGCCGGTCGAAAAAGAAAAACCAAAGCGCAGTTCAGTTCCCAAAGGCATGGATGCCGCCACTGTTGGTCTGGAGAAGGCGTTACAGCTATTGGCTCTACCCCGCACGATTGGCACTCACCCCGAAGACGGCAAAGATATTAAAACCTCTATTGGTCGCTATGGCCCCTATGTTGCTCACGCTGGCATATTCGCAAGTCTCAAAGACCCTGAAGATGTCTTTAATCTGGGCATCAATCATGCCGTAGAGCTTCTGGCGGAAGCCAAGAAGAAAAAAGGCGGATCAGCGGAACCGCTCAAAGAACTTGGCAATCATCCGGATGACGGTGAGCCGATCAGAGTTTTCGAAGGTCGCTATGGACCATACGTCAAACATAACCGTACCAATGCCACCATTCCAAAGGACAAAGACCCCAAATCTGTCACCTTGGAAGAGGCCGTGGAATTGATCAAGGCGCGTATGGCCAAGGGCAAGAAAAAACCTGTCAAAAAGAAAGCAGCCCCTAAGAAAAAGGCCGCCACTAAGAAGAAAGCTGCGCCTAAGAAGAAAGCTGCACCTAAGAAAAAAGTCACGAAATAAGGATGGCCTCGCGCAAGGATATACCCTTTCCCACCAAAGACGATATTATGGCCTTTGTTAAGGATAATCCGGGCAAGATTTCAAAGCGTGATATTTCTCGCGCTTTTCATATTCGCGGCGACAAACGGATAATCTTAAAAAAACTTCTCCGTGAAATGTCGGAGGAAGGGCTGTTGGACAAGGGCCATAAGGGCCGAGTTCATGTGGGCGGTGACCTGCCCCCAGTCTGCGTTGTAGAGGTTACTGGCCTTGACAAGATGGGCGATCTGATGGCTCGACCTATGAATTTAAAGGGGGATGGAACCCCACCACCGATCACTATTTTAGCCGAAGATAAGCGGGGCAATCTTTCTGTTCACGATCAGGCATTAGTGCGGCTCACCCGCGACCGGGATAACAAGGAAATATCCTATGTAGCCCGTGTCATTCGGAAACTTGAAAAAACAAGTACTCTGGTCATGGGCGTATTCAGCATGGAAGATGATAATATCGCCCATGTGCAGCCCACTGATAAGAAAAACCGTGATCAGTATCTAATTGCAAAATGTGACTGGAACGGCGCCAAGGACGGTGAACTGGTTCTGGTTGATGCCAAAGCAAAGAAAACATCCCGGCGGAATATGGGGCCAAAACGTGCTGTTGTTAAAGAGTGCCTTGGCACTTTGGACGAACCAAAATCCATCAGCCTGATTGCCATTCATTCTCATGGTATTCTGACCGAATTTTCTGAACCTACATTGATAGAAGCTGAAAAATCCATTGCACCCACATTAGGCAGCAGAACTGACTTGCGCGCTATCCCCCTGATCACGGTTGATCCGGCGGACGCCCGTGACCATGATGATGCCATTTGGGCAGAGAAGGACACGGACCCTAAAAATATCGGCGGCTGGCATGTGATCATCGCCATTGCCGATGTGGCCCATTATGTAACACCGGGCTCTTCGCTGGAGCAAGATGCCTGGACTAGGGGAAACTCCACATATTTCCCCGACAGGGTCGTACCCATGCTGCCAGAGGCTCTGTCCAACGGTTTATGTTCCCTGAAACAGGGTGAAGATCGCTATACCCTTGCGGTACATATATGGTTTGACAAGCGCGGCAAGAAAATCCGCCATGAATTTGTCCGCGGCCTGATGCGCTCCGCTGGCGGACTGTCCTACGAAGAGTTTCAGAGCGCCCATGAAGGGCAGATCAGTGATCGGGCAGCGCCACTAATGGATACGGTCATTGAGCCACTATATGGGGCTTATGAGTGCCTTAAGATGGGTCGGGATTACCGGGAGCCACTTAATCTGGTTATGCCGGAGCGGAAAATAATTCTGGACGATATAGGCAACGTCACCGGAATACATCCTAGAAAAGCTCTGGATGCCCATAAGCTGGTTGAAGAATTCATGATTCAGGCCAATGTGGCCGC
>DAOWHQ010000098.1:0-4050 GCA_030641355.1 Alphaproteobacteria bacterium
AAATCTGGAAACGCTGGATGATCTTGGCAAATCCTCAACGGATTTCTACGCCACCATCCGCAGCGCCTACCGTCAATACCGGAACTATGACATCAACAACGGTGTGCTTGATACATCCGCCGATGACGATCTTTTTGATGAAGATTTTGACGACGAGGATTTTTAAAGGCCAGAAGATAATCTCCTGACCTTTTATTGTTTCAGCTAATATTTATTTAGCCTCTTCCTCTTTTGGTTCATTATGGTGATGGCCTATTTGCCGACTGGTGGTCGCGACCATAGCAGAATAATCGGCCCATATTTTTTTGGCATTTTCCATACCGCCATTTTGTTTGGCAAATTCAGCATACCATTTCTCATCATCGGCACTCATAAACCATTCGAAATCGGCCATACCGCCTTTTTGTTTCCAAAAATAAACTGCGTCCCACTGGCCCGTCATCATATGCATTGTGAATGGTCCGTCTGTGCCCGCGGCTTTGGAGGCTGGCACAAAATATTTCTGGATATGCTCACCTGCCTTATCGGCCATGCCGGATTTATATTTTACCAGAACAATTTCAAAATAGTCCACATTCATTCTTTTGCCGGCTTTTGGCATTTCTTCTGAAAAAGCCAGTTGTGACAGGCCAAATACAGCCATAATGATAGAAGTAATTGTAAGTTTTAACATTTTTATGTCCCTCCTCTTGGGGTGAAAGTGAAATGCCCGAAGTGCTAACGGGCAATAAATAACCGTCGGCGTACTACAGAACGCTACAAACTAAGGAAACAAAAAACAGAAAAAAGAAGCAGCTTAACGCGCCTAAAACGCGACAAACTACTTTAGACGTTAAGTATTATCAGAAATACTCCGGCTTTACAAGCTAGAGGTGTATTTACCGTGTCAGCTTCTTATATTGCAGCTTATGAGGACGGTCGGCAGCAGCACCAAGCCTGCTATGGCGATCCTTATCATAATCCTCATAGTTACCTTCAAACCACACCACTTCCGAATTGCCTTCAAAGGCCAGAATATGGGTGGCGATACGGTTCAGGAACCAGCGATCATGGGAAATGATAACGGCACAACCGGCGAAATCTTCCAAGGCCGCTTCCAGGGCACTGAGGGTTTCCACATCAAGATCATTGGTTGGTTCATCGAGCAGCAGCACATTGGCCGGGGTTCTCAGCATTTTCGCCAGATGAACACGGTTGCGTTCCCCGCCCGAAAGCTGGCTGAGTTTTTTCTGCTGATCTGTGCCTTTAAAATTAAAGTTGCCCACATAAGCCCGCGAATGTACATCCCGACCATTGAAATCAAACACATCAAGACCGTCTGAAATTTCCTGCCATACGGTATTATTGTCATCCAGTGCGTCACGGCTTTGGTCCACATAGCCCATGAGTACGGTATCACCGATCTTGAGCGAACCTGAATCTGGTTTTTCTGACCCTGTAATCATTTTGAACAGGGTGGTTTTACCAGCCCCGTTAGCACCAATGATTCCGACAATACCACCCGGAGGAAGCATGAAATTCAAATCATCAATCAAAATCTTGTCACCAAATGCTTTATTAAGATGTTCGGCCTCAATAACAACATTGCCTAGACGCGGCCCCACGGGGATCTGAATCTGTGCGTCCGAATTGCGGCCTTCCTGTGCCGCCGCCAGCAGGTCATCATAAGCATTAATACGGGCCTTGCTCTTGGCCTGACGTGCTTTTGGTGATTGTCTTATCCATGCCAGTTCGCGTTTCATGGTTTTCTTGCGCGAAGCTTCGACCTTTTCTTCCTGAGCAATACGTTTTTCCTTCTGTTCCAGCCAGTTGGAATAATGTCCCTGATAGGGGATTGCCCGCGCACGGTCAATTTCAAGCACCCAGTTGACCACATTATCAAGGAAGTAACGGTCATGGGTCACCAGAATAACGGTTCCTACATATTCTTTCAGATGATTTTCCAGCCACGCCACGGATTCCGCATCCAGATGGTTGGTTGGCTCATCAAGAAGCAGGATTTCAGGTTTGGACAACAGCAGACGACAAAGCGCCACCCGACGACGCTCACCACCGGAAAGAACCGTAACATCGGCATCCTTTGGCGGGCAACGCAGCGCTTCCATGGCAAGCTCCACACGACTGTCCAGATCCCACGCATCAGCCGCATCAATCTGTTCCTGTAGCTCGCCCTGTTTCGCGATCAGGTCGTTCATTTCATCGTCCGACATGGGTTCTGCAAATTTAAGGCTGATCTCATTGAATTCATCAACGATGGCCTTGAGCGGCCCAAGCCCCTCCATGACATTATCAAAGACATTCTTAGTTTCATTAAGGTGTGGTTCCTGCTCCAGATAACCTACATTGATGCCCTCTGCCGCCCATGCTTCACCCTGAAAATCCGTGTCCTGCCCCGCGATAATCCGCATCAGGGTAGACTTACCAGCACCATTGACACCGATCACGGCAATCTTGGCATCGGGCATGAAGGACAGTGTAACGTCCTTAAGGGTCGGCTTCGCACCGGGGTAGGTCTTGGACAGACCCTTCATTACAAAACTATATTGATAAGACGCCATTGTTGTTTTTCACTTTAATACGAGTTAATAAATTTGCCCTTTATTACCTAATTCGGGCCGATAGTGCAACGTGCAAAAGCATCCCCGACGATTTGTTCCAGATACCGTTGGTCAGTTTCATCGAAGGTGGCCTCTTTTTCGCTGTCCACATCCAGCACGGCAATCAAGTCCCCCGATTGGTTAAAAACCGGCACAACTACCTCTGATACACTTCGGCTATCACAAGCAATATGACCAGGGAAATTATGGACATTATCGACCAATTGCGTCTGTCCCGTTGTTGCTGCCGCGCCACAAACACCGCGACCAAAGGCTATTCGCAAACACCCCAATGATCCCTGATATGGCCCGATCACAAGTTCATTTGGCTTATTCTCGTCAAGAATATAAAATCCTGTCCAGAAAAAATCGTCAAATGCCTCCGACAACAGGCAGGATACGGTCGCCATACGGGCGATCAGGTTATCTTCGCCCTCTGTCACAGCTTTAATCTGCCTAGCAACTTCCGTATATTTTTGTTCTTTTGTCATCATTCTCTTTATCGCACTAAAATAATACTTGTCAAATGGTTCCCACTTATTGGATAAGACACAGAACTTAAGGTACGAACAGATGCATAATATAAATCCGACAAACACAGCTGTATCTTCTCAGGATGATTGGGGGGCGTTGTCGCGCCTGCCCGGTAATCCCATGATGTGGGTGCTGATCTGGAGCGAGCTTGTTGTGTTTGGCGTGTCTTTCATCGGTTTTGCCATTGCCCATGCCCTGCAACCGGATGTTTTTGTACAGTCTCAGGACAGCCTGAACCGGTTTCTGGGTGGTATCAACACGATGGTTCTGGTCACCAGCGGGCTATGCACGGCATTGGCGGTCACGGCCCAGCATGAAGGCAAGCACACCCATATGCGCCTGTGGCTTGGCGGCTCGATAATTCTGGGTTGCGTGTTTCTTTGGGTTAAATATCTGGAATATGCCGAGAAATTTGCTCAGGGTATCGGATTAGAGACCAATACATTCTATACATTGTATTTTCTGCTCACCGGATTTCATGCTTTTCATGTGGTCTTTGGTATTATTATCCTGATCATTGTTAGCTGGAAAAACAGCAATGAGAATCTGGAGATTGGCGCGACCTTCTGGCATATGGTTGACCTGATCTGGATAATTCTATTCCCTCTTATTTATTTGTTACGATAGGAGAATGAAATGAATTTCAAAAACCCAAGCATCCGAACCCTGATATTCTGCTGGCTGGCCCTGATGGTTTTAACAATTGGCACCATGCTATCGGGCCGCGTCACCTCAGACGTTGCCCTCAGCGGCACTCTGATCATCACCCTCGGCTTTATAACATGGTTTAAGTCCATGTTAATCCTGCGTTATTATCTGAATCTTGCCAGCGCTTCCTCTGGCTGGAATAGGGCTTTTAACAGCTACCTCTTTGTGGTTCTCGGCGTCATAATGTTGATATTTCTTCTGTCGTGATTTC
>DAOWHQ010000251.1:0-5176 GCA_030641355.1 Alphaproteobacteria bacterium
CGCCATACTCGACAGGCCGATTACATCGACATCTTCTTCCAGTGCTATCTGGGCCACCGCTTCGGGCGGCTGGCGTAAACCGGTATAGATCACTTCAAAACCGGCATCAATCAATGCGCGAATAATAGGTGAATCCTCGCTTGTCCGGTACAGCGTCTGTTTGATCGCCACCACATCCGGGTCCAGTGCAGCCTGTCGCAGAAAACTGACAACAACGTCAAAACTTTCAAAAGGGTGATGAACAATGAAGTCTTTTTCCCGGATAGCAGAAAAACAATCTCCGCCCTTTTCTTTCATGCGTTGGGGAAAACGTGGATCCAGAGATTTGAATTTAAGGTTGGGAAAGCCGTCAACGATCAACTGATCCACTTCGGCTATGCCTAGAATACTGGTAAAATTGACGATTTCCTTTTTAGTAATGCGAAGCTCTCTCCTGACCATTTTCAGAAGATTTTTAGGCATTTCCGCATTAACCTCCAACCGGATCACACGGCCCCGCCGCCGCCGCTTCAGGGCGCTTTCAAACACCCGAACCAGATCTTCGGCCTCTTCATCCACCTCCATCTCACTATCCCGAATCAGGCGAAAAATACCGTCCCCCTTAATGGTATAATTGGGAAATAGTCGGTTCATGAATAAACATATGCAATTTTCAACGGATATAAAACGAACCTTGTCGCCGGGCAACCGAACAAACCGTTTGGTCTGACGGGGGACAGGAAGCAAAGCCAGCAGCATACCCCCATCATCATTATTTTCCAGCTCAAGAACAATCGAGAAACCAAGGTTTGGGATGAATGGAAAAGGATGCGCCGGATCAACAGCCAGTGGGGTCAGGATCGGAAAAATATTCTCCAAAAAATATGTCTCAAGCCATATCATATCGTCTGCGGAAACATCGTGCGTATTGATAAGATTAATGCTTTCGTCTTTTAACTTCTCCACCAAACCTGCCCAACATACCTGCTGCTGATTAATCAGATTTTCGGCAAGCTCGTTAATTTGATCAAGCTGTTCTGTAGGCGTTAGCCCTTCATTACTGATCTTTTCCACACCGGCGGTTATCTGCCCTCTGATCCCCGCGACACGAACCATATAAAATTCGTCCAGATTACTGCCCGATATGGACAGGAAACGCAAACGCTCCAAAAGCGGGTGCGCAAGATTATTAGATTCTTCCATCACCCGTATATTGAACCGCAACCATGATAACTCACGATTGATCAATCGTTCTTCAACGGGAAAATCGCGGAACGGAAATGCATTTTCTTCTTTTGTCTGGGACAGCGTCATCTTTAAATTCCAACTATATCCGCTTACTAATATGTCTAAAATATTTCAATTTTATGAAATATCCAAATATTATATTACGTTATAACAATAAATCCCGTACCAGCGGTATCGTTATTTTTCGCTTTTGGACAAGGGCCAGATTATCAATTTTGCTAACAATGTCCCGTGCCGCCTCAAATGATCGCTCAATTCTGGGAATCAGGTAAGTAATCACATCCCGGGAAACAGTGATCTGCCGATCATCAAACTGTTTAATGATCACTGCCGCCAACAACTCATCATCCGGCGGCCCGATTTCAATAGCCATAGATGCCAGCATACGTGAACGCAGGTCAGGCAGGTCAAGTTGCCAGTGCTTTGGATGCTGGGCCGAGGTCAGCATAATTGTGCCGCCTTTCTCCTTCTGCCAGTTATAGAGATGGAATAACTGCTCCTGCATTTCACAACTATCAAGGATATTGTCCACATCCTCAATGATCAGGTTATTTGGTATTTTGTCGAGGGTGATTTTGCCAAGGCTGCCAACGACAGCCCCCGACTTATGTTGCCAGACATGAGATAAATGCGACTTGCCACACCCTTTCGCACCATAAAGTATGGTGCAGTGGCCATTGCCCCAGTCGGGCCAGCGGTCAATCCAGTTAACCGCAGCATCATTTGACGGCGAGACCAGATAGTCCTCTGCTTCAAAAGCAGTTCTTACTGGAATATCAAAAGGAATTTGTACAGGCGGCATATATTTACTTCTTTAACGTCAGAACCCAGTTTTTATCAATTTCAGGGGCCATATTTTCAGCTTGATCTGTTAAAATCAGGTCATCCTGCTCAAGTGTCAAGATAATCTGTGCCACATCACCGGAATGTTCTATTTCAACATTAGCCGCCATGATGGTGAAATTTTTTATTATTACCTTACGAATTAAGGAAATAGACTCCAGCTTTCTCTTGATTTTAAACCAGTCCTCGCTGCGGCCATATTTGATATTTACCTTAAGATGTGACGAGGTTCCAAAATGAATCATCACTTTTTCTTTCCACTGGTTATCCAGCCAGTAGGTAGCCTGCTTTATGGCTTCGTTATAAAGTTCCGCAAGCTCATCTTCGCTATTCTCGACTATTATTGTTGTTCTGAACTCATGCTTGTCTTCACCAACTTTAAAAATAACCAGCTCCAAGGTATTTCTTTCCCGTGTGAGATCATTATCAATTCGGGCATTCATGACATAAAGCCCGCGGATTTTCTGAGTATCCGCAAATTTTTGCAGCAATTCCATATCCCCCTGCTGGGTCTGCCATGCCGTAATTGCCATCCGGTTTGCCAGAGTAGTCTCAATTACCTGAATTGGTACCAGATTATTCGCAGTATCATATTCATCCCACATCTTGCGCCATCCATTATTTTTTTCCCATAAGATAACGGCCCCATTCTTTTCAACAACCGCAAGGATACTTGCCGGGGTGGACAATGTCTCTGCAAATGGAATTTGTTGTTCAGACAGAAAATTATAGATTTTGTCACGGCTGAAGTGAACCGTGAAATCAGCCATATATCGTACGCGGGAACTTTTTTCATTGGCTACTTCAAGCCCGCTGACAAGTTCAGTTATCTGACCATCGTTCAATTTGGGCAAACTGGCGTGATCCTCTTGCCGTATTATCTTGCGGAATAATTTGTCCAGCGCCACGCGTTGCGCTGCCCGCACAGCTGCCCGGCTTGCCTGTTTGGAGTTTGACGCGGTTTCATCAATTGAAATATTATAAATCGTATATATCTTGGGCGACCCGACATGAGTTTTACTCCCCTGCGCCCATGAAAAACTATTGGTCATACTAAGGTATAACATTATTATAATAGTGTAATATATTGTTTTTAATGTATTTTTATTCAAAGCAATTGATCCAGGTAATCTTGTATATTCCTCAAAGTCATAATAGCGCATCTTGTCATCACTATGGCAAGAGATTTATAATTTCTAACAACATAAAAATCAGGTAGCATTTTTCTGCACCTACCCTTATATCTGAATTCAGGAATAGTATTTTCAGGTGGAAGAACGTGAACGACAAAAAATCCTACACTTATAAAGATGCCGGTGTCGATATTGATGCGGGTAATGACCTTGTGGAAGCCATCAAACCTGCTGCGGCCTCTACCAAAAGATCTGGCTGCACGTCTGGTCTTGGCGGCTTTGGAGCCTTGTTTGACCTCAAGGCAGCGGGCTATACAGACCCTATCCTTGTTTCTGGCACTGATGGGGTCGGAACCAAGCTGAAGGTCGCCATAGAATCAGGCATACATGATACTGTCGGTATCGATCTGGTGGCCATGTGCGTCAATGATTTGATTGTTCAGGGTGCGGAACCCTTGTTTTTCCTCGATTATTTCGCCACGGGCCACCTAAGCGTAGAGGCCGGACGTGCTATTATCGAAGGCATCGCAGAAGGCTGTCGTCAGTCAAATGCGGCTCTGATCGGTGGCGAAACCGCAGAAATGCCGGGTATGTACAAAGACGGCGACTATGACCTTGCCGGATTTTGTGTCGGTGCGGTCGAGCGTGATAATATCCTGACTGGCGAAAATGTCTCAAGTGGTGACATCCTGCTTGGTCTGGCATCAAGCGGGGCTCATTCCAACGGTTTCTCCCTTGTGCGGCGTCTGGTTGAAGTTTCAGGGCTTGGCTATAATGACCCCTGCCCCTTTGATGAGACACAGGAATTTGGCGCTGCCTTGCTTGAACCCACAAGAATTTACGTAAAAAGCACATTGGCCGCCCTCAAAGCAGGCCATATCAAGGCTATCTCCCATATCACAGGTGGCGGATTTGTGGAAAATATCCCCCGTATCCTGCCGGATGGTGTCTCGGCCCATGTGGACGCAAGCCGCTGGACGTTACCGCCTGTCTTTGACTGGCTTCGGGAAGCGGGCAATCTCGCACCACTGGAAATGGCGAAAACTTTTAACTGCGGTATCGGCCTTGTGGTAATCGTAGATGCCGCAGGCGCGGATGAGACCCGAAAAATATTCGAACAAATGGGCGAAACTGTCTATAGTCTTGGTCATGTGGTAAAAAGATCAGGAAATGAACCGACAACCATTGTAACCGGAACCGCCGGAAGTTGGGGCTACAATGCCCCGTGGCAGGCTCTTTCCTCCAATTAACAGGATATTGCACTATGTTAAACGTCGCTGTATTGGTTTCCGGTCGGGGAAGTAACCTGCAAGCCCTCATAGATGCCTGTGCCGAGGAAGACTTTCCGGCCCGCATTGTGGCGGTTATTTCCAATAATCAGGGCGCTTACGGCCTTGAACGCGCCAAAGCAGCTAATATCCCAACGTCTGTGGTCAATCACCGTGATTTCGAGACCCGTGAGGATTTTGAAGAGGCTATTGATCAGGAATTAAAGAAGTATGAGGCAAAATTTATCTGCCTTGCCGGGTTTATGCGTATTCTGGACGCCCGTTTTGTCAATCGTTGGAAAGACCGCATCTTAAATATCCACCCGTCCCTCTTGCCCTCTTTCAAGGGATTACATACACAGGAACGCGCATTAGAAGCGGGTGTGCGCTTTACCGGTTGCACCGTTCATATCGTACGACCCGAAATGGATGATGGCCCGATAATCCTTCAGGCGGCTGTCGCCGTTGAACCAGGCGTACACCGGGACGACGTTCTGCCCGAAGGTGATCGTCGCGCTGTATTTCTTGGCGTCGGCATGGTGCTTGGGCACGGACCAGTCCCGAACCATGTCCGTGGGGTCGGTGCGGGCGAATTCGGGAATGTGGCACACGGTGCAGTCGACCCGCTCGGTGTGGTGGTCCAGGGCGACGACGCCGTGGGGCGCTGCGTCATGGCACGAGGTGCAGGCGAGGGGGTCGCCGGGA
>DAOWHQ010000100.1:0-8782 GCA_030641355.1 Alphaproteobacteria bacterium
CCCAATTACCCCTCATCTTAAAGAGTATAATTATGATTGAACCAGCCCGCGCTCAGGCGGCTATTGAAATATTGGATCAAGTGGCTTCGAGCCTGTCCAATGACGGCCCTTCCGCTGATGTCTTGATTAGGAAATATTTCCGAACACGCCGCTATGCGGGGTCAAAGGATAGGCGGTCTGTGACGGGCATGGTCTATCAGGTTATTCGCGATTGGGGTTTCCTAAGCGATGCGGCGGCGGGTGATATTCGCAAGATGATGTTGCTCACTCTTGGCGACACTGATCTGTTCACAGGGAAGGAGCACGCACCGGCTGAGGCGAGCGATGAGGAAAAGCAGTTTTTATCAGAAACGCATGAGAAACAAGCACATCATCACCTGAATTATCCCCTATGGTTGAAAGACAGGTTGCAGGGGCGATTTGCGGATAATTTTGAGGATGAACTGGAAAGCCTGAACGGACGGGCGCCATTTGAGCTCAGGGTCAATCTGGGAAAAACCACCCTCGCCAAGGTAGAAGATTTGCTTAAGGCGGATGGCATTGACTTTAACAAGGGTAAATGGGCCGAAACAGCATTAATATTAGCCGATAACCCGCGCATAGATTCATGGGAAATTTATAAAAGCGGACAGGTGGAAATACAGGATGAAGCCGCCCAGCTCGCGGTTGAAATTTCTGACCTTAAACCGGGACAGCAGGTCATGGACCTTTGTGCCGGCGCAGGGGGCAAGACATTGGCAGCAGCGGCCTATATGGAGAATAAAGGTCAGATTTACGCCTTTGACAATAATTATAACCGCCTGAAGGATTTAAAACCCCGTGCCAAACGGGCCAATGTGCGGATTTTGCAGGGTCAGCATGTGGATACAGCGGGCGGCAAGCGACAGAATATACTATCAGAACACTTGGGTCGCATGGACCGGGTGATCCTTGATGTGCCGTGCAGTGGCAGCGGTGTCTGGCGGCGGAACCCGGAACTGAAGTGGCGGCTCGATGAGGAAGCGCTGCTTAAATATTGCCGAATTCAGAAAAATTTACTGTCCGAAGCTTGGGGCTTCGTCAAGCCGGGCGGGCGATTGGTTTATATGACCTGTTCGCTGTTTCATGATGAGAATGAAACACAGGTGACAGAATTTTTGGGCGAGCATGAGGATGTCAGGCTTGTGCCCTATACGGATCAATATAATAAAACAGAATTAAAGACTTTATCATCGTTGCCTGAGTGTCTGGCTCTTTCGCCCTCTAGTCACGGAACCGATGGGTTTTTTGTAGCCATATTGGAAAAAAAGCATGACAGATAAAATACTCATCATTGATTTTGGCTCACAGGTAACACAGCTTATCGCGCGGCGGGTGCGGGAAAGCGGTGTATATTCCGAAATTGTCCCTTTTAATAAGGCGGCGGAAATGATCGGGGATTTTAATCCGGCGGGTATTATTCTATCCGGTGGGCCAAGTTCGGTTACTGGCATAGAATCGCCCCGCGCACCGGAACAGATATTCACAATGGGCGTGCCTATTTTAGGTATCTGTTACGGTGAACAGACCATGTGCGAGCAACTTGGCGGCAAAGTGGGCGCATCTGAAGAAAAAGAATTTGGCCGGGCCTTTATCGACATCAAGGAAAACTGCGCCTTGTTTGAGGGCGTGTGGGAAGCGGGAACTAGCCATCAGGTCTGGATGAGCCATGGCGATAAGGTTATTACGTTGCCGGAAGGCTTTGTGGTAACTGCTACAAGCGGCAACGCCCCTTATGCGGCCATTGCCGATGAGGCCCGAAAATTCTATGCGGTACAATTTCATCCAGAGGTAGTTCACACGCCGGACGGGGCTAAAATTATTGCAAACTTTGTCCATAATGTTGTTGGCCTTGCGGGCGACTGGACTATGGCATCTTTCAAGGAAACCGCCATTGCAGCCATCCGTGAGCAGGTGGGAACTGGTCGGGTAATCTGTGGTTTGTCTGGTGGGGTGGATAGTTCCGTTGTGGCAGTGCTTCTCCATGAAGCGATCGGTGATCAACTGACCTGTGTTTATGTGGATCATGGCCTAATGCGGCTGAATGAGACAGAACAGGTGGTTGCCATGTTCCGCGATCATTATAATATAAACCTGATCCATAAGGATGTGGCTGACCTGTTTCTGGGCAAACTTGCGGGTGTTACGGACCCGGAGAAGAAACGCAAGATCATTGGCGGTTTGTTCATTGATGTATTTGAAGCGGAAGCCAAAGCCATCGGTGGTGCAGATTTTCTGGCGCAGGGCACACTTTATCCTGATGTGATAGAGAGCGTTTCTTTCATTGGTGGGCCGAGCGTGACCATCAAGTCACACCATAATGTGGGCGGACTGCCCGAACGCATGAATATGGACCTTGTGGAACCTCTGCGTGAGCTTTTCAAGGATGAGGTACGTGAACTGGGTAAAGAACTTGGTCTGCCTGAAGTTTTCATCCGGCGCCATCCGTTTCCGGGGCCGGGGCTTGCTATTCGTATCCCGGGTAATATCACGCCGGAGAAATGCGATATATTACGTAAGGCTGACGATATTTATCTTCAGGAAATCAAAAATGCCGGTCTTTATGATGTGATCTGGCAGGCTTTCGCCGTGCTTTTGCCTGTGCGTACCGTTGGCGTGATGGGTGACGCCAGAACCTATGACTATGTCTGTGCTCTTCGGGCGGTAACGTCTACAGATGGTATGACAGCGGATTATTATCATTTTGACCATGAATTTTTAAGCCAGGTATCAACCCGTATCATCAATGAGGTGCGGGGCATTAACCGTATCGTTTATGATATCACCTCAAAGCCACCCGGCACCATTGAATGGGAATGACCGGGGAATAAAAAGGCCCGCTTGCTCATATAAAAGTAGAAGGAAGGGCATATATTCCGGCACAAATAAGACCATATAAAACAAAAAATACTACGCCGAATATATTTATCTCACAGCGCAAATGTCCAACACCCTTATCAAACCCTATATATCTTTTCCCTATTTTCGCCGCAAGTCAGCAGTAATATATTATAAAGAGAATGTTGAAGTTGCCCATATGATGATGAATAGAAAATGTGGGAAGTTGGTTGATCTAGGTTGAATATAAACCTATAAATCACGGTAATGAATAGTTCTTTTTTATAAAGATCAGGAGTTTATTATGTATGCAGATAATCAGATACGTCGAAACACTGTTCGTGACATTACCAAGCTGAAGGACGTGCGTCCGGTGGTCTCGCTCACAGCCTATACAGCCCCTATGGCAGCACAGCTTGACCCTCATGTGGATTTTCTGCTGGTGGGCGACAGTCTTGCCATGGTGCTTTATGGTATGGAAAGCACTATCGGGGTGTCCCTTGATACAATGATTGAACATACAAAAGCGGTTATGCGCGGCTCGCAAAAGGCTATGGTTATACTTGATATGCCTTTTGGGTCTTTTGAGGAATCTAAAGAGCAGGCCTTTCAGAATGCGTCCCGTGTGTTGCGCGAGACCGGATGTGCGGCGGTTAAACTCGAAGGTGGCGCTGCTATGGCGGACACCATTGAATTTCTGGTTAAACGTAATATTCCGGTGATGGCCCATATTGGCTTACGTCCTCAGGCGGTGCATGTCATGGGCGGATACCGTACTCAGGGGCGCAATCAGGAAGAACGCTCCGAGATGATCGAAGATGCCTATGCCATTCAAAAGGCTGGTGCTTTTTCAGTTGTTTTGGAAGGGGTTGCGGAGCCTTTGGCTGCGGAAATTACAAAAAAACTTGATATTATCACTATTGGCATAGGGGCTTCGGCGGATTGTGACGGACAGATTTTGGTGGTTGAGGATATGCTGGGATATTTCCCCTCAAACGCCAAATTCGTCAAGCGTTACGCCGAAGTGGGCGAAACAATTGATGCCGCGGTCAGGCAGTATTCCGATGATGTTAAGGCCAGAGAATTCCCGGCTAAAGAACATACCTATGATTTAAAGCCTAAATCTTGACAATTTTTAACGCTAATAGCATTGCCTGATTGCGTTATGGTCACGCCCGCGCTATCTTGTGCCGCTTAAAGGGAAATGACAACAACAGGAGCCTTGATTGTCTGAAGAATTTATTCGCGAAGTTGATGAAGACTTACGCCAAAAACAACTAACAGGTGTATGGCAAAAATACGGGTCATATGTTATCGCGTTTCTCATAGGAACGATTTTGTTTGTCGCCGGTAATGTGACTTTGAAAAACTATAATGAAAGCCAATATGCGAAAGTGGCTGATCAGTATAGCAAGGTGGAACAAAGCGTTATTGCCAACGATATGGGCGAAGCGTTGAAAAATCTTGCAACTTTGTCGGATACCGATGTCAACGGTTATAAAATACTTGCTGCCTTTAAAGAAGCTGATATTGAGCTTGAACAGGGCAATCAGGAAAAAGCGATTGCCGCTCTCGACAAGCTGGTAAATGCCGCTGGTGTGGATAAGGTTTATCGTGATCTCGCCAGCCTGAAAGCAGCAATGATTGCGCTGGACAGCGCATCATATGACGACATAAAGTCGCGTTTGGCCCCCCTGACCATTGAGGGGAATGCCTGGAAATACATTGCTAAGGAGCTGTTAGCCATGTCGGCTTTGCTTTCTGGCAATGCGGAAGAGGCCAAGAATCTTCTTACCCAGTTGGAACAGGATCTGGAAGCACCCGATGATGTAAAAAATCGGGCAAAGGATTTTAAATCCGTAATAGAATAATAGTTAAGGATGGACCAGATATGGTTTCAGAGCGTAAATCAATGACAGTGTTTTCAAAGCTTTCCCTCATCGCGGTTATCTGCGGCGCACTTGCCGCCTGTAGTACTTCATCGGAAAAAGCACAAAATACGAAGAAGCTGACCGGGGATCGTATTCCGGTTTTGACTTTTGAGCAGACTTTGAAGGAAAATGCTGAGCTGGTCAATCTTCAGGTACAGTTGCCTCGGCCCTATACCAACAAGAACTGGCCGCAGGCCGGTGGCAATAAGCAACATTCAATGCAGCATTTGACCCTTGGGAGTAATCCGAAGAAGATATGGTCTGTGGACATCGGAGACGATTCAAATAACCGCCGCAGCATTACAAGTATGCCGGTTGTGCTGGATGGTGTCATCTATGCTATGGATTCCATGTCAAAAGTTTCCGCCTATAATGCCGACACCGGCAACAAGTTATGGCAAAAGACTTTTAAGGAAACGGGGGAAACCTCGAATATTTCATATGGTGGCGGTGTCACTGCCGGTCCGGATGCGCTCTATATAACAAATGGTTATGGCCATGTGGCTGCACTGTCCAAGTCTACGGGCGAAGAAATCTGGATTACCAAACTTGCTGTTCCCATGCGCGGCGCACCAACCTATGCCGATGGTCGTGTGTTCGCCCTGACCCATGATAATCAGATTTATGCTCTGGATGCCAAGGACGGCAATATTATATGGAGCGAGGTGGGGATTTCGGAACATGCGGGTCTGGTCGGCGCGGCAAGCCCTGCGGTTATTGGCAATACGGTTATCGCCGCCTATTCATCGGGTGAGCTATATGCCATGCGGGTGGAAAATGGCCGGGTGCTATGGTCTGATACCCTGAATACTCAGGGCCGTCTGACAGCCATGGCGACTTTGCGCGATATTGATGGCCATCCGGTGGTTTTTGACGGCAAAGTATATGCCATAAGTCACAGTGGCCGTATGGTGTCCATTGATCTGCGTTCGGGTGTTCGTATATGGGAGCAAAATATTGGCTCACAGCATACGCCGTGGGTTGCGGGCGAATATATCTATGTGGTCACAGCCGAGGGCCAAGTGGTCTGCGTTACCCGCCGTACGGGTCTTGTGCGCTGGGTACGTCAGCTGGAAAGATTTAAAGATCCCGACCGCCGGAAAGAAGCTGTGTTATGGCATGGGCCAACCCTTGCCGGTGATCGTTTGATCATCACTTCTTCACATGGGTTTGCAGTAGCGATATCACCTTATGACGGCTCATTCATCAGCGGCATGGAATTGCCCGATGATATGGAAATGAGCCCGATTGTGGTGAATGATACTCTTTACTTCCTGACACGGGATGCTGAACTTATCGCCATGCGATAACATCACCGTTCTTTAGTGATTGCTTTATTGGCCCGTTTTGAGTAAAGAACGGGCCAATTATTATTTGGAAATTGAAATGGCTATTAAAGTAGCAATGATTGGCCGCCCCAATGTGGGCAAGTCAACTTTATTTAACAGGCTTGTGGGCAAGCGCTTGGCTCTGGTGGACGATACCCCCGGTGTGACCCGTGATCGCCGTGAGGCAAAAGCCAACCTTGGCGGGATGGACTTTATCGCCATCGATACCGCAGGGCTTGAGGAAGACGGCGTTACAAAGCTCGCGACCCGTATGCGTATTCAGACCGACATTGCCATTGAAGAGGCGGATTTTGTCCTGTTCATGATTGATGCCCGTGCGGGGGTGACCCAGCTGGATAAATTTTTTGCCGATATTCTCCGGCGCGGTACGACTCCGGTAATTCTGCTGTGCAATAAATGCGAGGGCAGGGCCGCAGAGGCCGGAATCTACGAATCCTATTCATTGGGACTGGGTGATCCCGTCTCCATTTCCGCCGAGCATGGCGAGGGGCTATCCGAACTGATCGAAGCTTTCGATAAAGTTATTCTGGATAACCAACTGGAAATAGAAGAAGAGCCGGACGAGATTATCAGCAAGTCCATATCCATCAAAGGCGAGGTAAGTGACGAAGAAGCCGAGGCCACGGAAGTCGATAATGGTCTGCCGCTACAGATGGCTATTGTCGGACGGCCCAATGTGGGAAAATCCACACTGGTCAATTACCTGCTCGGTGAAGAACGGCAAATTACCGGCCCCGAAGCTGGTCTGACCCGCGATTCCATCGGCGTGACATATTTTTACGAAGATCGTGAAATAAGGATGTTTGATACGGCGGGACTACGCCGGAAATCAAGGGTGATGGAAAAGCTGGAAAAGCTGTCCGTTGCCGATACCATCCGCGCCCTGAACTTTGCCGAGGTCGTTGTCCTGATGGTCGATGCGACCATGCCGTTTGAGAAACAGGATTTGAGTATCGCCAGCCTGATCGTACAGGAGGGCCGCTCATTGGTGATCGCGCTCAATAAATATGACCTGATGGAAAACCGTCAGGAGGTCATGAAGGACATTCTGGACACACTGGAACATTCCCTGCCGCAGATCAAAGGAATTCCGGTGGTCCCGATCTCTGCCTTAACGGGCAAGGGCGTGGACAAACTGATGCCGGCAGTGTTTGATGCTTACCGTATGTGGAACCGGCGGGTGAGTACAGCAAAGCTCAACAAATGGTTGGCAGCGACCACGTCCTATCACCCCCATCCATCGGTCAAAGGCCGCCGGATCAAGATGCGCTATATGACGCAGGTGAAAACCCGCCCGCCAACATTTGCTATCTTCTGTAACCGTACCGCCGATGTAGCGCGAAGTTATGAACGCTATCTGCTTAATGAATTGCGCTGGGATTTTGAATTGCCCGGTGTGCCGATCCGCCTGTTACTGCGTAAAGGCGATAACCCATACGGGAAATCACTAAAATGACCATCCGCTCTGTTACGGCTGCCGACGAGAAGAATTTTCAGGAGATCATGAAAATTTCAATCGCAGGCATCTGCACAGAGGCATATGGCGCAGCGACAACAGCGGCTTGGGTATCGGAAGACAACCCCGCCTTTCATTTCAAAATTCCGGAATTTGCCTTTGTCGCCGAAGACAATGACGAGATCATAGCCGTTGGCGGCTGGAGCCTGACTGATAAGGTCGACCTGCATCCCACAGGGGGCAGGATCATCAAAAACCCCACCCATGCCCGCATTAACGCGGTTTATATCAAACCGGGATGTGAGGGACGTGGCATAGGTCGAATAATGATGGATCACCTTGAAAAAGATATACGGCAGCGGACAAAGGTTCGTGACGTTTATCTATGGTCCACCAAAAACGCGATCCACTTTTACTTGGCTATGGGCTTTAAAGAGGGCGTGGAAGCATCGCCGGATGTCGCCGCAGGATTCAAAATTCAGGTGCGTTATATGTGGAAGACGTTGGGGTGAATATTGGGACCAATGGTATTCTGGCGTTTATTCATAAGTTTCCCAATGCTTGACTTTCTTTGGCAAATCCATTTATAGAACCCTATGCGTATATTTGATGGCATTATTAAGGACCGGGGGTCTAAATATTCGGTTTCGGGCGGGCCATGTCATTCCGTTGCAGAGGCAAAGGCATTTATCAAACAACTCTGCCGAAAGAAGAAATTCGCCAAGGCGACCCATAATAGCTGGGGATTTCTCCAAGGTGATGTTCCCGTCAAGTATGATGATGGGGAATCTGGGGCAGGCATGGTTATCATACGAATGTTAGAGCGGGAAGAATTGCACAATCATATCATTGTGGTCACCCGCTGGTACGGCGGCAAGCATCTGGGCGGCGATCGGTTTAGGCATATTCAGAACGCCGTACGCCATTATCTGGACAATGCCTTTTAAAGCTAACAAACAAAAGGCGACAATACAGCTATCCCAAGTATTTTCCTTTTACTCTCCCTTATCTGACATTCCTGCGAAGGCAGGAGTGACGAAAAAGGGTATTAGGTGATAGGCTCCGGACTGATCAGGCCGCCTGTAGGATAGGTGGCTTTTTCTATGATCGCTTTGTTGCCACTGATGGAAACCCGGCCCAATGCCATGAGCTTCGGAGCTTCGGGGTAGATCACATGCTCCAGCTCAAGG
>DAOWHQ010000188.1:0-4250 GCA_030641355.1 Alphaproteobacteria bacterium
GGAACGAATTGAAAAATTCCCCTCATCCGGTGAGATCAATAACAAACTGGAGGCTCCAAAAGAAGCCATTGACCGTGTGCTGGCTGCCTTTAAAGACGAGAGCATTGCTCAGGATAATACGGATGGTATCAGTCTGGAATTCCCCAACTGGCGTTTCAGCTTAAGAAGTTCCAATACAGAACCTGTTGTCCGGTTGAACGTTGAATCAAGGGGCGACATTGCCCTGATGAAAGAAAAAACGGCGGCAATATTGAAAATATTACGTAGCTGACCATAAACACTGACCCGCAATATAAGTGGCACGAATAGCTCTGTCATCGCCCATAATCATCAGGATAAATAGTAAATCCTCTATGGATTTGGCATGTGCCGCCCGATAGGCCATAAGGTCAGTAGTGTTAATATCCAGAATGATAAAATCTGCCTCGTGGCCTTTTTTGAAAGTTCCCACGTTATCCGCAATATTCAAAGCCCTTGCGCCGCCCAAGGTGGCCAGATAAAACGCCTGTGGTGCTGTCATAGCCTGTCCGATCAGGTGAGAGACTTTATAGGCTTCTCCCAATGTTTGCAGTATTGAGAAGCTCGTGCCGGCTCCCACATCGGTTCCAACCCCTAACTTTATGGGTGTGTTATTTCTCATAACGAGGCCTATATCAAATAACCCACTACCCAAAAATAAATTGGATGTGGGGCAATGAGACAAGGCTGTTCCACTTTCTGACAGTCGCTCACGCTCCGATGCTGTCAAATGAATGCCATGCGCTAATACCGTACGGTCACCAAGCAATCCGAAACTGTCATACATATCCAGATAATCCTTGAAATTGGAGAAAAGTTTTTCAACCCAGTCAATCTCTTCCTTATTTTCAGAAATATGTGACTGCACATGAACGGTGGGAAATTCTTTTTTAAGAACGCCAGCCGCTTCCAATTGTTCTGCGGTGCTGGTCGGGGCGAAGCGGGGGGTAATGCAATAGGACGCCCGACCCGTGCCATGCCATTTTTCAATCAAGGCGCGGGACTGCTCATAACTTGTTTCTGCGGTGTCCAGTAACGGGATCGGCGCATTTTGATCCATCATAACCTTGCCCGCTATCATCCTCATATTGCGTTTTTCAGCCTGTTCAAACAGGGCGTCCACGGATTGAGGGTAAGTGGCACAGAATACCGCCGCCGTGGTGGTGCCATTACGCAATAGCTGATCGCAAAATTTATCGGCGACCTTGTCAGCATAGGCTTTATCGTGAAATTTTTGTTCTGCAACAAAAGTATATTCTTCCAGCCAGTCAATAAGCTGACTACCAAAGGATGCCATAATTTCCATTTGAACATAATGGGTATGGGTATCAATGAACCCCGGCATGATCAGGCAATTAGGATAATGGGTGATTTCGACCGCCGGGTCCAGTGTAGCCAAGATTTTGCAGGCTGGCCCCACATCATGAATGATTCCGTCTTTTATGACCAGAATACCGTCCGCCTCATGATGCATACATCTGCTTACATCCTCATAAAAGGGATCACCCGTAAAATACAGCAGGCTGCCGCGTACGGCTTTCAGTTCGGTATTATTCATAGACACCTGATCTCATAATCGTCAACGCTCATCATTATAACATACTATAGGGGATAGAGAAATTTTGTTCACAATCTTCATTATTATTGTATTATTTCTTTATATTCAACGTATAATAACCCAATAAGTTTATTTCAGAGGATAAATATGGCTGTGGCACAGGAAAGTTTGATAAGGCCTTCAAAGTCGGGCAAAAAAAATTCCAGTGAAGAAGTTATTCACCAACAAATTTCTGATGCTATCCTCGAACAGCGTCTTGCACCGGGTACGAAGCTTACGGAAGAATCATTAAGTGAAATTTTTGGTGCCAGCCGTACGGTAATCCGCCGCGCCCTGACCAGACTTAATTACGAAAATATTGTGGAAATCAGACCCAATAGGGGGGCCATAGTTGCGAGCCCTTCCACCGCTCAGGCTCGGCAGATTTTTGAGGCCAGACAAATCATTGAAGAGGCTGTTTTGAGGGCTTGCGTACAAAAACACTCAGAATCAGACGTTGCAGTTTTAAAAAATCTGGTACAGGCGGAAAAAGACTGTATCGCCCGTAATGACCGCATTGCATGGATCAGACTAACCGGAGATTTTCATCTTGAAATCGCCCGTATTTCAGGCAATGAGGTAATCACAAAATTTCTCAAAGAATTAATCTCCCAGACGAGTTTAATCATAGCGCTGTACGGCAAGGCCGGCGGTAGCCTTTGCAGCAATGATGATCATAGCGAAATTGTAAAAGCCATCTCGGAACATGACGAGCAAAAGGCCGTTACCCTGATGTTGGCTCATCTAGATGAATGTATTGCTAGCCTGAATATGGAAGAGAAGGCAGAAACTCAAGATCTTAAATCCATATTTTCAGGCGAATAATCCTCACTGCTGTGATAACCAGTCCCCCAATTTCTTTCTCTCGCCTTCCGTCATTTCCATCTCGTCGCCCAGAGGCATGGTATCGGACTTTACCGCCTGTTCGATTATTTTCTCCCGAAAACGGATCACCTCATCCATTTTATCAAACATCACCCCCAATGGCGCCTCTTCAAATGCCTCATTGGTCGGCACGTCACTATGACAACTGACACAATGTTTATTGATGATAACCCGGATATCCGTGATGGCGATATCTCCTGCCGCGCCAGTAGCTATCTTTCCGTCATATGACGCCATGAGCATTACAGCGATAAAAACCGCCGCGCCGGACGCGGGATAAAAATAATTCACCACGCCCTTATGCTTCAGGTTAAAGAAATGCCGGATCAGGCAGGCCGCGATACCAAGCCCCGCTAAAATCAGCCAGCCATAATTATGACCAAACAGGATCGGGTAATGATTGCTGACCATGATTAGCAAGACGGGCAGGGTCATATAATTATTATGCAGGGAACGCTGCTTGGCCTTAAGCCCCAAGGATGGATCAGGTTCTTCGCCATTTAACAGGCTTGTAACCGTCTTTTTCTGGTTCGGGATGATCACCATAAACACATTGGCCGCCATGACGGTGCCGATGATAACCCCCACATGGATAAAGGCCGCCCGGTCGGTGAATATCTCTGACAGGCCGTAGGCCGCAGCGGTCAGGGCAATGAACCAGATCAGGCCGAACAGCTTGTTATTATCACCAATAGGGCTTTTGCACAGCAGGTCATAAAATATCCAGCCGCCGACCATGAAACCAAGACTGATACCAATGGCCTGCCAAGGCAAAAGGGTCATTTTAGCCGGATCAATCAGGAACAGGCTGGCCCCGTAATAATAGATCACTGCCATCAACAGGAAGCCGCTGATCCAGGTGAAATAGGCTTCCCATTTGAACCAGTGAAGGTCTTCGGGCATATGGCTGGGGGCGACCTGATATTTCTTTTTATGGTAAAACCCGCCGCCATGAACCGCCCATAACTCGCCACCGACGCCCAAATCCATATCTTCTTTGGTGGCGGGTTTATTCAGGCTGTTATCCAGCCAGATAAAATAAAATGACGATCCGATCCATGCGATCCCGGTGATCAGATGCAACCAGCGAATAGCCAGACTAATCCAACTTACAAAATCCACTTCCATTATTGCGGCCCTTCCTTTTTCATTGGTGATAGGCTAAGCAACTCAGCCGCCACAGCAATAGCGATGATATCCGGTGACTTGCCAGTGATATGGACCAAGCCTATGGGACATGTTAATTTTTTCAATTGTTCAACTGAACCATCAGATTTGACAAAATATTTCTCAAATCGCGCCCGTTTGGTCTGTGACCCGATCAAGCCGCAATAAAGAAAATCATCCCTTTTTAGCACCTCAGCGGTGATTTCATAATCCAGTTGATGGCTATAGGTGAAAATTAAAAAGATGGCTTTGGCAGGGGCTTGACCCACTTGGGAAACCAGATCATCCGACAGAATTTTCTCCACATTATCCGCCATTACCTCTGGAAACTGACCCTTGCGGTCATCTATCCATTTAACCTCAAAGTTAAGCCGCCCCAGAACCGCCGCCATGGCCTTGCCCACATGTCCGGCTCCGAACATATAGAGCGACACGGCGTCATTCTGGTGCCATTCAACTATTTCAGCACTGTTATCACTAGGCGGGGTGGTGACAAAATGCTTATTGACCTCTTTACCAGTGGTCGCAGACACCAAGCCGTAGGGCAGTTTATTTTCCCTAGCTTCAATGATTTGATTCAATA
>DAOWHQ010000277.1:0-5386 GCA_030641355.1 Alphaproteobacteria bacterium
GTATAAGTGATCTTATCCTTGACGCTGGATTTGTGAGAGCAGAGTTAATTATCGGAAAAGGTGATATCTCCACCGGAGTGATGAACCTTTTTCTTAATCATTTTTATAACCTTACGATGTCGTTGAAATAGTAGAAATTTAATACTGATTATTACTACTATTAAATAAATATAGAGGACCAGTGCTTAAGGACTAGCACTTAAGGACTAGTTAGCGCTTTAAGTAAATATAGAAATTATATCTATAGAAGAAAATAAAGAGATATGGGGGGTGGAAAGCTAGCTTCAGGTAATTTTACCGATGTTATCTTTCCAGTTCTGTCCGTCAAAATCCTCGGTCGTGATGCTTTTTATGGCGCTGTGATCAAGGCAGTTGATATTGACGCTATAGCCATCCGGATGGGAGCGGGGAACATAAAAAGACTTCACCCCGCACGTCTTACAAAACAGATGTTGTGCAACATGGGTATTGAAGCTGTATAGGCCGAGATTATCTTCACCCTGAAGCAGAGTGAAATTTTCTTTCTCCACAATCAGGTGAATGAATCCGACCATACTACATAGGGAGCAATTGCACCTAACTACATTAATATCCGCCGGGGCCTCAACGGCAAATTTAACGACTCCGCAGTGACAGGAACCTTTATGTATAATCAGAAAGCCCTTCTTGATTTGAGGGCCGCGGTCAACGTACCATCATCCAGATAATCCAGTTCCCCCCCCACGGGCACACCGTGGGCAAGGCGGGTGATGGTAACGTCACAGTCCTTTAGCCGGTCAGCCATATAATGGGCCGTGGTTTGTCCATCAACGGTGGCATTGGTGGCGATGATCACTTCATGGATATTATCCGCCAAAGCCCGGTCAACCAGTGAATTGATATTTAGATCCTCGGGGCCAACACCGTCCAGAGCGGACAGCGTACCGCCGATGACATGATAAAGTCCGCGGAAAGTTCCGGCCCGCTCCAGCGCCCACAGGTCGGCCACATCCTCAACCACACAGACGGTTGATATATCCCGCTTTATATTATCACAGATATGGCAGGGGTCGGTGGTGTCCAGATTGCCACAGGTAGAGCAGGGATGAACATATTCCGCCACCTCGGCTAGTGCCGTGGACAGGGGCCGCATGAGTGAATCTTTACGCTTGATCAGCTGCAGGGCCGCCCGCCGTGCCGAGCGCGGGCCCAGCCCCGGCAGCTTGGAGAGCAGCTGGATCAGTTGATCAAGTTCAGAACCGTAGGAAGCCTTGCGATACAAATGAGCGCACCTTTGCTAGTTCAAAAGGGCAGATTAAAACCTTCCGGCAATTGAAGGCCGCCGGTGACTTTTGCCATTTCGCTTTGAGAATATTCCTCGACCTTGCGCTTGGCTTCATTGAAAGCCGCAACGATCAGATCTTCGACCACTTCCGCATCATCAGAATTAAAGATGCTTGGATCAATTTTCAGGGCTTTCATATTGCCCTTGCCGTTCAGGGTCACAGAAACCAAACCGCCGCCCGATTGCCCGCTACATTCTGCTTTTTCCAGAACAGCTTGCATATCGGACATCTTGCCTTGCATTTCCTGAGCCTGTTTCATCATTTTACCGAGGTTTTTCATTTCTTCTCCATGCGGGTCACTCAAGACCGAATTCATCTTCCCCGACAAGGAAGTTTTCATTGATATAGTCAGATGAGCCATCATCTAAAAGGACAAATTCTTCTACTTTTTTACGAATGTCGGAAATCGCGGCACCTGGGAATTGATCCAGCACGGCCTTGATCAACGGGTTTTTCATGAGCCGTTCGCGTAACTGCCGCGCACTTTCTTCATTCTGTTCAAACAGGGTGTCGTCGCCCTGCGCCATGGTCAGGGAAATAATCCAGCTTTTCCCGGTCCATTGTTTCAGCAGTTCGATCATTTTACCGGTCAGATTTTTGGGCGCCTGTTCTTTCAGTCGGATGTCCAGCCGTCCGGGGGCAAAGCTTTCCAGATGGGCATTATCGTTGAGCTGAAAAGCGATAGAGGCTTCGTTATGACTTTCAAAAAGCGCGACAAATTCTTCAAAGCTATTGGGAGACGGTTCATATTTCTGATCTTCAGATGGGAAAACATCCTGCGCCAATATACGTGCCTGCCCCTTGGTCTGGATGACATGAAAGGCTGTTGGGGCGCTGCCGTTGTCACTGGCCTGTGGGCTTTGTGAATTCTGGGTAGGTTTTTGTGATGATGTCTGCTCGGATTTTTGGGCCGCCCCCTGATTTTCACCCTGAGGTGAATTTTTCAACTGTTTGATCATATCGCCCGGTGTCGGCAGCTTGGCGGCATACGTCATACGGACCAGCACCATCTCCGCCGCAGACATGGGAGAGGGGGCGAGTTTTACTTCATCCAGTCCTTTGAGCAACATTTGCCATGTACGGGTCAGGATCGGCATGCTCAGCGCCGTAGCCATGGCAAGACCTTCCTTGCGTTCCGCTTCTGAGGTGACGATGTCTTCGCCCGCATCGGGAACTACCTTCAGGCGGGTCAGCCAATGGGTCAGCTCCAGCATATCACTCAGGATAACTTCCGGGTCGGCACCATGATTATACTGGTTGCGCAATTGGGTTAGGGCGTCCGCCGTTTCGCCCTTCATAATGGCTTTATAGAGGTCAAGTACCTGCGTTCGGTCGGCAAGGCCCAGCATATCACGAACCTGTTGTTCGGTAACCTTGCCCGCGCCATGAGCGAAGGCCTGATCCAGCAGGCTCAGTCCATCCCGCACAGACCCTTCTGCGGCCCGTGAAATCATGGCAAGGGCTTTATCATCTATCTCGCATTTTTCCAGCTCGGACAGCTTGGCAAAATGACTGCTTAACTGTTCGATGGAAATACGACGTAAGTCAAAGCGTTGACAACGGCTGAGAACGGTGACGGGTACTTTACGGATTTCCGTGGTGGCAAAGATGAATTTCACATGTTCCGGTGGCTCTTCCAGCGTTTTCAGCAGTGCATTAAAGGCATTGCGGGACAGCATATGAACTTCGTCAATGATATAGATTTTAAAGCGCGCTGAGACGGACGAATAGCGCACCCCTTCGATAATTTCCCGGATGTCATCAACACCCGTACGGCTTGCCGCATCCATTTCCATCACATCCACATGACGGGATTCGGCAATGGCTATGCAATTTTCACATTTACCGCAGGGGGATATGGTCGGGCCACCCTTGCCATCCAGTCCGATACAATTCAGTGCTTTGGCAATGATGCGGGCGGTAGTGGTTTTGCCAACCCCGCGCACGCCGGTCAAGATGAAGGCGTGGGCCAACCGCCCGGTTTCGATGGCGTTGGATAGGGTGCGCACCATGGCACCCTGCCCGATAAGCTCATCAAAATTGGAGGGGCGGTATTTACGCGCCAGAACACGGTAATTTTCATCAGGTTTGCTGGCGGCTTTGCTGGAAGGGGTATCTGACATACGGGTCTTAAATCCACGAGTATTAAGAGTTGTTTTTTCCACTATAGAACCGCCGTAAAAATTTTGCCAGCAATGAGTATGATTTTTTACGTATGGAATGGTGAGAGATTGAACGACCCGAAATATCTCGTTACGGCTGCTCCCTTCCGGGTCTGACCGGATTGGCGAGTCAAACGTCCGCCAACCTCTCGGGCGCATATATGGTCTTTTTTTAACTTAAGATCAAGTCGGTTATTCATAGTTGTGGAAAAAATATATTGTCTGTGGCAGTCTTTGCTTTCTTTCCAATCAACAATTGAGAATACATGATGTCGGACAATCTTTTTTTTAGCGGCTTTCCCCTTGACCCTGCGGATAGCTTCAGGGGTGATGATAAGTGGATTTTTGAGAAGATCACCCATGCCGACAGCCGCTTTTTGATCTATGCCGGTGGACGCCCTTTGATGGATACCACCGATGGTCTGCGTCCCGCCGTTAGAACAGTGGATGAGGTGAACGTCATGACAGGCGGTGACTGGGCGCATACGGACTGGGTATTCATTGGTATAGATGGAGAGGGCATAGACGGGAAGATTGCCACCTTTGCCGTTGCGTTACCCCAAAAAGTTGACCTGCCGGATCATGAGAAGTTTATAGACTTACGGTCTATCGCCCTTCAGCTAAGCGCGGATGGCTTCAGCGCCATGCCGTCCCTGCTGGGCCGCGGTAAGATCATGCTTGAATGGAATGGGCGGCGGCATTTCTGCTCCTGCTGTGGTCACGCCACCCGACCTGACCGGGGCGGTTACGTGCGTAAATGCACCAATGAGCCCTGCGGGGCGGAGCATTTTCCGCGTACGGACCCGGTGGTGATTATGCTGGTGAGTCACGGCGATAAATGCCTACTAGGGCGCGGTGTTGGCTGGCCAGAGGGTAATTACTCCGCACTGGCCGGATTCGTAGAACCGGGGGAGACGATCGAGGAAGCCACCCGCCGCGAGGTATTTGAGGAAGCAGGGGTCAAAGTGGGAAAAGTTACCTACAGCAGTAGCCAGCCCTGGCCGTTTCCCTCGTCGTTGATGATCGGGGTCCGGGCCGAGGCTCTGACCACGGAAATTACCATAGATACAGATGAGTTGGTGGACGCGATGTGGATGGAGAAAGAGACGCTTCGGCAATTATTTGAAACTGACGGGGATGAATCCTTCAAAATTCCCCCCCAAATAGCCATTGCCCGTCATTTACTAGAAGAATGGTTGCAACAGGATTGATGTCGTTATACTAATGAGAAAAATACGCGAGCGTGGAGGGAGTTATCTCCAATCAATTTAAAAGGATATCCGATGGAAAAAGAAATTCTGACGTATCAAGGGGCTGTCTTCCCTTGGCATTGTGATCATATGGGTCACATGAATGTTATGTATTATGTGGGGAAGTTTGATGAGGCTACATGGAATTTATTCTCTACGATTGGCTTGCAGGGTAAAAGTATGCGTGACGAGCAAAAAGGTATGGTCGCGGTAGAACAGAACATTCAGTATAAGGGCGAGCTTATGGCGGGGGATGTCATAACCATCCATAGCGAAATCGTTGAATATACTGATAAGTCGATCAAATTCCGCCATGAAATGCGCAATATAGAGTTAGGTAGCCTAGCTGCTGTTACCGTATTGACGGGCTTATATTTTGATAAAGTAAAACGCAAAGCCATTTCCTTGCCTGATGAGATCAAGGCGAAGTTACAGGAAATGTGCGGTTAGCAGGAATAATTCATGGCGCAAGGATATGACCTAGAAAGCCGCCCAGCACATCAACAACGTCGGGGCATCTAAAACAAAGTGATGACTGGGTCAGGGATTTGATCCAGAGATTGCCGCTGGGTTATTTTGCCACCCCCATGAAACTCAATGAGGAATACAGCCCCATCCGGCCGGAAGACCTCAAGATGACCACAGTTTA
>DAOWHQ010000189.1:0-4862 GCA_030641355.1 Alphaproteobacteria bacterium
AATTTCCTATGATGCTGGTATAAAATACAAGAATGAGTGTCTGGAATTTGGCTTGGGCTTTGAAAGGCGGTTAACATCAGACAGGGATATTACCCCATCAAGTACAATCCACTTAAGGTTGGTGCTAAAACATCTGGGATAATTTGCCTTTTGATTTTTCAGATATTTACCAGTATATTTCCCGACAATACACAGGTATAGATGTATCGTAAAATTTAAGAGTTGGATCAAGGTTAGCTATGAATAAATTAAATCGCAACTTTATTGCAGTACTAAAAAGATTAGGCTTGGCTAGTATCATAAGCAGTTTTTTGTTATCTCCGGTGAGCAGTTTTGCGCAGCAGTCAGATAACACTAAGCAGCTTAGTGATGTGCAGCAAATCGTTGCCGTCGTTAACGACAGCCCCATATCACTCTATGACCTGAAACAACGGGTGTTATTGTTTATGATGTCATCGGGCCAGCAACAATTTAGCGAACAGGATCAAAAGTATTTGAATCAACAGGGCCTGCAAAGTCTGGTTGATGACAAATTAAAAGTTCAGGAAGCTGAAAAATATAAAACTGTCATCAGCAGGGGAGAAAAGGAACAATCCTTCACATCATATGCGCAGCAGTTGAGGATGACCTCCAAACAATTAGAGGTACAATTAAATAAAGTCGGCATCCGTAAAGAATCTATGTACCATCAGATAGAGGCCAGTTTGGCATGGGATCAAGTAGTTGGGGGGCTTTTAATGCCTCAGGTCAGCATTAGTGATGAAGAAATCTATTTGATTCTGGATCGGATGACAAACAACAAGGGACAGTTGGAATATCACCCTCTGGAAATTTTTCTTTTGGTTTCTGAAAATGAAAAAAGGGAAGAAATCCGCAATGCCGCTCATCAAATAGTGGGACAATTAAAAAAGGACATTTCTTTTCAGCAGATGGCACGCCAATATTCACAATCAACCACATCTGCTGTGGGCGGTGATTTGGGATGGCTTATGAAATCTCAACTTAATTCAGAAATTTTCACGACACTCAAAACAATGGAAACAGGTGATATTTCAGATCCCGTAGAAACAGAAGACGGTTTTTATATCCTTCAACTGGCGGGGAAGAGAAAAATCCTGACGCCTAGCGAAACAGATACACGTGTTGATTTACAACATATGTTCTTTGAATTTTCCGAAAATACCCAAAGTGATAAACTGGATGTGTTGAAGAATTTTATTACGACGGAATCTGCAAAGATTGAGAGCTGCGAAAATCTCGCGGATCAAGGCAAAAAAATCGGGGCAAAAGAAACCGGCAGCCTCGGCAATCTCGCAATTTCAGATCTGCCAAAGCCACTGCAAAAAACAATTCTAGACCTTGAGGTTGGTCGTGCATCCAGCCCCCTTAAGGAAGATACCGGCTTCCGTATATTTGTACTTTGTGGAAAAGAGGCGGCTGTAATTAAGCTTCCGGACTATGATAGCGTAGAGGGGCAACTGTCTCAGCAACGGGTTGGACTCATTGCCAGGCGTCACCTTAGGGATCTTCGCCGCGATGCCATTATCGACTATAAATAACCAAAAACCGCTCCCCTTTGCTATCTCCATTGGGGAGCCATCCGGCATTGGGCCCGAAAGCATACTGAAAAGCTGGGCGGCACGAAATGAGCATAAATTACCGGACTTTATCGTTGTCGGCAGCGAGCAGATACTTGCCAAAACCGCCCTGAAATTAGAGATAGATATTCCCCTGCAAGCGGTTTCATCCCTCGCGGAAGTAAGTGATATTTTTCAGACTGCCCTGCCTGTGCTGGATATTGGTCATGATGCTGATTTTGAATTTGGCGCGCCATCAACGCAAACGGCAGCACTGACTATTGGTGCTATTGAAAAATCCGTTGAATTAATCTTTGACCGCCAAGCCGCCGCACTGATAACCGCACCAATACAAAAATCCATCCTGTATGAAGTCGGTTTCACATCTCCCGGCCATACGGAATATCTGGCTGAGTTGTGCAAGAAGAAAACCTCCGCTGCAGAGATTCCGGTAATGATGCTGGTTTCTGATGGGTTGCGTGTTGTTCCCCTGACGATTCATACACCACTTACCCAAGTGGCGAAAACTATCACCCCTGATCTTATTCGCCGAACCTGTGAAAAAATCAATGCATCCCTGATAAAAGACTTTGGCATTAAATCCCCTCGGATCGCCGTTGCCGGATTAAACCCCCATGCGGGCGAGGATGGAACAATGGGGAATGAAGAACAGCTTGTCATTGGCCCGACTCTGGATAGGTTACGAAATAAAGGATTGGACATACAAGGCCCCCTGCCCGCCGACACTATGTTTCATGAGAAAGCCCGCGCCAAATATGATGCCGCATTATGCATGTATCATGATCAGGCCCTGATCCCCATCAAGACGCTTGATTTTGATAGCGGCGTAAATGTGACAATCGGCCTGCCCATTGTCCGTACTTCACCGGATCATGGAACCGCACTGGATATCGCAGGACAGAATAAGGCTAACCCAACCAGCATGATCAATGCCATAAAGGTCGCCCAACAGATATACACAAACCGGATGACGGGCCATGTATGAGGACGGCCTGCCCCCGCTTCGGGATGTCATCAGCCAGTATGAGCTAAACGCCAAAAAATCATTGGGCCAAAATTTTCTGACCGATCTTAACCTGACCGGAAAAATCGCCCGTTCAGCCAATGGACTTGGAGGTTGCGACCTGAAAGACTCCATCATTTATGAGGTTGGCCCCGGCCCCGGTGCCCTGACCCGCGCCCTTTTAATGAATGGCGCCCACCGCGTGGTGGCAGTGGAAATGGACCCGCGCTGCATCAAAGCATTGGGCGAAGTTCAAACTGCTTATCCGGGCAAACTGGATGTGATAGAAGGCGATGCCCTGAAGGTGAATGAGCAGGAACTCATCGGTGATACCGAAGGCCGTCCGGTCAAAATCATTGCCAACCTTCCCTATAATGTGGGCACCGCACTGCTTGTGAAATGGCTGACCTTAAAAGAATGGCTCCCTTGGTATAGCTCCCTCACGCTGATGTTCCAGAAAGAAGTTGGCATGCGTATCGTCGCCGAACCACGGACAAAGGCATTTGGCCGCCTGTCTGTGCTTGTACAATATCGGGCTGATGCAAAAATCATGTTTGATGTCCCTGCCCGCGCATTCATTCCACCCCCAAAGGTAACATCCTGTATCGTTGCAGTTACCCCGCGTGAGGAACATAGTGCCACACCAAAGCAGAATATATTGGAAAGGGTCGTCTATGCCGCCTTTAACCAAAGGCGCAAAATGCTCCGCACTAGCCTGAAAGCCTTGGGAAAAGATCCGCTGCCCTATCTGGAGGCAGCCAATATCAAACAAACCTGTCGTGCCGAGGAATTAACGGTTGAAGACTTTTGCCGCTTGGCAAAGGCATACGAATAAGAGTGCTCTATTCTTCGCCAGTAATTTCATGAACGAAGGATACAAGACCCGTCTGGCGTTCCCGCTTCAACCGTTCTGCTTGCAAAATAGAATAAAGCTGCTGTTCAGCTTTCTCTAGGTCATCATTGACGATGATATAGTCATATTCCGCCCAGTGGCTGATTTCCTGATTGGCTTTGGACATACGTTTGGCAACGACCTCTGCACTGTCCTGCGCCCGTTCTTTCAGGCGGCGTTCCAATTCACCTTTACTTGGTGGCAGGATGAATACCCGCACCAGATCTTTAGCTACTTTTTGGGATAGTTGCTGTGTTCCCTGCCAGTCGATATCAAATAGAACATCACGGCCCTCGCCCATCGCCTCTTCTACTGGCGCTGCGGGGGTGCCGTAATAGTTATCAAACACTTTGGCATGTTCCAAAAAACCATCCTGTTTCACCAGTTTTTCAAATTCTGCTGTGGAGACAAAATTATAATCCACGCCGTTCTTTTCGCCCGACCTTGGCGTTCTTGTAGTCATTGAAACAGATAGGCTTATATTCTTGTCTTTTTCCAACAACAATCGCGACAGGGTCGATTTTCCTGCCCCTGAAGGAGATGACAGGACAAGTAGTAACCCTCTGCGGTCTATATTTTTATCCATTTTCCTACTCAATATTCTGAACTTGTTCACGGAACTGATCTATGGTTGTCTTAAGGGACAATCCAATATCGGTCAGGCGAATATCCGATGCCTTACTACACAGGGTATTAGCCTCACGGTTGAATTCCTGCGTCAGGAAGTCCAGCTTGCGTCCAATCTGACCATCAGCATTGATGTGCGATCTTCCTGCTTCTATATGGGCATAAAGACGATCAATTTCTTCCTTAATATCCGCTTTAGTAGCAAGCAATACGACCTCCTGAGCGATACGGTCGGGATCAATGCCGGTTTTCTCATCCAGAAGCGCATTTACCTTTTCCATATAACGTTTTTTGATCAGGTCGGGCAGATCCTGTGCCAAATTATCCGCCTCTTTAACCAGCCGCTCTATTTCATCCAGAAGGCCCGTCAACACATCCTGCATGGCGGCCCCTTCCGTATCGCGGGAAGATTTAAAAGCATCCAAAGCCTCTGTAAATGACTTTTTCAATGCCCCGTCACGGGCTTTAATCGTTGCTTCGTCTTCTTCCGCTTCCACATATTGTATGACGTCCCTGACACCCATCAAGGCATCCAGACTGGGTTGGGGCAGATGGTTATTCATGGCGGTAGTGGTGGCAATTTCAACCAGCGCATCCAGCATTTCCTGATTAACCTTGAATGAGGTGCTGTCCGTATCCCGATTCATCTGAAGATTGATATTGACCGAACCACGGGCGATATTATCTTTCATAGTTTTACGGGCCATCTGTTCAACCGCGTCCTGCCCTTGCGGCGTGCGAC
>DAOWHQ010000218.1:0-4130 GCA_030641355.1 Alphaproteobacteria bacterium
ACAAACCATCATGCTATGGCGGAAAGTATAGTTGTGATGCTGACGTATGGCATTCATCCAGTCGGTGAGGCCATCCTGCGCCGTAGCTTCAATGATCAGCTCGCAGCTATTCTTCACCTCAGCTTGGGCAACTTCAAGCCCTGCCGCAGCATTATTGAAGGTCGTCTCCACCGCCTTCAGGCTGACTTTTAGGGCAGATTCCTGAATTTTGGATAATTTTGACCATGCTTTTTTAACAGTGTGATTAACCAGGTCCCCCATGATCTCAATGAAGTTACTGTCGGGGCAGGGATAGGCAATATAATCTGTTGCCCCAAGGATATTAGATTGTACTATTGCCCGTCTGTTAAAGGTATCAAGTAAAAATAACACTGGGGTATCTTCCCTCTCCGACAGGGCCATTTTATCTTTCAGTGGACGAAGGACTTCTGGATCTTCCAGATTAACCTGTATGATAATGAGTAACGACCTTTTGAAGTCTTCCGCCTTTAGCGACTTCACATCCACCAGATTGACATCGTGGTAGCGTTTTACCACATCAATGAATGATTTATCGTGCCTGCCATTGTCAAGGACAATGGTTACATATTGTTTTCCAAGCATTTTATCTTTGCAACCCCATTTAGACTGTTTTTAGCTAAGTTTCTGCCCGTTTTGGAAACTATGGAGGAAAATAGCAATTTAAGGTTGCTAATTTATTAACATGGGTATTTTTTGCTGTGTCGGCTGCTGTTTTTTTCGGATAAAATGATAGTTTGGAAGGCTTTAACCGGTGGTATATTCAGGCGCCCTTCCATGCCAAGCATGACAATCAGTTTTTTTCTGAGGACATTGCCGGGCTATTCTTCTTCCGGTATGACGACTGGGCGAAAGGCTTTTACGAGAGAAATATCCAGTTTATTCTCCATCCCTAACATTGTTTCAAATGCTTTTTCTGCTGTCATTGCCGGTTTATTAGATCGCTTGTCGGTCAGGTCGGCGAAGACATTGGCAATACTCACCGTTCTTACAATATCGCTGATCTCATCCCCTTTCAGCCCGTCTGGATAGCCAGAACCATCAAGGTTTTCATGATGATGTGCGGCAATGTCTACTATCACTTCATCCCAGTTAGTCCCCTTTAGTATAAGCTTGCTGTCATTGGGGTGGTTGTCCATGATTTTTTGTTCTTCTTTAGTAAGTTTGGTGGGCTTTTCAAGTATTTCCAGAGAAATCGCGGCTTTGCCAATATCATGTACCATGCCGCCTATTGCGAGCAATTGTAAATCAGATTTTTTGATGCCAATCAGCATACCAAAAGACACAAGATAACCGCAAACCATCATGCTATGCCGGTAAGTCGAGTTATGATGTTGCTTAATGGCATCCATCCAGTCATTCAAACCATCTTTTGCGGTGGCCTCAACAATAAGGTTACAGCTGTCTTTGACATCATCCTGAGAAACTTCCAAGCCACGTGCGGCATTATGGAATGTTTTTTCCACAACTTTCAGACTGACCTTGAGGGCTTCTTCCTGTATTTCAGTTAGTTTTTCCCATGCTTTTTCAACTGTTCGGTTGATTAAATTTTCTAGAAGTTGAATGAATTTTTTATCCGGGCAGGGATAGACTGTATAGTCGGTTGCGCCCAATGTGTTGGCCTGAACCACTTCTCGTCGGGAGAATTCATGAAGCAGAAATAGTGTTGGAATATGGCTGCGTTCAGGCAGCAACATTATTTCCTTAAGGGGCGTTATGGAGTTTTGATCATTCAGATCAACCTGAACAATAATCACTGTAGATTTTATGAGATCTTCTGGTTTAACAGAATTTACATCTACCAGAATAATATCTTTATAGTGTTTAACCAGATCAATATAAGACTTGTTCTTTATATTGTTATCTTGAATAATTGTTATATGTGATTTTTCAGACATTTTCTTCTCTAGAGCATCAATTTTTATTACGAGATCACCCTACAGCTATAATGTTGAATATTGGTAAATAATACACCAAATTCTATTCGATTAGTCTGGGCATCATCTCCGCAAAGTTGCAGGGGCGAAAACGAATATCCAGTTGTTCTTTTAAAATATTGTCCCAACCGTCTTTGCAGGCACCGTTTGAGCCGGGCAAGGCGAACATATATGTTCCATTCGCAACACCGCCAGTTGCCCGACTTTGGACAGTAGACGTGCCGATAATTTTATAGGATGTCAGGCGGAACATTTCACCGAATCCCTCTATTTCTTTTTCATAAAGGCTGTGAAATACTTCCGGCGTGATATCCCGACCCGTCAGGCCCGTACCGCCGGTGGAAATAATTACCTGAATACCATCATCATTAATCCATTCTGTCAATTGGGCAGAAAGTTTTTCTTTTTCATCCCGGACAATGGTGCGGGCAGCCAGAATATGACCGCCGTCATGTAAACGATCCACCAATATCTGACCAGAGGTATCATTCTCCAGCGTGCGGGTGTCGGATACAGTTAGGATGGCAATTTTCAGGGGTGTAAATTCTATTGAATTATCGAGAGGCATGTTCTTGTCTTTTATCCTTATTATCGTCCTGTGGTATATACATGGGCCAACCGCCCATTGCAACCATATCCAGAGAACGGGTGGGTTGCTGCATTCTCATGCGGTAAATCCAGTAGTTACTGATGACCCGTTCAATATAATTTCGGGTTTCCCGTGCGGGAATGGTTTCGATGAACAGCAGGGGATCATTCTGAAAATTGGTTTTCCGCTCCCACTTTCTGAGGTTCCCCGGACCGGCATTATAGGCCGTAAGGGTCTTGAACAGATTACCTCCTGAAAAACCCTTGCCCAACATACTATGTACATATTGCTGACCCAGAGCCATGTTATAGCGTGGGTCATCCAATTTGATTCGGCTACCGTACCTTAGTGACCTGTCACTGGAAATATAGCTGGCAGTGCGGGGCATGACCTGCATTAAACCTCTGGCACCGGCATGACTTTTTGCCCAGCTGTTAAATTCTGATTCCTGCCGCATGATGCCAAACATCAGGGCGCGGTCTATGGTAAAACCACCTTCTGGTTCCGTATTGGGAATGGGATAAAGGGTGCTGTCCAGTGCTGTGCGGCGTTTTTGTTCCTCGATCTTGCCAATTTTGAGCTGGGTTCCGGCAAGCCCCAGTTTGGCGGCAAGGCCAAGTAGCGCTTCATGGCGGTAGTCCCTTGCACGTCGCCAAGTGTTGCTGAGTTCCATATCAGCCAGCATTATCTTATCGATTTGGGACAGGGCGATTGTCCTTTGGACGCTTTGTATGCCCTTGATCAAGTCATAATGATCTTTAGTAAATAGCGGGGCTGCCCAATTGAGACTGGGTTTCTGCCCCAATTGACGGGCTGCGATAAGACCGTAAAAAGTTCTGTGAAAGCTGGTGGCTTTATAGAGAAGTTCGGTTACCTTCTCAGGCTGACGGCATATCAGATATGCCCGCGCAGCCCAATAAGAACCGGCGGCGGCCGTCCAATCCCCGGCAACGGATGAATAGGCGACCTTTTCAAAATGCATTGCCGCTTGTGAACAGTCATTGAGCCGCCACGCGGCAAGCCCCGCTATCCAATCGGGCTGTGAGATAATGTCTCTCGCTTGTCCTGCGGCAATTTTTCCCAAGGCTAATGCCTTTGCATCCTGATTATCAGAAAAATATCCGCCGGCAATATCGGCCAGTAATATATTAAATTCCTTTGATGACAAGAGGGCGCGGCTTTCAAAAGCCCATAGTCTTTTTTCAGCTCTCTCGGGACTGCGGCGGCGCAGATAGCGTTTAATTTTCTTTTTCAGGCGGTAAACATCAACACGATCGGCCTTTTTTTTAAGTAGCGGTTTGGCAATAGATGTATTTGGTTTAGCAACCGCTACCACGGGTTCAGTTTTTGTTTTTTTCTTACGTATAGGCTTATCAGCTGGGAAATTTAAGGCGAGTGTTGATAATGGTTTATGAAGCTTTTTGACGTTCCCTCTATTCTTCTTTTTGGCGAGGGCGTAGATTCTTTTGGCATCGGGATGATCCGGATAGTTCAGCATCCACTTGGCAAGCTCTTTGTAGCGGGAACTGTAAGCCGTTGGATGCATATAACGCTGATATAGAACATGACCAAGTAGAAGTTTTTTA
>DAOWHQ010000052.1:0-11569 GCA_030641355.1 Alphaproteobacteria bacterium
AATACCCTAATAATGAGAGGCGACTAGTAACGGCTTATTATGTAGAATATTCTAATACACGACGAAAATTACAGAAAAAATATGAGAATAGAATGTGATATATTTGGGTATAAAATAAAAAAGCCAACGCACATGGCGTCAGCTCAACTCCTTTAGCCTTAGGCCAATGAGATAGATATAATATAATGCATTAGGGTTGTTTTGTCAATGCAAATGTAAACTAGAGTGTTTGCAAAAGTCTTATCCTATGTTTCCCATTATTATCAAATGAACTTCGCAAAATAGCTAAGTCATTGAAAAAAATGGCGCACACCCTAGGGGGTTCGAACCTTTGATGTAGGGTGGTAAACGTTGAGTTATTCAGAGAATGTCAACATCTGAGTGAGTATATTATCCCAGAGTAAGCTAAGGAATGTATGGAACTTAATCCATTGGTATGGATTGCTATAGGTTCTTTAATTTAAGACTTACGACAAAATTTTTAGGTGGGTAAAAAGGTGGGTAAAAATATATCTAAAATATAATTATTATATATTTCAATAAGTTAATTAGAAAATATGGAGGAGAGGAAGGGATTCGAACCCTCGATAACATTGCTGCTATACACGCTTTCCAAGCGTGCGCCTTAAACCACTCGGCCACCTCTCCGTATCCATGTGATTGATGGCGCAATATAACTATCTTGATTGATGATGCAAGACATCATCTGCATTATAGTCTTATAATTTATCCTTTTTGTTGATAATTTGCCAAAACACCCTTTTTGCAGTATAGTTTGCGCACAAAAGAACTAGAGGTAAGCCGTGATTTTTCTTAGATATATAGGATTTGGTTTTTGGTCGGGAGCCCTGCTATTAACCTTTTATGAAATTATGAGGTATCTCGACACACATATAATCAATCTTATTACGGTACAGCAGGCATGGATAAATAAATATGAATCAGGCCTGCAAGTTACGAACACAACAATCAGTGAAAATTATTTCTCAGGATTTTTTGGAGATTTGATGCTGGTATTTATTAACTTGCCTCTACTTATTGTTTTGATTTTGCTGGGGTCATTTTTTGTCTATACGGCCCGTCATTGTGATATTGAGAAATAAGTACCAAGAAGTGCTAAGAAGTACTTGACAATGACCGGCCATTTAACGATAAGACACTGTTTTTGAGATTCAGAGTCTTTGCGTATTATATATTCAAGGGCGGATATGGTGCTAACATTAAGTGGCATACATTCAGAATTAGTATTTAAGTCAGGATAAGAAAATGGCAGTTCCTAAACGGAAAATATCACCACATCGCCGTGGTAACCGTCGTTCACACGATAGCTTGAGCGTCGATACATATGTAGAAGATAACGAAAGCGGCGAATTGCGCCGTCGTCATCATATTGACCTGAGCACAGGTAAATATCGTGGTCGCCAGATTCTGGAACCAAATGATAATTACTAAGCTCTGTTAAGTTAATCACATAAAAACCGGCTGGATTGTTCCCGCCGGTTTTTTTGCTTTTGAGCGCGGGAGTAATTTATGCCGAAAATACATTTGATATGTGGTGCCGTTGGTGCCGGTAAAACCACATTTGCCATTAAGTTATCCCAAGAGATCGGAGCCGTGCTTTTTTCCATAGATGAATGGATGACCACGCTGTTTACTCCGGACCTGCGGGGTGACATCGAATATGACTGGGCCATGGAACGGATCGGGCGCATGGAAAACCTGATCTGGTCCCATGTGCGACAGTTGATGAAGCTGGATATTGATGCGGTGCTGGATCTGGGGTTGCTGCAACGGGATCACCGCGCGAAATTTTATGACCTCGCCGCGCAGGATGCTTTTGACATCGGTCTGCATTATATAGACGTGGATCGGGACGTGCGCTGGGCGCGGGTACAGGGTCGCAACGCAGAGAAGGGCGATACCTATGCGATGGATGTGGACCGGGGTATGTTTGATTTTTGTGAAAATCTCTTTGAAATACCGTCCGTAGATGAGCTTGATTTTACCACAATTCATAAATCCTGATCAGAAAAACAAACTCTGCTATTGCTGAATGTGGTAAGGCGTCCTACATAAGAGGAGGCGGTTCTGTCCTGTGCGTATCTTATCTTACTCCCCGGGGCGATAATCTTTCCGAAGGGAGCTGTCCCTGTCCGGATCGTGGTCCGGTTATATGGCGCCCACCTGTTTAAACAGGTTCCGGAGGATAATATATAGGGTACGGCAGATACGGTTCCGCCACTTTTATTATATGGGAAATTCATGAAACAGAAAAAATCAGCCCTGCGGCAGGAAATGAAGGCTATTCGTGGAAACCTCCATGCCGGGGATGATGGTATGGTTGCCCGGCTGATTGCATCTCAGGTATTAATGCTGCCTGAAATTGCCGGAGAGGTTCAGCGCGGCATCAAGGCCCGCAGCAATGAGCCACATACCGTCGCAGGCTTTATGCCGATTCAGACCGAGGTCGATTGCCTGTTCATTCTGAAAGCCCTGAACGCAATTCAGTGCCGCTGTGCGTTGCCGGTCATTGTAGCTAAGAACCAACATCTGGCCTTTAAGGAATGGGATATGGAGGAGGCGCTGCAAGATGGCACCTTCGGCACAAGAGAACCCAGCCCGAATTTGCTTTATGTAATGCCGGATATCATTCTGGTACCCTGCCTTGCCTTTGATGAAAAAGGCTACAGGCTGGGTTACGGTGGCGGCTATTATGACCGCACGCTTGAGATTTACCGCGAGAAAGGTCATGAATTTACCGCGATCGGTGTTGCATTTGACGGACAGAAAAGCGATCATGTGCCCGTAGCTAAATATGACCAGCCACTTGATATTATTGTGACAGAAAAGAAAGTTTACAGACCGTGAGATTATTATATTTAGGTGACATTGTTGGCCGCACCGGGCGTAAACTTGCAGTGGAAAAAATTCCCGAACTTCGCAAAGAGCTGAAACTGGATTTTGTGGTGATCAATGGCGAAAATGCCGCGTCCGGCTTTGGTATCACGTCCAAAATCTGCAAAGAACTTTTTGATGCGGGCGTAGATGTTATCAGCACGGGCAATCATGTGTGGGATCAAAAGGAAACCAAGACCCATATCGCGGGGGAACCGCGCCTGATCCGACCGATAAATTTCCCCGCTGGCACGCCGGGCCGGGGCAGCGTCATGGTGCAGGACACGCGCGGCCGTAATATGCTGGTCATGAATGTCATGGGGCAGGTCTTTATGAATGCGCTGGATGATCCCTTCGCAGCGGTGGATGCGGAGCTAAAGAAATACCCGTTAGGTAGCGCGGTGAAATTCATTCTGGTGGATATGCACGCGGAAGCGACCTCAGAAAAAATGGCTATGGGTCATTTTTGTGATGGGCGGGCGTCTTTGGTGGTTGGCACTCACAGCCACGTCCCCACAGCAGACGCCCAGATTTTGGATGGCGGTACGGCTTACCAGACCGATGCGGGTATGTGCGGCGATTATAACAGCGTGATTGGCATGGATAAGGCGGAGCCTCTACAGCGGTTCACCCGTAAGATTTCCACGGGTCGTTTTACTCCGGCCTTGGGTGATGCGACCCTATGCGGTGTCTTTGTGGAAACAGACAACAAAACCGGCCTTGCCAAACGCATCGAGCCGTTGCGCCTTGGGGCAAGATTGCACGGGGCTATGCCGATAGTTTGAGGTCTTTTTTTCTGAAAAAATGCGATTCGCTGTTCACAAACCGTAACCAGTGTATTATCAAAGTCGGGAACCTTTATTTCAGTGAGTAAATAAGCCCGATAAAGATCTTTTCAGGAACAAATACATGGCAGGCCATTCTAAGTTTAAAAATATCATGCACCGTAAGGGCGCACAGGATAAAAAACGATCTTCTCTTTTCAGTAAATTATCCAAGGAAATTACCGTTGCCGCCAAGATGGGCGGCCCTGATCTGGACAGTAACCCGCGCTTGCGTCTGGCGGTTCAGACCGCCCGTGGTCAATCCATGCCCAAAGATAATATTATGCGCGCCATTAATAAATCACAGGCGGGTGATGCGGAAACTTATGACGAAATTCGCTATGAGGGTTACGGCCCCGGCGGCACGGCGATCATCGTTGAAAGCCTGACCGATAACCGCAACCGGGCGGCATCGGATATTCGCACCGCTTTTGCCAAAAATGGTGGCAACCTGGGGGAAACAGGCAGTGTGGCCTTTCAGTTTGAAAAAATGGGTGAGGTCATCTTTGAGGCTACGGTTAAATCAGCCGATGATATGTTCGAGATTGCTCTGGACGCGGGTGCCGAAGATGTGGTGAGCGATGATGAAACTCATGAGATTTATTGCTCTATGGAAGATCTACAGGATGTGACCGCCACGCTGATAGATGCCGTGGGCAGTGAACCCAAATCGGCAAAGCTTATCTGGAAGCCGGGAAATACTATTGAGGTGGATCTTGAAGCCGCCCGTAAATTGCTGAAAATGATTGATGTTCTGGACGACCTTGATGATGTGCAGAATATTTACGGCAATTATGAAATCTCAGACGAAATTATGGAGCAGCTTAGCGAGTGACGGTAAAACGGCCCAAGATACGACAAAGATTAATTGGCTTTGATCCGGGTTTGAGAAAAACCGGATGGGGCATCATTGATGTGGAAGGGTCACGGCTGATTCATGTTGCCAATGGTGTCGTTCATTCCGATGGGGATCGCAGTCTTGCCGAACGTCTGGTACAGCTTTTTGATGGCCTGAGCCAAGTGATCACCGACTGGGAGCCGACTTCTGCAGCTGTAGAAGAAACCTTCGTCAATAAAAATCCCATGTCAACACTGAAGCTGGGGCAGGCGCGGGGCATAGCGCTTTTGGTGCCATCAATGGCGGGAATTCCCGTGGCGGAATATTCGCCTAACCATATCAAAAAATCCGTTGTTGGGGCCGGTCATGCGGGCAAGGCACAGGTGGCAGCCATGTTGAAAATACTCCTGCCTCAGGCGGTTATCAATGGCGAAGATGCCGGAGATGCGTTGGCGGTGGCTATATGTCATGCCCATAACGGTGGTGTTCACGGCACGTTGCAGGATACGGTCAAAAAAAGCGCGGCGGGCGCACAGGTTTTATTTCGGGGGACACGCTGATGATTGCCAAGCTCAAGGGTCTTGTGGATAGTATCGGGGAAGATTTTTGTGTCCTTGATGTGAATGGGGTCGGTTATCTGGTTTTCTGTTCTGGACGAACTCTCGGAAATCTGCCCAGCATGGGTGAGGCAGCTACATTGATGATCGAAACTCATGTGCGCGAAGATCATATCCATTTGTTTGGTTTTGCCAGCGAGTTGGAAAAAGACTGGTTTAACCTGATACAGACCGTGCAGGGGGTCGGGGCAAAGGTGGCTCTGGCTATCTTCTCAGTCGTTGCAATTGACGAGCTATCCAATTCCATAGCGGCACAGGATAAAACAGTGGTTGGTCGGGCAAAGGGTGTGGGGCCGAAGCTCGCCACCCGCATAATCACGGAACTGAAAGACAAGGTGGCGAAGTTTGCCACCGTGACGTCACCTGCAACGGTGAAAGACGGTACGCCTCCGGCTACCGATAACACAGCTATACAGGATGCGGTATCAGCCTTGGTCAATCTGGGCTATCGTCAGACGGAAGCCTATATGGTGGTCGCGGGGGTGGCGCGGTCTTTTGACGGTGAGGCCAGTGTATCCGACTTGATCCGCCTTGGGCTTAAGGAGCTTAGCCAATGACGGATTTTGGGAGTGATGATCGAGAAGTAAGCCGCGAACAGAAGACAGGCGATGAGGTGGAAACCTCAATCCGGCCCACGCGACTGGACGATTTCATTGGGCAGCGCAAAATATGTGACAATCTGAAGATATTTATTGAAGCGGCCCGTATGCGCAATGATGCGCTGGATCATGTGCTGTTTTATGGCCCGCCCGGATTGGGAAAAACCACCTTGGCGCAGATTATGGCACGGGAACTTGGGGTAAATTTCAGGGCAACTTCGGGGCCGGTCATTTCAAAAGCCGGCGATCTTGCAGCACTGCTGACCAATCTGGAAGAAAATGACATTCTTTTCATTGATGAAATCCACCGGCTTAATCCGGCGGTGGAGGAAATTCTTTATCCGGGTCTGGAGGATTATCATCTGGACCTGATCATTGGCGAGGGTCCGGCGGCCCGATCGGTTCGTATTGATCTGCCGCCCTTCACGCTGATCGGGGCGACGACAAGGTCTGGATTACTGACAACACCGTTACGGGACCGTTTCGGAATCCCTGTTCGCCTTGAGTTTTATTCTGCGGATGATCTGGAAACCATAGTTCGCCGCGCGGCACGGGTGCTTGGTGTGGAAATGACAAGTGACGGGGCCAGAGAGATAGCGCGGCGCGCACGCGGCACACCACGTATTGCCGGACGTCTGCTGCGGCGGGTGGCGGATTATGCTCTGGTTCAGGCCGATGGCGGTGTTAACCGCGAAGTGGCAGATATGGCCCTGACCCGTCTGGAAGTGGATGCCCGTGGGCTGGATTCCATGGATCACAAATATCTTAAATGTATCGGGATTAATTATAACGGCGGGCCGGTGGGTATTGAAACGCTGGCGGCGGCCCTGTCCGAACCAAGGGATGCTATTGAGGAGATTATTGAGCCTTACCTATTACAGACCGGGTTAGTGCAACGCACCCCGCGCGGGCGCATGTTATCGCCCCAAGGCTTTGACCATATCGGTGTAAATATGCCAAAAGATCAACAAAAAACTCAAATGAATTTGCTGGATGAGTGAAATGGCTGAACTTTTGCCACATTCTGGCATTATCAAGGATGGAGAACATATACTGCCCCTTCGTATCTATTACGAAGACACCGATGCGGGGGGTGTTGTGTATCATGCTAATTATTTGAAATTCATGGAACGTGGACGGTCCGATATGTTGAGGCTTGTGGGCATAAATCAGGTTAAAATGTTGCAATTTATGGAACCGGATGATTTTAAATTCTTCATGGTCCGGACCGAAGTTGATTACGTAAAATCGGCCATACTGAATGATGAAATCACGATTCATACCCGTGTTACCAAATTTGGCGGCGCCAGTATCATTATGGATCAGGTCATTCGCAGGGCGGGTGACATAATAGCCAAGGGACGGGTAAGAGCAGCGGTTTTGAATAAAGACGACAAACCAATGCGATTGCCAAAAACATTCGTAGAAAAATTAAGCGCGTTAATTTAAGGGATAGGGATTTCGATGGCAGAAGAAGTAACTGGAAATGCGGTAGATATAATAGATCTCGGTGGGGATATTCCGGATTTTTCATTATGGGGAATGTTTGCTCAGGCAGACTGGATTGTGCAACTGGTGATGCTGGCGTTGCTGGGGTCATCCCTGTGGTGCTGGGCGATTATCTTTGACAAGACCAAGCGTATTAGACGCGTAGTTGCACAGGCAGACAAGTTTGATATGGAATTCTGGTCCGGCAATTCGCTGGAGGATTTATATGGACGGGTAAAGAAAAACCCGGATCATCCTATGGCAGCCCTTTTTGTTGCCGCCATGCGGGAATGGCAGCGGTCGGTCACGGGGCGCGGCACTGGCAAATTGGGTATGGGGCTGCAGGACAGAATTTACAGGGTCATGCGGGTCACGGTCAGCCGGGAAATGGAACGACTGGAAAGCTATCTGAGCTTCCTTGCCACGGTTGGATCAACCGCTCCTTTTGTCGGGCTTTTTGGAACCGTCTGGGGCATTATGAATGCCTTTGAGCAGATTGCGCTGACCCATAATTCATCTTTGGCCGTTGTGGCTCCCGGTATAGCAGAAGCCCTGTTTGCCACGGCTATGGGGCTGGTGGCGGCGGTGCCGGCGGTGGTGGCCTATAACAAGATCAGCAATGACCTTGGCCGTTATGCCAACCGTCTGGAGGGATTTGCTGATGAGTTTGGCACAATTCTATCGCGTCAACTGGATGAGGAGCATCATTAATGCTTAACCACGGCGGACATAACTCCACGGGCTTTAAACGCAGGCATAAGCCCATGAGCGAGATTAATGTGACCCCCTTTGTGGATGTAATGCTGGTGTTGCTGGTGGTCTTTATGGTGGCAGCACCGTTGCTCACGGTTGGTATTCCCATTGACCTGCCCAATTCCGCAGCCAAGGCACTGCCGGAGAATACCAAACCCCTGTCCATTACCATTGCCAATGACGGACAGCTTTATCTTCAGGATGAGGCCATAGAACTCAATGAACTGGTACCGCGTCTGAAGGTTATTTTTGAAGGGCGTAAGGATGGCCGGATTTATATTCATGGCGACAGGGCTGTTGACTATGGCGTGGTTATGAAGGTGATGGGGCGCATGAACGGTGCCGGTTTTTCTAGGGTGGCCCTTGTAACAGATACGGAGAATTAAGTAAAAATTGCGTGATGCAGTCATCATATCATTGGTCTTTCACGCTGTCATCATGGTGTCGGGCATGATCGCCCTGCCTATGCTTAATCTGGACAGGCCGACTATAATGAAGATCATTCCCATAGAGGTAGTCAAGATTGGCGATGTGACAAAATTGCGTGCGCAGGAGAAAAAGCCCGAAAATAAGTCTAAGAAAAAAACACCGGAACGTAAGGTGGAAATGCCACCGGAGCCGCCAAAGCTGGCCTCCACAATGCCGTTACCGGATATGAAAGCAAAGCCAAAACCCAAAAAGAAAACGGAAAATAAAAAGCCAGCAGAAACAGCTTCAAAGCGGCCACCAAAGGTCACGCCAAAAAGCAAGCCGAGACGGTTTAATTTCGGAAAACTGTCCGCCCTTCTGGACAAGCGGGAAAAGTCAGAGCCTAACGCTTTCGAGAAGATCAAAGACAAAGACTATGGCAAGGAAAAGGTGATTAGCACGATAGATATTCAGCAGCAGACCCTGAGTATTATTGATGCGGTAAGCAAACATATTTATGATAATCAATGCTGGAATATTCCGGCAGGGGCAAAGGGCGCAGAGGGCTTGCGGGTAATAGTTCATGTTCGCCTTAGCCCGGATGGTCTGCTAATCGGCGCCCCAAAGGTGGTGGATAGCGGACGGATGAATTTAGCAGGGCAGGAATTTTTCAGGACAGCGGCGGAAAGTGCGCTAAGGGCGGTACGAAAATGTGCGCCCTATGATTTTCTGCCTAAAGCTCAATATGACCTATGGCGGGATATGGAAATTATCTTTGACCCTGAACATACTTTAAACGGTTAACAATAAAATAGATGGAGATGCAAGTGAGGTTGTTTAAAATATTGATATTGGTGATGACAGGCATCGCGTTGATGGTATCAAGCGCCTATGCGAGGATTGTTGTTGATGTTAACCGGGGCCATGCGGACCCTCTGCCTATTGCGATTACGGACCTAATAGGTAATGAGAATGATATTATTTCCGGCGGGTCAGTTAAGAATTATGGCCAGCGTATCGCCCTTGTGGTTAAAGCCGACCTGACCCGTTCCGGCCTGTTCCGGGTGGTGGATAATGCGGCTTTTATCAAGTCCGGCAATGCCCAGACAACTTTACGCTCACCCAATTTTAATAACTGGAAGGCCATCGGGGCGCAGGCGCTGATGAATGGCACTATTTCATTACAGGAAGATGGGCGTCTGATGGTGGAATTCAGGCTTTGGGATGTTCTGGGAACTAACCAGATGACAGGCCTGCGCTATTTCACATCACCAAAAAACTGGCGCCGCATAGCCCATCTTATTTCTGATTCAATTTATAAGAGACTTACCGGAGAGAGCGGGTATTTTGATACCCGTGTGGTTTATATCTCGGAAAGCGGACCAGCCACATCAAGGGTAAAGCGTCTGGCGATTATGGATCAGGATGGCCATAATCACCTGTTCCTCACCAATGGCAAGAATCTTGTACTGACCCCGCGGTTCTCTCCAACGGCTCAGGAAATTACCTATCTGTCCTACTTTAATGATAACCCGCGGGTCTATCTTTATAATATAGACAGTGGCAAGCAGGAGATCCTCGGAGATTTTCCGGGCATGACGTTTGCGCCGCGTTTCTCGCCCGATGGCAACAAAGTGATAATGTCTCAGTCATTTAAGGGCAATTCCGATATTTATGTTATGGAACTCAGTACCCGCAAAACCAAGCGGCTGACAAAACATACTGCCATTGATACATCGCCAAGCTATTCACCTGATTCGCGTTATGTAACGTTTAACTCGGACCGTGGCGGAAGTCAGCAGATCTATGTCATGGATGCCAATGGGAAAAATATCAAGCGGATAAGCTTTGGAAAAGGCCGTTATAGTACACCCGTATGGTCACCCCGAGGAGATATGATAGCCTTTACAAGGCAGTATAGGGGTAAGTTTTATATTGGGGTAATGCGGCCGGACGGCAGCGGGGAAAGGCTTCTATCCGAGAGCTATCTTGATGAAGGACCAACATGGTCGCCAAATGGTCGAGTGATAATGTTCTTTCGTCAACAGCCCTATGACAACAAGGGAAGGGGTGGGGAAACTCAATTATGGACAGTTGATCTGACGGGATATAACATAAGACAGATGATTACGCCCCTTGATGCATCAGATCCTGCATGGTCCCCCTTGATTAGATAAATGATTCTGTTATAGTTTCATCGGTTTGCTAAAGAGTTCAAGTTTAAGTTGAAGAAATGCAACCGCCAACTCTTAAGGGGAATGGCATTTCATCGGTTAGATAAATTATAAATAAGATACGTGGAAGGACCACTAAATGCTGGAAAAAATTAATGGCGTAAAATATTGGGCGCTAATCGGGATGGCCCTATTTTTAAATGCCTGTGCGAATACGGGTACTGTCGAAGACACTGCTGTGGATACGACTGTAGACACTCAAGAAGAGGTGATCGCTGATCCAAAAGAAGAAGTTGATGTTGAAGTGGTTATGGAAGACCCGGATACTCAGGTATCCCTTGATGCTGCTGCTGATGCGGCTCTGGTCTATTTTGGATATGACCGTTATGACCTCTCTGCCGATGCCCGCGCCGGATTGAAGGCTCAGGCAGCTTGGCTCGAAGATCATGCCGCTGTTAAAGTGACCGTTGAGGGACATTGTGACGAGCGTGGTACAAGGGACTATAACCTGGCACTTGGTGATATGCGGGCAAATTCAGTGAAGAATTATCTGGTAGCACTTGGCGTTGATCCTTCACGTATTCACACCGTTAGTTATGGCAAGGAACGTCCTGCGGTAACAGGTACGGGTGAATCTTCGTGGTCCAAAAACCGTCGTGGTTACACCCGCGTAAATTAATATTCTTAAAGTTAAAAAATGCCCGCGCGTCATTTGTGGCTGCGCGGGCATTTTTATGAGGTAATGATCTGGAGCTTCTTATGAAAAATAAAAATGTCTTTAGCCTGATAATCTGTCTGATTGTGGCAGGGGGAATTATGGTGCCCGTACCATCCCATGCCCAGTCGACATCCAAGCGGCTGGATATCATTGAGAAACAATTGAAGGCCGTTCAAAGAAAGGTATTCAAGCCCGGAAGCAGATTTCCCCGGACCAACGAGAAAGGCACAGAACCGACAACAACAGGCGGCAATG
>DAOWHQ010000274.1:0-9352 GCA_030641355.1 Alphaproteobacteria bacterium
AATCATATTGATATTGTGAGTTATAAGCCGCAAAGGATTAAAAACGACAATAATTATTTATTTATATTAGGTTATAGGAAAATTGATAAAAGAAATGTCTATAGAATCAAATATAAACAACCCTGCAACCACATTGTATGACAAAATATGGCAACAGCATATTGTCAATGTCCATTCAAGTGGTGGATATATTGTGTACATTGATCAACATTTTATTCATGACGTTACCAGCCCTCAGGCCTTCGACATGTTATTGCAACGGAATTTGCCTGTATTCAGTCCAGCATCAACCTTGGCAGTTCCGGATCACAACACCCCCACCACCGCGCGTCACCTGCCCATTAAAGATAAGCTGTCAAAGCAACAGATTAACGCCCTTAAAGTGAACGCTAAGGCTAATGGTATCACTCATTTTGACCTAGACGATGTCCGCAACGGCATTGTTCATGTGATTGGCCCAGAACAGGGTATCACTCAACCCGGTATGACCATTGTCTGCGGTGACAGCCACACCTCGACCCACGGGGCTTTTGGGGCGCTGGCTTTTGGTATTGGAACCTCAGAAGTGGCCCATACGCTGGCGACCCAAACCCTAGTTCTGCATAAGTCCAAAAATATGCGGATCACAGTGACCGGCACCCTGCCCGATCATATCACCGCCAAGGATATTGCGCTGGCAATTATCGGCAAGATTGGCACGGGCGGTGGCACGGGATATGTGATCGAATATGCGGGTGATACCATAAGGAACTTAAGCATGGAAGGCCGCATGACCCTGTGCAATCTGTCCATCGAAGCGGGGGCAAGGGCGGGAATGATTGCGCCTGATGAAAAAACTTTTGCCTATCTTAAAGGTCGCCCGATGGCCCCCAAGGCTGAATATTGGGGGGCCGCCGTAGAATATTGGTCTTCTCTGAAATCGGATGAGGGGGCGATATTTGATAAAGAAGTCAATCTCGATGCCAGCGAGATTATGCCCATGGTCACTTGGGGCACAAGCCCTGAACAAGTTATCCCTGTGACAGGCCGTATTCCAAGCTTAAAAAAAATTACCGACCCGATCAAAAAAGATGCGGCGATTAAGGCCTTTGCCTATATGGGGTTGGAAGCAGGACAGAAGATCTCTGATGCACCTCTGGACCGGATTTTTATCGGATCCTGTACCAACAGCAGAATCGAGGATCTGCGCGCCGCCGCAAAGATTCTAAAAGGCCGCAAAATATCACCCAGCCTTATTCAGGCTATCGTGGTACCTGGGTCTGGCTTGGTCAAACAACAGGCCGAGGACGAAGGGCTGGATAAGATTTTCACTGAAGCGGGATTTGAATGGCGTGAGCCGGGCTGCTCCATGTGTCTGGGCATGAATCCAGATCGTGTCGGGCCACAGGAACGCTGTGCCTCCACCTCAAACCGTAATTTTGAAGGCCGTCAGGGGCCGGGGGGGCGCACGCATCTCCTTAGTCCCGCCATGGCGGCTGCGGCTGCGATTGCCGGCTATATGGTCGATGTGAGAGAATTTGGAGAATAATCATGGAAACATTTAAAACAGTCTCTGGCATCGCAATTCCTTTTCCACTGGCCAATGTGGATACGGATTTGATCGTGCCGTCCCGCTATCTTAAAACCATCAAGACAACGGGCATTGGCGAAGGGGCCCTTTATACCCTGCGGTTTAAAGAAGACGGTAGCCTGATTAAGGAATCCATTTTCAACCAGCCTCAATACAAAGGCTGTTCAATCATGCTCACTGGCCCGAATTTTGGCTGTGGGTCAAGTCGCGAACATGCCGTATGGGCTTTAAAAGAAGTAGGATTCAGAGTGCTGATCGGCACTAGTTATGCTGATATTTTTGCTTCCAACTGTTACAAGAACGGTATTTTGACCATCACGGCGGCGGAAGACATCGTTACCTGTCTGATGAAAGAAGCCGAGAGAGGTAGAAACTTCGCTGTTAATCTTGAAGAACAAACCATCGTCATAGAAAACGGCGCGACATTTTCCTTTGACATTACCGCCGCGCGCAAGGGTTATCTGTTGCAGGGACTTGATGAAATATCCCTGACCCTGAAATCCGTTGATCAGATAAAATCCTATCAAGTCGCGCGCGGAAAACAACTGCCTTGGCAAAGCTTTGGGTAAAGCTGACACCGTAGATATTATCGTCCACGGAACCACAAAAGGTCCCGACTATCATCGCTTGGCCCTTATTTTGGCTTTAAAAAATATTCCGTGGAAATTCTCCCTGCACCCGCCCGCAATTCTCAAAGGCTTCTGTGACGGTTTTCCGATCCTGCAAGTTGGTCACTGCTATTTTGAAGGTTCCATGATTGCCACCCTCGCCTTGGAACAACTGCAGCCCGAGCCCAGCCTCTTCCCCAATGGCAACTGCGGTATGCCACTAGCCTTAAGTTGGTGGAGTGATCGTTTTTACACTTCTGGCAATGATCCATCTCTGTTGCAGAAAAATTGTGTCCTGATTTCCCGACAGATCACCGATGGGCGGGATTATTTGCAAGGTGCCACACCGGGGCTCGCCGATGTACACAGCTTTGCACCCCTAAAAGCCCTGAACAAAGACGGGTATGATATTTCGTCGGTGATGAAAGCCGATCCTTTATTGCAAAGCTGGTATCAAAGAATGGATCAGCTCACACCAAGTGGAAAAACTGTCCCCCTGTCCCAAATTCCGCCAACGGATTATCCAGAATGTGATACCATCGCCCATAAGGAAGTTCTGGACGATGGCAAAACCATCCTGTGGAAAAACTCTCTCAGCCAAAAATAAACCCAGAGCCTACAAAAAATTTAATGGCTCTGGGTTTAATATTTTTCAACTATAGAAATTACTTATGGGGCTACGGGTGCGGGCAAACCTGTTTCTTCCATACAATTGGCGCGCAATTCATCAAGGCTTGGCCCAAAGTTAAACACTTCATCGCTGATCTGAGATGCCATTTCAGCGCGCAAGGTAATAGTTCCATCCTGATCAACTGTGCTATCATCTGCGATGACCACACCGTAAGAACCGGCCCCTGCAACAGTGACAAGACCGCGTTTGACTTCCAGTGCCACAAGGTCGGCATCCCGTTCCAGCGGATTGCCCCAACCACCGCCACCCCAAGTGATATAATGCAGCACATCATCTTTATGGACCGCAATATCATCCACCTTGGAACCCAAAACTTCTTCACTACCGTCAGCACGGATCATAAGTTTACGTGATCGCATCCCTGGTGCGCCGCCGTTCACACCCCAAGGGTAAGTAAACCAGCGATCATCATGGATCGAGATATTACCGTCCTGCAGAAAGCGATAAGCCATCAGAATTCCGTTGCCGCCGCGATTAAGGCCTGCTCCGCCTGAATCAGGAATAGTTTCATAGCGGTCAATACGCAAAGGGAAATATTTTTCCAAAAATTCATTGGGAATATTGGTAAAACCTGGCCACAGGCTGTGACCATCAGCCCCGTCGCCGAACGGACGGCCCGGAATGCCGCCAAAGCCAATTTGGAACAGTTGAAACCATTCACCATTCTTCTCATCATTACCGGAGAACATCAAATGTGGGCTGGAGGAGAAACCCGCTGCATTGAGGAATTCAGGCTGACGTTGACCCAGAAGTGCGCCGAGCACGTCAAAAATACGCCCCAAGGCATGGGTCCGGCAGGACAGGGCTGCGGGGAATTTTGGCTTGAGCAACGATCCATCGGGAATCCGTACTTCCACCAGATCATAGAAACCATCATTAAACAAAATCTGTGGGTCAAATACCATGATCATATAGATACCAAAGAACATCTTGAGCATATTTTCGTTGAGATAGAAGTTGATGGAACTCGCCGATTGTGGTGAGGTTCCTTCAAAATCAAGGATAACCTTGTCGCCTTCACGCCACATGGTACATTTGATCTTATACGGCCCAAATCCCACACCATCGTCACAGATAAAGTCTTCAAAGGATACTTTCTCCTCACCAATACTAGAGGTGAATAGAGTGGACATAGCCCGCTTGTTACGACCAAGCAAATCTTGAGTGGCGCTGATATAAATATCATCACCAAAGCGTTTACAGATTTCAATCACCCGCTTTTCCGCCGTGCGACAGGATGCGAGCAGCGCATTGAGGTCAGAACGACACCATTCTTTGGTACGAACCTGATGCAGGACCAGCTCTACGAGGTCTTCCTGATAAACGCCCTTCTTGTAGATTTTTACTGGCGGAATACGGATACCTTCCTGAAAGATGGAATTACCATCCGTGGGCAGAGATCCTGGAACCTTACCGCCCACATCGGTCTGATGACCAAACATGGCGGACCAAGCAATGATACGTCCACCATGATATATGGGGATCAATATCAGCCAGTCATTGTTGTGGCTCACAGCCCCTTCACAGGTGTAAGGGTCGGACAACCAGATCACATCACCCTCTTCGATGGTACCTTCATAATTTTTCAGAAAGCCATCAATGAAGCTGCCGAACTGACCCACAACCATCTTGCCGTCATAATCCGCAATCAGCGGAAAGGCATCGCCCTGCTCCCGAATACCGGGGGACATAGCAGTACGAAACAATGTCGCGTCCATTTCTTCACGGGCGTTTCTGAGGGCATTTTCGATAATATCAAGCGTAACCGGATCAACTTTTACCGTATCAAAGGCCGCCGTATTCGTCTGTATAATTTGTGCTTTCATAAGCGCGTCCTTTAAACTGGATTGATCATAATATTGCCGTATGTATCAACATCAGCAACATAGTTGTTAAGAATGACTGTGGTGGAATCCATTTCTGTCACAATGGCTGGGCCCATAATCCTGTTGCCAGAACAGAGCTTTGCACGATCATAAATAACCGCATCCTGCCACCCGCCATCCACATACATTTTATGGTCGCTGGTTTTGGCAGCGATGGGGTCAGTGCTGCCCACCGGAATCTTTTCCGGCAACACATCCACAGACTTGCCCTTGGCCACCGCACGAAGGTTAACCAGCTCATGTTCGGCTGACAGATTGAAGGTGAACAAGCGTTCATGCTCCTCATCGAAATTCGCCAACAGTTTTTCAAGTCCACCACCTGCTTTAAAGGAAGCCGGATCAACGCTGAGAGGCACTTCAAAAGCCTGTCCATGATAACGGATGTCAACCTCGTAGCTATATTCCTGATCCTCAAGGCTAACACCTTCTTCGAGAATATCTTTGGTGACCACTTCGGTCATTTCTGCCATAATCGCGACAAGTTCCGCATCATTTGTGTCACTGCGACGCTTGTTAAAGCTGCGGGCTGTTTCGATCCGCACCTGCGTCGTCGCGTCACCGTAAGCACACAGAACGCCTGGACTTGGCGGAATGATCACTGGCCAGCTATTCATCAGTTTACCAATGGCGTTGGAATGAAGCGGCCCCGCCCCCCCAAAACCCATCAAAGCAAATTCACGGGGGTCATAGCCCTGCTGAACAGATACCAAACGCAATGCGCCGAACATACTTTCATTAACAATGTCGATGATACCAGCGGCAGCATCATACACATCAATCTTCAACGCATCGGCAATGGTCTGTACCGCTGCCTTGGCACCGTCACGGTCCAATTCCATAGCCCCGCCCAGCAAAGACACCGGCAGATAGCCCAGCACCACATTGGCATCGGTTACGGTGGGCAGAGTTCCGCCCTTGGAATAGGCCACTGGCCCCGGTACGGCACCAGCTGATTCAGGACCGACCCTTAGCGCACCAGTTAGTTCAGGAACATGGGCAATAGAGCCACCCCCCGCACCCACGGTACGAATATCAAGGGAAGAGGCGCGAACCGTAAGATTTCCTACAGTGGTTTCCCGCCGAAGTCGTGCTTCCCCATTTTCAATCAGCGCCACATCGGTTGAGGTTCCGCCCATATCAAGGGTCAGGATATTCTCCAGACCCGCGTATTTTGCGACCCATAAAGCACCTGTCACGCCACCAGCTGGTCCCGACATCAACAGGTTTACTGGCGCATTTTCAGCCTTTTCAGACGACATCAGTCCGCCATCAGAACGCAGCAGGTTCAAATGACCCGTCATGCCCCAGCTCTGTAGTTCACGGCGCAGGTTTTGCACATAACGCGCCACAATCGGACGGACGGCGGAATTGGCAACCGTGGTCAAGGCCCGCTCATATTCCTGCATTTCAGGCAGTATATCAGAGCTGATTGATACCGGGATATCAGGCATTTCTTCGACACAAATTTCGGCGACACGTTTTTCCGTAATATTATTTAGATAGGAGTTCATCAGGCAAATTGTTACCGCTTCGATCTTTTCCTGCTTCAATTGCGTGATCTTGGACCGCAGCCCCGCCTCGTCAAGCGGAATGACTATGTTACCCTCGGCATCCATACGTTCTATAATCTCTATGGTGCATTCCAGTGGTGCCAATGGTTCTGGTTTTGGCCAGATGATCCAGCCAGCAAGACCGCCGGGGACCAGTGAACGGGCAATCTGTAGAATCTGTCGGAAACCATCAGTGACAATCAGACCAACTCGACAATTCTTACCTTCAAGAACCGCATTGGTGGCGACCGTGGTACCATGCAGAAAATGGGTGATTTCATCCACACTTATTTTTGCTTCCGCACAAATTTTCTTGGCCCCGTTTATCACGGCAATGGAGGGGTCGTGCGGCGTGGAGGGAACCTTGGTTCGCCGTGTTTTACCCGTAGCCTCGTCAATGATAATAAGGTCGGTAAAAGTACCGCCCACATCTACACCTAATCGATAAGCCATACGCTTACATTCCTTGCTTTTAAATATCATAAAGTCGAAACTTTATTTCTTACGTAAGTGAACCGGAAACAGGAAAATCCCCTGCTTTGCTCACCAGTGATGGTACTTTCCTGCCAAGTTTATCTTCAATCCACTGACTGTTTGCAATCAGGGATTTCAACGATATTCCAGTTGCAACAGAAGACCGGTTCAATAAATAAATTAAATCTTCAGTAGCGATATTACCCGTAGCATTAGGCGCAAACGGACAGCCGCCAATACCACCAAGGCTCGCATCCAATGTCACCGCACCACCTTCAAAGGCAGCGTAAGCATTGGCAATACCGGTATTGCGGGTATTGTGGAAATGACCCCGCAACGGGATATTGGGAATTTTCTCTTTAAGGACCTCGAATAAATCCCGCACAGCCGATGGCACACCAACACCAATGGTATCGGCCAGTGCAATTTCCATGGGATCACTTTCAGCAACCCTCTGGGCAATATCAATGATTTTTGAGGCCGGAACTTCGCCCTCATAGGGGCAGCCAAAAGCCGCCGCAATGGTGACTTGGGCCAGCTTACCCTGGGCGCGTGTAAAGTCGATAATTTCCGCTACCGCTTTATGGCCCTCTTCAATAGTCTGCCCCTGATTTTTCTGGCCAAATGTCTCGCTGGCCACCAAAACACAGCCAATCTCATGAACCTTGGTATTTACCGCCCGCTCAGCACCGCGCAGATTAAGCACCAGACCAATATAAGAAACATCATCCAGATCAGGTAGGGTTTCCAACAGGGCTTCGGCATCGGCCATAGCTGGTACGCGCCTGGGATGAACAAAGCTTGCCACCTCAAGGCGGCGGACACCACTTTCAACCATACGAGCAACGAATTCAGCCTTTTCCTTTGTGGAAAAAACAACAGATTCATTTTGCAGGCCATCACGGGGACCAACCTCAACTATATTAACCTGTCTTTGCTTTTTATCCATTATTTGGTCTCAATAATTAAATTATAAATTGATAAAATTTAAGTATTTAGAAACTAAAACAGCCTTTGTCACCTGCCCGGCTAATTTATTTATTTTGTATACAATATTATCCATAACTTGTATATAATAAAAAAACAAATCTTCTCGGCGCAACCTCTTAAATATATATTTTACAATGAATATGCGGGAAATACCGGAATAGAAATTATGCCTATCAAAAACAAATTAACACCGGTCGCATTTGTTTATATATTACTTTATGCTCTGTCATACGCAGGACTATGGGCCACCGTCCGAAGTCTCGCCTCAGAAATCCACCCCATGGTCTTGGTTTTCTACCGTACTCTGTTCGGCGCAATTCTCATTTTACCGCTTTTTCTAAGAGACGACCTTCAGTCTTTAAAGACGAATCAGCTTAGCTTGTATACATTAAGGGGGGTTTTAAGCATATCTACCGTATTCTTAATTTTCTTTGCTTTACGGCATATTCCTCTGGCTGATGCTGTTGCCTATAGTTACCTAACCCCCATATTCACAGCCCTTCTTGCGGTATTTTTTCTTAAAGAGCGATTTGGCATAACCCAGATTCTGGCTATTTTTATTGCCTTTATCGGCGCAATGATCTTATTGCGACCCAACTTTCAAACCATCAACATTGGCATTCTGGCTTCTCTTGGCGCAGCACTTGGTTTTGCGGGAGCGCTTATTTGTATGAAAATTCTTACCCGAAAAGACAGCCCCAAACTAGTGACCATATATGGCTACATTATCCCCCTGCCTCTAAGTTTTGCCTTTGCACTTCCTTACTGGCAATGGCCCAACGGACTAGCGATATGGGGGCTTTTAATACTAATGAGCCTGCTTTCCGTTGTTTCCCACCTTAGCATGACCCAAGCTTTATCAAGAACAGATATGAGCACTATTCTGCCATTCGACTTTATCCGACTTGTCTTTGCAGCCTGCCTTGGTGCTATTCTCTTTCAAGATCAGCTCGATAATATGAGCCTTCTGGGGGGAACGGTCATTCTCTTCGCATCCATAATATCATCACGAGGACAGATTAATAACAAATAACGCCGCCCTCTATTTCATTAGGCGACGTCATAACGATTCTAATTCTTTACAGAGGAAGTCTACATACAGTCTTTTCTGTACCAGTCATTCACTTCATCACCTGTTGCCATCCATACACCAGAATGCTTGGCGATATGCTCAAATGCTCTTCTCAGGTGAAGGGCTTTATTGGGCTGACCCACAAAGAAGGTATGCAGGCATATGGGCATAATACGGCCATTAGTAGCCCCTTCTTCATAGAGCATATCAAACTGGTCAATAATCATGTCGCCAAAATCAGATGAACTCATCCCCACATTCATGAAAGCAGGAATATCATTAAGCTCCACCGTATAGGGCACGGAAATCAGACTTTTGGTTTTAGTATTGAAAGGGAATGGGTGATCATCAGCAGTAAAGTCACAAAGATATTCAACTCCCATATCCGCCAAAATATTTGGTGTGTTATAGGTATGAGTCAGAAATGGGCTGAGCCAACCTTTTGTCTTACGGCCAAGAGCCTTTTCCATTTCATCCAGAACAGTACCAATAATCTCGCGTTCTTTTTCCT
>DAOWHQ010000078.1:0-8042 GCA_030641355.1 Alphaproteobacteria bacterium
AACCTTATCCTGATTATCGGCCAGTATCTCATCAATCATCGCTTCAATGGCGCCAGTATCGGAGACCTGTTTCATGCCTTTTTCTTCAACAATCTGTTCCGGGTTATTACCCGTTTCCAGCATAATTTCAAAAACATCCTTGGCAATACGGCCCGAAATAGTACCGTCAACTTGTAACGCCAAAAGCTCCGCACCATGAGCGGTGGACACCGGACTATCCGTGATGGACTTGCCCGCCTTTTTCAGGGCGCCAAATAAATCAACAATGACCCAGTTGGCCGCCTGTGTTGCCAGCTTAACCTTATCCTTACCGGTTTTCTGAGCCAGATCCTGAAGTAATTCTTCAAAATAATCAGCATTATCCTTTTCTGCCACCAAAACGCCCGCGTTATATTCCGTCACACCAAAGTCCGTGATCAGGCGGTCTTTTTTGACATCAGGCAATTCGGGCAGGCTTTTTGCCAGCTCGTCAACAAATTCCTGAGTGAATTCCAATGGCAGCAGATCAGGGTCTGGGAAATAACGGTAGTCATGCGCTTCCTCCTTTGACCTCAGGCTGCTTGTGGTGCCTGATGCGGGGTCAAACTGGCGGGTTTCCTGCAAAACCTCGCCACCGTCTTCAAGAAGGTCAATCTGACGGCGGGTTTCAAATTCGATCACCTGCATCATAAAACGAATGGAGTTTACATTCTTGGTTTCACTTCGGATACCAAGCTCCGCACCGGGACGGCGCACAGAGACATTAACATCGGCCCGCATTGAACCTTGGTCCATATTACCGTCACAGGTGCCTGCATAACGTACCAAAGTCCTGATCTTACGGAAATAGGCTCCGGCTTCCTCGGCACTGCGCATATCAGGCATGGACACGATCTCCATCAAGGCCACGCCGGAGCGGTTTAAATCCACATAGGTCTGGTTTGGATGCTGGTCATGCATGGACTTACCTGCATCCTGTTCCAGATGCAGCCGCTCCACGCCGATAACCTTGGTCGAACCGTCTTCTAAAGTCACTTCGATAACACCTTCGCCAACGATGGGGTCTTTAAACTGAGATATCTGATAGCCCTGCGGCAGGTCAGCATAAAAATAATTCTTCCGGTCGAACACAGACCGCAGATTAATTTTGCAGCCCATAGCAAGCCCGGTACGGACCGCCTGTCGGATACATTCTTCGTTAATGACCGGCAGCATACCCGGCATAGCACTACAGACAAAACTCACCTGCGTGTTTGGCTCTGAACCAAATTTGGTTGATGAGCCTGAGAAAAGCTTTGCTTCGGATGTTACCTGAGCATGAATTTCAAGCCCGATAACAACTTCCCATTCGCCGGTGGCTCCCTGAATATATTTCGCCATTATTTCTCTCCCCACCATACTTTGGGTTTTGTGGTAAAGCTCGCGGCATGCTCCAAAGCATGGGCGGCTCTCAGCACTGTTTCTTCATCAAATGCCCGTCCGATAATCTGTAGCCCAAGCGGCATCGCATCTTTGCTCAGTCCCGCCGGAACGGATATTGCCGGCAGTCCGGAAAGGCTCGCCGGAACCGTAAAGATATCATTGAGATACATGGCAATGGGGTCATCGCTTTTCTCACCCAAAGCAAAGGCTGCACTCGGCGCGGTTGGAGTCAGAATTACATCCACTTTTTCATAAGCCTTGGCAAAATCCTGTGCAATCAATGTTCGTATCTTCTGGGCTTTCAGGTAATAGGCATCATAATATCCTGCGGACAACACATATGTCCCGATCAGAATACGGCGCTTGACCTCATGGCCAAAGCCCTCTGCACGGGTGTTTTTATACATACCATCAAGGCTGTCACCCTCTACCCGAAGGCCATATTTCACCCCGTCATAGCGCGCGAGGTTTGAAGAGGCTTCTGCGGGAGCCACAATATAATATGTCGGCAGGGCGTATTTTGTATGAGGCAGGCTGATGTCGATAATCTCGGCACCGGCGGCCTTCATCCACGCAATACCCTGTTGCCACAGCGTTTCAATTTCTTCAGGCATGCCATCCATGCGGTATTCTTTGGGAATACCAATCTTCAAACCACGAACATCTCCGGTCAGGGCGTGTTCATAATTAGGAACCGTACGCTCAACAGACGTGCTGTCCTTCACATCATAGCTCGCCATACTTTCCATCATGATCGCCGCATCGCGAACCGTTTTGGTAATTGGCCCTGCCTGATCCAGTGACGAGGCAAAAGCAATCATACCCCAGCGCGAACAACGGCCATAAGTTGGTTTAAACCCGACAAGGCCGGTAAAGGCCGCTGGCTGACGAATGGAACCGCCGGTATCTGTTCCCGTAGCTGCAATGGCCAATCCCCCCGCCACCGCAGCAACAGAGCCACCGGATGAGCCACCCGGCACATAATTCTTAGTCTCCTGCTCGCCATTTTCTTTGGCGGCGCGCCACGGATTTAATGTTGGGCCGTAATAACTTGTCTCATTGGAAGACCCCATGGCGAATTCGTCCATATTGGTCTTGCCCAGCATCACCGCACCGTCCTGCCACAGGTTTGCGGTCACGGTGGATTCATATTTTGGCTTGAAGCCATTGAGAATATGGCTTGCGGAACAGCTATGAACATCTTTTGTACAATAAAGGTCTTTCACGGCGATGGGAATACCGGTCATGCCCGTAGCATTTCCACCCCGGATCATCCCGTCGGCTTTATCCGCCATATCAAGCGCAATATCGGCAGTTTCCACGATATAGCTGTTCAGCTCGCGGCCCTGTTCCATATTGGCCAGATACTGCTCGGTCAATTCGCGGGAGGTAAAATCCCCTTTGACCAGTCCGTCACGGGCTTCGGCGAGGGTGAGTTCAGTTAATTTTGTCATGCTCTTTCCCCTACTCGATTACTTTTGGCACGGTGAAGAAACCATGCTCGGAATTTGGCGCATTAGCCAAAAGCTCATCGCGGTATCCACCGTCCGTCACTTTGTCCGTACGCCAAGGCAAATCAACCGCTACAACACTGGTCATGGGAGCAACACCATCCGTATTAACTTCTGAGAGTTGTTCTATCCAATCCAGAATATTATTCAATTCGCCAACCAAGGGTTCCAGTTCATCCTCGCCAACGGCAATACGGGCCAAATCCGCGATTTTCGCCACAGTTTTTTTATCTACAGACATTTTATTTAGGGTCTTTCCTGCTTTTCACATATTTATGCGTAGTTTTTTGGGAAATTAGCACCGGGAACAAGGTTCTGCAAGCATAATGAACAGACTATTTTATCATAAAATAATCATTGGAAAATATTCAGAAATTTATCCTGTCAAATATGAACCGTCGCGCCTCCATCTCGGGACAGATATATTCTCTCCTTGTGATAGCAAAGTCATTATATTTAGCTGAAACATTACACCCCTCTGAACAGGGGCTTGAGAGATAGATTTAACTCAGTCCGAGACGTCCTGAATTAAGCCGTAACCATATGTGCTATCAAAGCCCTTTTCCCCAAGGTCTATGGTATGTTTTTCTAATATTTTCACAATACCAGACGGGCCATTGCCCCCTGCCATATTCGCCAAAATTGCGCTGACAAAAGGGGCCGCAATGGATGTGCCGGACCTTGCCCCATATCCGCCGCCTGCATTAGCCGTCGGAATATCCACCCCCGGCGCGGCAAAGACCACATGCTTCCCCCGATTGGCCCGCAGATAAACTCGTTGATTTTTATCCACAGCCGTCACCGCCACAACGCCGGGATAGGCTGCCGGATAAAGGGAGGGTGCTGTTGGCCCCGCATTACCAACTGCGGCAACAATTATTATGCCCTTACCCAATACTTTCTGAACAGCAATTTCAAGGAGACGGTTCGGCGGGCCGCTTAAGCTCATATTAATGACCTGTACCTTTTGCTGTACAAGCCAATCAAGGGCTAAAATAAGGCTCTCAGTGGTGGCAGCGGTCTTACCTTTATCCTGTTCAAAAAACACACTCGCGGCAAAAAGTCTGGCTCCGGGGACTACCCCTTTATATGTATCAGGGTCATTTCCCACCAGAATGGACGCCACGGCGGTTCCATGACGTTTTGGACGGTCATTATCATAGGGGACAAAATCTTCGATCTGAATGACCTCATTCTGTAATGCCGAATGGGTACGATCCACCAAAGTATCAATCAAACCCAAAGTTATTTCCCCTGTATGAGAGCTGTTTAAATTCAGGTTTTCTGAAATATCCGTCATTGAATAGGCTGCATCCCCCGTATCTACACTACTGGCTTCAGGGATAAAAAGATGATTAAGGCTAACATCTTCGCTGCCGATAATTTCAATAACCTCAGACGCCGATTCTGATAGTTTTTTTCCTTTTGGTGGCGCAACTCGAATTAAAACCAGATCAAGACCTTTCAGATATTTGCGTTCCTTGATTTGATAACCCCTATTCTCAAGGGTAAAATTGGCCTTTTTTTCTGCCAATATGAGCAACTCATCACCGATGGCGTCATACCCTCTATCCGTATATAACTCTTGATTTTCATGAATACGGTTTAGGGCAATTCGCCTCAGATAACGTGCTTTTCTTTCGGCGATTATGGCGGGTCTTTCTTTTAATGTCTGCTCGTAAGTGGCTCTTAGTTCTGTTTTTTTCAATTCACGGGTTACGGCTTCTGCTTTTTTTAAACTTATTTGCTCGGCACGCTTCATGGCCTTATGGGCCGCTTTCTTTTCAGCGATGATTTCTGCGCGTCTCAAAGCCTTATGGGCGGCTTTTCTTTCGGCTATGATTTCTGCACGTCTCATGGCGCGTCTCATGGCCCTTTCAGCGGCACGTTCCGCCATATATTCAGCTATTCTTTCAATTCTTGTCATTTCGGTCTGGGCAACAGCAGGCTCAACCCTCACCGTACCAACAAGCGCAAACAGACAGCAGCAGACAATAATCCTCTTCAGCCAGCCAGAAAATATAGTTCCATGTTTGTTCATTTTTTTCTACGATCTCAAGTCTTGATTATGGGCCTTCATTGGTATTAACGTCTGAGTGCTGTTTTTTATTCCCCAAAATAAAGAATTAATATTTATAAGATAATACTGACTATTCATGAACGGCAGATTAAGAAAAACACGAGCGTTTTAAACGCTTTCTATATTTATTTAATAAAATTGGGAATAAATCCATACCGCTAACCGTTAAGGATATTGAATGAGTACTGAAGCCGAACAATGGCGAGATGACATAGTTGTCCTGCTGCCCAGACTTAGGCGGTATTGCTTTACGCTCACAGGATCAGCCACAGATGCGGACGACCTGTTGCAAAATACAATTGAAAAAGCATTGTCACGTTACCATCAGTTCGAACAAGGTACAGACCTTGATAAATGGATGTTTAGAATGTGTAAGAACCTTTGGATAGATGAATGGCGCTCCCGTCGTGTGCGCGGTGATACTGTTGATCCCATGGATTATAAAAATGAGCCTTGGATAGACGGTGAAGATCAGCTAGTGAACAAACTTAAAATGTCTGAGGTCGGGAGTGCCATGAATGAATTACAGGATGAACAACGGGTTATTATATACCTTATCGCCATCGAAGGTTACTCTTACAAAGAAGCTTCAAAATTTTTAAACGTTCCCATTGGCACGGTCATGAGCCGTCTGGCACGGGCGCGTAAAGCTCTAGAGATATTACTTCAGGGGCCGGAAATGGGTACGCAAAGGAGACTACAATGATCATTACCGATGAAATATTAAATGCGTATCTTGACGGCGAATTATCCGTTGATGACATAGCAGAGGTCGCCGCACAAATTAAAAAGTCATCAGAGCTTGCCAAGCGCATTGAAAATATGCGCCTGAATGACAAATCAATTGCCGAGACTTATCACGCCATTGATACAAAGCCCATGCCCGACAGCATTATGGAAATGCTTGAAGAATTCCCTGAAAGCCAGAAAACTGTTCTGCCTTTCAGGAAAAAAACATCCGTGCGCGCATCAGCCCCCATCTGGCAGATGGCGATAGCGGCAAGTATTATGCTGTTCATTGGTCTGGGTACGGGGCGTTATATTATGCCATCGGTATCAGTAACGGACATTTCTGCTGGTATTATCGGCCCTGAAAATACCCTTTATGCGGTGCTTGAAAACCAGCCCAGCGCAATAGCCGTTGCCCTGACGGCGAATAATGACACACTTGTTATTCCATCGATGACATTTCGCACGTCTGACAATAGTTATTGCCGTGAATATATCGTCACGACACAAAAATCATCCACTCAAAATGTGGCCTGCCGTATTGAAAACAACTGGGTTGTCAAACTGTCCGTTGGTGCGCAAGGCAAGCTATCACCAGAGAGCGGCCTATACCAAACCGCAAGCCAGACGGACAACCCACTCATCAATTCCTACATTCAGGGGCTTATGATGGACGATGCTTTAAGCGCGGAAGATGAAGCATTAATCATGCAGAAAAACTGGCAATAAAAATAAACTTTCTTTTTTCGGGAATAAAACCGGCAGGTCAGCCGTTAAGCATTACAAGGACGAAAAAAACTCATCCTTTTTGCAAAATAGTTTTTAGTAACAGAAAAAAGAAAGATTTAGATATGAAAAAATTTTCCCGTACGACAACTTATTTAGCCAGCCTTTTATGTGCAGCAAGTCTCAGCACATATACCATGGCCGATGATGATACAGACGCAACTCTTACTGATGAGCAAATCGAAGCCCGTGAAGCGGCCCGGGAAGAACATCGGGGTGCGCATGAAGCTGCACGTGAAGAACATCAGGGCGCACATGAAGCCGCAAGAGAAGAGAACCGTGCCGCCCGTGATAGCGCAAGAGCCGAACATCGTGCCACCCATGAAGAAGCCCGCGAATCAGGTGTAGTAGTGGATGAAGAGACCCGTGAAGCACACCGGGAAGCACATGAAACTGCTCGCGAAGAAAATCAGGAAGCCCGTGAAGCCGCACGTGAAGGGCGTCAGGAAGCTCATGAAGCTGCCCGTGAAGCACATCAGGAAGCTCATGAAGAACATCAGGACGGTAGAGAGGCTGTTAGTGAGGCTGTTAGTGAGGCTGTTAAAGAAGCCCGTGAAGCTGCTAAAGAAGCCGCACAGGAAGCCCGTGAAGCTGCCAAGGAGGCTGCGCAAGCAGCACGTGAAGCCGCTAAAGAAGCAGCACAAGCCGCCCGTGAAGCCGCTAAAGAAGCTGCACAGGAAGCCCGTGAAACTATTAAAGAGGCTGGAGAAGAAGGCCGCGAAGCTGCTAGAGAAGCTGCACGAGAAGCCCGTGAAGCCGCACGGGCGATAGCCAGAGAAGCTCACGAGGCAGCCCGTGAAGCCGCGCGCGAAGCCCGTGAAGCTGCAATAGAAGCTGCGAGAAATGCCGCAGAAGGCGAATAAAATATTACCCTAAATGGGCAGCCTTAAGATAGGGCTGCCCTAATTATATTAAGACAATAACGAGTTCGTTTTTATTTAGGAGTATTATATTATGTTGTCCAAACCTGCCCTCACATCACTCATTACAATCGCCCTATTCACCATCAGTAATTTAAATGCCCTTGGGCAAGAAGCCGAGCCGTTATCACTGATCCTTGAGGTTGGGGCGGAATATGACAATAACATCACCGTTGATGCCCTTGACCTTACCAGCCAGCAAGGCGACAGTTCCGCTTTGTTCGAGGGGGAAATAGCCTATGACTTTATCAGCAATGGTGAAAGCAGTTTTAAGGCACGATATAATTTTTCTCAAAGCCTGCATTTAGACCTGTCCGAATTTGACCTTCAAACCCATGCAGCAACTCTTGAGGCATCCACAAGCATACAGGATATTGATCTGGGCATTTCCTATAGTTTTTACAATATCCGGCTTGGCAGTGAAGACTTTCTGCAAATGCACATCATCCGCCCCTCCTTCACGATGATGCTTAACCAGAAGGTCCTTTTCATTGGTGCTTATGAGTATTTGCAACAAAATTTTCAACAGGATGATTTACGCATCCGAAATTCAAAACGTCATAGTACCGATGTCAAAACATATTTTCTGCTTGGCAGTGGGCGGACCATTAATCT
>DAOWHQ010000201.1:0-33414 GCA_030641355.1 Alphaproteobacteria bacterium
ATTGGCAGGCCGGATGGTGCACCGAACCCCGGGCTGTTTGGCGCCAGCACGGCGGCCCCATTTCTATTCAGAATTTTTGACCGCCTGCCCGAGGCTCCAGCGGCACATCTGAAAAAGCCTGAGCATATTCTCATCGCTCATCACGGCGACCTGCCCCCTGCCCTGAAAAGGCTAGACCGTACGCATAGCAGAACAAAATGGGTGCATAATACGCCACCGCCGCAGATCACCCACCCCCTGCCCGGCTCACTGGTAATACTGCCTGAAGGCAATAAAAGTCTGATTCTGGAAGCTGAGGGTGGCAAGCGGCCCTTCACATGGGTCGTCAATGGTTATCCGATGAAATCAAACCGCTGGGCAAGGCATATCCAATGGCGGCCTGATGGGCCGGGCTTTAATGAAATTACCCTGATTGATGCCTTGGGCAGGCGGGTAATATCCGACATAATCATACAATAGCCTTCAGCTTCTAATTGACCTAGATCATATCCTTAGGGCATACAATTTCATATAGTTCTATATAATAAATGGCTTAGGGGAATGGTGCGTGCATAAGGATATTACGAAACAATTCTCAGATATTGCCGTTGATAAAATCACCTATTTCCGGCAAAATCCTCTGGGATTTTTTATCTCCACCATGATGGCCGGAGCCTATGTTGGCATCGGCCTTATCCTCATTATGACCCTTGGTAATGAAGCAGAAGCCACATCACAAAAATTGATCATGGGTTGCTTTTTCGGCATCACCCTGACATTAATCGTTTTTGCTGGTGCGGAGCTTTTTTCCGGCCATACCATGTATATGACCTTTGGCTTTTTCTATGGAAAAGTTGGGGCATTCACCGTCATAAAAGATTGGATCATATGCTGGTATGGCAATCTGTTTGGCGCCATGATGTTGTCGATCCTGTTTGTCATGGGCGGCGGCGGCGGTTGGCTTGATGACCCTTCAAGTCTGGTTCATGCCACGGCCAGTGCCAAAATGAACAGCAGTATCATTGAGCTTGTATCCCGGGCGATTATCTGCAACTGGCTCATATGTCTGGCGATCTGGATGTGCGCCAAGACCAAGAGCGATACCGCAAAATGCATTCTTATTTTCTGGTGCCTGTTTGCCTTTGTCGCCGCTGGTTTTGAGCATGGCATCGCCAATATGACCGTTTTCACCATATCCATATTAGGCAATCACCCGGATAGTGTGACTTTAATGGGAGGCATGTATAATCTGGCTTGGGTTTCCGTAGGCAACATCATTGGGGGGGCCGGATTTATCGGTGTTGCCTACTTCCTAACTTCTAATCCACTCCTGAACAAAAAGAATGTCAAGCAGGACAACCTGTAGTTAATTTATTATCAATCCTATATCATAATATATATGTTACTACCCTGTAAGATATGTAAAAAGCGGGTGTGGTTCAATGGTAGAACGAGAGCTTCCCAAGCTTTAGACGAGGGTTCGATTCCCTTCACCCGCTCCAGTTATCCTTCTTTTATCAGATGTACATCCTGTTGTGGGTAAGGGAAGCTGATACCCTTTTCATCAAACTTATGCTTGATATTCTTGGTCAATGCGGCTTTCAGCGGCCAGTAATTACCACTTTCTGTCCAGACCCGAACCACTATATTGACCGAACTATCCGCCAGTTCGCTGACAAATATAGCGACTGCGGGTGATCTCATTGCCCGCTCATCTGCCGCGACCACATTGCCTATTTCCGTGATGGCATCATCAATATTATCGTCATAGCCAATGCCGATCACCATATCGACCCGGCGGGTATCATGGGCCGAGAAATTTTGAATGGATGCCCCCCATATCTGGCTGTTGGGAACGATGATCTGAATATTATCCCCCGTGGCAAGCTCGGTGACAAGCAGACCAAGGTTTTTCACCGTGCCACCATGTCCGGCCGCATTGATAAAGTCGCCAATTTTAAAGGGACGGAAAATCAACAGCATAACTCCCGCCGCCACATTGCTGAGCGTACCCTGTAAAGCCAGACCAATAGCCAGAGAGGCAGCACCAAGGATGGCAATCAGGCTTGCGGTCTGAACCCCGAATTTTCCAAGGACGGCGATGATGGTGAAAATCAAGATCACATAGCGCACCGCACTGGATAGAAATGAAGTCAGTGTGTCGTCAATTTTCTCACTTTTGTTGAGTATCTTGGTGATAAAACGTTTTGACCATCCGGCGATCATCCAACCTACTATCAAGATGAGCAAGGCCCCCAGGATATTAAGCCCGTAGGTGATGGCAAAATTAATGGCTAAATCTGTATATTCCTGCGCTGTTTCTTCCATAGCAAACCCCTTTAAAAAAAAATGTAGTTCAACGAGTTTACTATATGCTGAGACTGTAGGGCTGTCTATTACAACATTACGGCGGCCCCCTAAGTTGGGGATGCCGCCGCTTTTAATAAATATATAACTGCTGTTTTAGATTTATTTTCTATGTTCTTCAGGCAGGAAAAACATATAATCCTGATCTTCTGCCGCATTATGACAATCAGCACAGAAATTTACATTCTGCGAGCCTTTGCCACCTGATGTACCAACAACCATTCCATTTGGCATGATTAACGAATAAGCCCAGTCACCATTTTCTTTATTAAAACCAACGGCCATTTTCTCCATGAGAAACAGCGGGCCTGCATCCACTTTACCTGAAGAGTTCACTAGAAAACTGTCTTTGGCGAGGATAGTACCCTCAGTCATTGTTCCGGCCTCTTCATATTTCCCGTAACTATCCCTGTTGGAATAATTATTCACTTCACGGGTACCATGTGTATCTGAAACATATGGCGTTTTATTAAAACGTGACCATTTAGTATATTCTTTAGCCGCTGAAATGCCTGATTTTGCATACCCAGCTAAGAGTGATGGTGAAAGTTTCTTATAAATTTTTTCAGCATCGTCACCACTAATATCGGCGGCCTCTGCGGGGCTACAGGGATTACCGCAAGGGTTTCCACATGGGTTTGCACCGCATGGGTTCATAGCGCATGGATTTGCGCCACATGGATTTGTACCGCAAGGATTATGTTTGGCGCAGGGGTTAGCCATGCCGCAAGGGTTGGCTTTAGCGCAGGGGTTCATTACCTCACCATATTCAGCGAAGCTTGTGGTCGCGGACATCGCCATTGACACCGTAAAAAGCAGAGCTACCACTGCCTGTATTATATTTTTACTCATTTTAGTCATTTTAGTCATTAGGTTTTACCTTCTCATATATGCCCACAAATGGCTATTATCTATCTTTTTTCTTAAATAAATTTTAGCTGTACCTGAATAAAATACAAACACTTCTTATTCACATCTGTGTGACCAAGATGTTACCTCAAGATTCTATTATGCCTTGGGTCAAAAAAATCAGGGAAAATGTTTAAATACTCTGGCTAATCCAGCCGCCGCCCAGAACCCGGTCTGCGAGATAGAATACCGCCGCCTGTCCCGGTGAAATTCCCATTTCTGGTAAATCCAGTTTGATGCGCGCCATGTTCGGCTCTGTCATGGGATACAGCGTTGCCGCCACAGGTGGGCGTGTGGAACGCACCTTAACCTGTATCTCAAGCCCGTCTTCGGGAATGTCTTGTCCCCCCAGCCAGTTGACCTCTTTAATGATAAGCTTTGAAACCTCAAGAGCCTCTTTCGGGCCAACGATAACCTGTTTCAAATCCGGCAGAAGTTTTATCACATAGAGTGGATCACGACCACCAATGCCAAGCCCTTTTCGCTGTCCAATAGTATAATGGATAATACCTTTATGACGGCCCAAAACTTCACCGTCCATATGAACAATGTCACCCGGCTCAGAAGCACCGGGCCGCAGACGCTCTATAACACTGGCATAATTACCATTTGGCACAAAGCAGATATCCTGACTATCGGGCTTGTCAGCGACCAGTAAACCGTATTTTTCCGCCAAAACCCGCACATCATCCTTTTCTATACCGCCTAGAGGAAAGCGCAGGTAATCAAGCTGTTCCTGCGTTGTGGCAAACAGGAAATAGCTCTGGTCACGGTTATCATCTACCGCCCGATACATTTGCGTATGTTCGCCCGATATTTTTTGCTGTACATAATGACCCGTGGCCATAACATCAGCATTCAGATCACGGGCAGTTTCCAGCAAATCCTTGAATTTAACTTCCTGATTACAGCGCACGCAGGGAATGGGAGTTTCGCCACGGATATAACTGTCGGCGAATTCTTCCATGACGGAATCCTGAAACCGGGTTTCATAATCCAGAACATAATGGGGAATACCGATAGCCTCTGACACGCGCCGGGCATCATGGATATCCTGCCCCGCACAACAGGCGCCTTTTTTTTGAACCGCAATGCCATGATCATAAAGCTGGAGCGTGATGCCCACCACGTCATAGCCCTCATCCTTCAACATTGCCGCCACCACAGAACTGTCCACGCCGCCAGACATGGCGACCACCACCCGCGTATCCGCAGGGGCTTTGGCAATACCCAATGAATTGATATTGGAATCAGTGATACGTGCAGTATTTTCAGTCATAAGGCCAAATATAACATATCAGGCCCTACTTCAAGATAATATTAGCAATGTTAGATGAACTCAAGCAGGGACAGGCCGGTTAACTCACTGGTAATTTTGAATGATGCTTCGAGCGCGACCTGATCATTATTCAGGCGGGTGATGGCTTCCGCCACATTAACATCCTCAATATCAGAAATAAAAACCTCCAGAAAAGCTTCCTGACCTTCATGCTCTCTGAGAAAGCTGTCCACACTATTCTGGCGCGTGCCGTTTCGGGCCACTAAAACCCGAAGACTATCAAGGGCCGTATCCATATTAGCCAGTTCCGCCTTGAGGAAGTTTGTCTGAACGGTATTCAGTTGCCCGGAAAGAGGGCCAGACGGCCCGGCACTAAAGGCAGCAATATTTTTGAATACCTGAAAAACTTCCTGCCCCACTTCATCGGCCAAAAGACCATATTCCATTAATGTGCTCTGGCCAATCTTGGCTGAAGGACGGAGCTGGTCATTCTGAAAAAGATCAGAAACCGATGCCGCCGCCAGAAGATCAGATATTTGTGATCCGGTGACGGGTGGCACATCCGAACGACCACCGCTAAAAACATGGACCCCGCCAATATTGGTATTCATGGCACTGACTATAGCCGAAAAGGACTCCTCCAGCAATTCGTCCAAAGCAAATGCTTGCCCCTGAGCGATAGCCTCCAACATGAAATCACGGACATTTTGCGTATTCCCAACCACACTCTCTAGCTGGATATCATTGGTCTGTAAGAAGCGATCCGCATGGGTAGAAGCCCGCAGATAACTCTGGGTCTGGGTAAATACTGTCTTCGCTCCCAGTAAAGTTGAAACTTCACTGGTAAACCCGCTGTAATTTTCTTCTTTTTTACCGGTTGTGATCTGAACCTGACCTTTGAACACTTTGGCTTGACCGTTCATAAGGCTCGTCAGCATCACTTGTTGATTACCAAAACTTGATACCCGTGTCATATCACTATCCTGTCTTTATTCATGTTCATTCTTTAATTAAATGTCTGATACCATTAAACTATTCTTAAAATGGTATCGAACATTTCCTTTGCGGTGTTAAGCAGTCTGGCCGATGCGGAATATGCATTCTGAAAAATAACCATATTGCCCAGTTCTTCATCCAGATTAACGCCTGAAATATCGGAAGATTTCCGGTTTAATTCTTCGCTTAATATCTGATTATCTTCCAGGTTATCCTTCGCCAATGCGGCTCTCAAGCCCAGATCAGCCAATAGATTTGCGCTATATTGTGCCAAAGTCACCGTCACGGCACCAAGGCCACCTGCTTTGGCAAAAGAATGTGTTCCGTTTTCCATATCCCTCAACGCCAATGCCCCGGTTTGATCGCCAACACTTAAGGCAACGCCGCCGACAATTGCCGTTTGATCAAGCCGCGCCATAGCCAATCGTTCTGGATCGTCATCAATCACCTTGGTGACTTTAAGATCCACAGCAGCATCCATACGGAAAGGTTCACCAATCCCAAAAAAGGTGGAAACCGGCACATTGGTAGCCCCGCGTGATGTGTTGTCTGATTTCACATGCAGTTTCATTTCCCCAACGCCCGCTTTAGGTGTTGAAATCAATTCTCCCGTTGAGGAGAAGGAAAATGTCACAAAGCCACTTAATGAACCTGAGTTCAGGCTGGTTAAAATATCATTATAGCTGGCCCCGGCAATTGTCAGGCTAAATTCGCTAACCTTCACCCCATCACTATCATTAAGTTCCAGTTCAAGGACGCCGCCTGCGGTAAAGCCATGGCTGTCCGTGCCAACTATTCCAGTTTCAAAATGGGACGCCGATTTGGCTTCCACCAGGTTATTCATACTGAAAAAATGTGAGAAACCGCGTCCTGCCCGACTGCTCTCGTTTCCGGCGACCTGCGAAATGGATGCGCCGTCTGTGCCCGCCGCTGCTGTCAATGACATCACGCCATTGGTCAGTGCCAATGTTCCCGCACCACCCAACCCGGCATTTACCGCGGTAATTACATTCCCGAGGGTTGGTCCTGTGACCCCAAAATCAATATTCACTTTTGCCACCAGAGCGCCGGTCGCATCGGTTACAGCAAACACCGCTTCCCCGGTAAAATTATGATTGTCCGTTAACAGCGCACCCGTATTGATCCCGGTCAGGGCATTGGGGGCCGGAACGGTAGAATTCATGTTATGAATCCGGTTCAACTCATCGGCAAAACCAGATGCCAAGCTACCTAGTTGCAATGAGATTTCGGGAAGGTCCCTGTCCCTCATAATGAGCAAGCCCTTCAACTCACCTGAGACCAGCTGCCCATCAAGACTGACATTGCTTGGGCGGGGCACCCCGGTAATATTATCCAGAAGATTAACTGTGATTAGAGGAAATGGTGTTGATGATGTCACAATTCCCGGGGGGTTATATTCCAAAACACTTCGGGTTGCACCCACAAGGGCAATCCCCGATGATGTGGCAACCTGAACGTTATTATTTCCCGTATCAATAATATTTAAGTCAATGAGTTTAGAAAGCTCTGAGATACTTTGCGCCCTCTTTTCCATTAAAGCCCCCGGCTCACCTCCGGTAAGTGTTTCTTTAACAATAAGGGGGTTCAACCGCCCGATCCGGTCGGTAAGTGAATTTATCCGATCTACAATCTCTGCTATCTGGTTACTGGCATCCGTGCGCATATTCTGAATTTGAGTACCCAGCGATCCTATTTCTTCGCCAAATTGGTTAATGGTGGATAGGGTGCCTTCCTTAAGAATAGAGGATAGAGGATTAAGTGCCATTTCAGACAGCGCGCTGAATACTTCATCTATACGCCCGGAAAGTGAATTATTCTGGTCCGGACGACCCAACAGCGCCTGAATCCGGCTGTGAAATTTGTCCTCTACTTCAAAACGGGCAAAATCGGCATCAGCATCCCGAACAGATTTAACCAGAAATTTATCTATAACCCGAACAATGGCAGAAATTTTAACGCCGCCTATAGACGTGCCGTTAACGATGGCTTCCTGCTGCACAACCTGTCTGGCATAACCGGGCGTGTTTATATTGGCAATATTGCTGGATGTGGTCCGTAAAGCAGCCTGATTGGTAAAAAGCCCGGTCAAAGAGTTATTGATAATGGCGTTAATAGACATATGCTTCCTTTCTCATATCCTGGCTACTATGCTGGCTACTATCCTGGCACCCATTCCGGGCCGTATCCGGGCTGTCTTGAATAGGCAATGCTTGCCCTAAAGGGAAAAATTTCCCTCCTTCGGCTGTAAAACATTCCATCATTTCATCCAATTTCAACATTTTAATATTCTTCCAAGATATTGAAAACATACATAAATAATTCAACCAGTGTTATATTTACAAAGTCCAAAGACATATGCGTGCCTAAAGATATTATTAATTAGATGCAAGGTTGGGGCCAGTTTATTTTAGAGGGCCTGTAATGCCCGTTGGGTTCATTCTGCCGATCAGCAATATTTACCCGAAAATAATGGGAAATAATTACCTGACCAACAGACTTCAATCTTTTTCATAATGATAATATCTATATTCTACAACAACTTAACCAGATGCCAGAAAAATGGCCCGGTATTTGCTTAGATAGTCAGTAGATTATTGTATTTATAAAAATATGGAAAATTATGACTGTAAGTTCTGAACTATTATTGTCCGCCTCATATACTGCTTCCGCAAGCAGTGGAAAGGATGTTGTGCCCCTTGGTAAAGCAAGGTCGCAAGGCGCTGATAATAATACAACAGAAAAAGCCCCGGAGAATTTCAAAGACCTTCTGGTTAAGGCAACAGAAAACAATCCTTCCGGCAAACAAGTTTCAAACACTCCAGTCTCATCAGAAACTGCCGTTGAAAATACTGTCACCGAAATAATTCATAATACCAATGAAGAGAATTTTGCCGGAAACATCATTTCGGAGGCAATTCTTGCCAATGTTGAACCCTCACCGGCACAGATAATTGAGGCTGGAAAAACACATAATATCCTCTCTCGTGAAATTACTGAAAACCAAACCCCTCAAAATGAGCCCTCTCCATCAGAGAAGGAAAATGCAGGGGCGAACATTGCCGCTATACAAAAAGAAGATAATTCTGATCAACGGACAGATGGAAAACCTCTGACCCAAGCTGACCTCGCCCAACCAACAACAGCCACGGGCGGAGAAACTTCTGAACAGCCCGCAGCAGGAACAGCAAATACGGAAAATAATCGACAGTCTTCCTCATCAGAAAACAATCAAGCCAACGCCCCCACCCGTGCGGCAACACACGGACAGGCTGTCCGGGAAATAGCACAGGCAAACCGGCCAGAAACATCCGGCCCAGAAAATTTCCAGTTTGAAAATTCCCAGCAGGAAGCCCCCCTCGCTGGCAGTTCCAATGGGCCTGAAGTGATTAATATTTCACCTGACTCAAAAGAAACTGGCGAGACGTCTACGCAAACTTCTCAGGGCCAAAATACACCTGAAGCTGAAAAAGCCATGCCTCAGGGGACCACTGCGCAAGCGGACGGGGCCGTAACACCCGCAGGGGAAGAAACAGACCCCCAAATTAACATGGGCGCGGCGGATAAAGCTCCGGTTACATCGGACCAACAGGCCGCTGTCGATAATGAAACCTCAAAGCGGCAAACGCTTTCCCCAGAACAGCAAATGGCCGCAGCCACCACACCGCCTCCCCTAAAGGAAGCTGATAACAGCAAGGTCGATAAAGAATCTGATAAGGGAAATAAGATTTCCGCAACGGATGAGAAAAATAATTCTGATGCTTCTGACAATACCAAGGGATCATCACAAAATACCAGTGAAGATAAAACGCCTGCTTCAGCGTCACAGAATAAAATTCCTGCTGCTGGCCCTGAACAATTACATCCGGCCAAAACTCCGTTCCTGACAGAATTAAGTCAAAGCGTGATCGGCGCAGAGAGCAAAACTATCGGTACTGGAACATTGCAGTTGCCAACGGGACTGCTTGTCGTTCAGGAAGTTAACCCGAACGGGCTTCAGGCAAATGCTGTTGCTGCTCAAAGTCAAATTAAACCTGCCCCGTCCCATGTGAGCCCAGAGATGGTTACCAAACAGATAAGTCTGGCCATTATGAAACAGGTGAGTGAAGGTCAGGAGAGCTTTAAAATAAGTCTAAAACCTGCTCACCTAGGACAGGTGGACATCAAAATGGACTTTCATACAGACGGAAAAATGGTCGCCACCGTGACCGTGGATAATGACCGCACATTGGCCCTCTTGCAAAAAGATCAGGGCGCACTGGAAAAGGCGTTGGAAAATGCCGGCTTTGATGCCGGGGGCAATAGCCTTAATTTCAGCCTGAAACAGCAGCAGGGTGAGGGTCAGGCTGGATTCGCTAACAATAATACAGGAGACGGGGAAAGTGACGATATGTCATCCCTACCGGGAAGCATCATAAGCCATCAGCAGATGAAAATGGCCTATTCGGACAATCTTCTGGATATAAATATTTAAAAAGGACCGAGAATAATGGAAATCAACCCCGCAGCAGCAAGTGCCAACAGCGCCGCTGGCCAAAGCGCAACAAAACTGGCTCAGGATTTCGATCAGTTTCTGGTATTGCTAACGACCCAGTTGCAGTTTCAGGATCCGCTGGACCCGCTGGATTCCAATCAATTCACCGAGCAGTTGGTGTCCTTTACCCAAGTGGAGCAAACCATCACCACCAATAAAAACCTTGAGCTCCTGATCAGTCAGACAAAAAATGCCGCCATGTCCAATGCGGTTGGCTTTCTGGGTAATGAAGTTACCATCGAAACAGACCGTGCCGGCCTGAGGAATGGCACAGCCAAATGGGAATATGGCATAGAGATAAATGCCGCTGATGTAAATATAATAGTACAGGACGCCACGGGCAAAGTTCTCTTTGAAGGCACGGGCGATAATCGGGCAGGATTACATGATTTTGTCTGGGATGCTCCAACTGGTACGCCCGATGGCATCTATAAATTAACCATTACCGCTAAATCAGCCAACGGAACAGACATACAGGCTGCAATATTTTCCAAAGGAAACGTTGAAGCCATAGAAGTCTTGAATGGTGACGTACATTTATCCGTCAACGGCATTTTGACAGCAGCCAGTAATATTCAGGCCGTCAAACAAAATAAACCTGTCGCAGAAGTCGCCAGTTAACCCGCGTAAAACGCTCTCATAAATATAGATTTTAACATATCGGCGCTAAACCCGCTGGTAAACACTAAGGAGTAATGACATGAGTCTTTTCGCATCACTAGCTTCCGGCGTATCCGGGTTAGGAGCCTTTAGTTCCGCTCTCGGTATGATCTCGGACAACATAGCCAACCTTAATACCGTTGGTTATAAAGAAACCAGAGCAAAATTTTCAACTTTGGTGACAGAAACCAGTTCATCATCCTCTTTCTCTCCGGGCGGTGTTCAGGCATTACCACAAAGCCTGATCAGCCGACAGGGGTTACTACAGTCCTCCACATCTGCGACTGACCTCAGCATCGACGGGGCCGGTTTCTTTATCGTATCGACCCGTGGCGAGCCTGTGGATCAAAATTCGGAAATCAGCTTTACCAGGGCGGGATCATTCACACCGAATGCGGATGGCTTCCTCCGGAATACAGCAGGGTTCTTCCTCATGGGTGTCCCTCTTGACAGTAGCGGCAATGCGCCGACAAATCTGGTTCTGACAGAATTGCAGCCGATTAATGTGTCAAATCTGACCAGTACTGCCGAAGCGTCCTCCAGTGTGGCTATTCGTGCCAACCTGCAGTCATCACAACCGATTAATGCTGCCATTACCGCCGCGACTTATAACCCGGCGACTGTTGCAAACAGCATGGCGGGTTACGCGGCTGATATTTCTGCCGGTATTGTTCCGCCCGTGAATGGCGTGCAGCCGGACTTCCAGACAAACATCCAGGTTTTTGATGCCCTCGGCGGTATTCATACGGTAACCCTTTCTGCCCTGAGACAGACTGATAATCTCTGGAATGTTGAAATATACGTTGATCCTCCGAACGAAGTTACCTCCGCACTTGTGGGAACGGGACAGCTTGCCTCCGGACAGCTTGGCTTTAATGGCGATGGTACTCTTGATATAGCAACGTCATCAGCAGGGCTACTGGCCCCACTCACCGTGAACTGGACTGGTGGCGCCGATCCGGGGACACTGACTTTTGATCTGGGATCCGACGGGTTGAGCGATGGAATGACACAGTTCTCTGGCACCTCAACCATCATTTCATCTTCGGTTGATGGAGCAACATTCGGTAACGTGGTCGGCGTTGCCATTGATAAAGACGGCGTCGTCAGCGCTCTCTTCAGTAATGGACTGGCAAAGCGCGTATCTCAGATACCATTATCCACTTTCCAGAATCCGAATGGCCTGACAAGACGACAGGGCAATACATATACGGTATCCGATCAATCAGGCACATTGAACCTTAAGCTTGCCGGATTCGGTGGCGCCGGATTTGTAGCACCATCGACGCTTGAGGCCTCAACAGTTGACCTCGCGGCTGAATTTACCAGCCTGATTACCGTGCAACGAGCGTTTTCTGCCAACACCAAAGTCATCATAACAGTTGATGAGATGTTGAATGAACTTAACAGCATAAAACGTTAATAGAACAACTACTTAATCAGATAAGCCGCTTGTGTTTCGCAAGCGGCTTATCCTGTTTTTGCCCCTTCTAAATCAAATAGATAAAACTTTTATCTATTCTTTATTACTAATTAACCTCGTTCATTAGGTTTTTTTTAAAGGCTTATGGTTACTCTGATTGTCATATAAGAATATTATCGGAGATTAGTACGTAATGAGTAGACTTTATAATATGTCAGCCGCACCAGTCTTAGGGCCAACAGGAGAACCGCTAACGTTAGCGGATTTGCCGCCCACCAACACCAAACGCTGGGTCATCCGGCGCAAGGCCGAGGTTGTGGCTGCTGTTAGGGGTGGACTGCTCTCTCTGGAGGATGCCTGCAAAAAATATACTCTGTCTGTTGAAGAGTTCCTCTCTTGGCAACGTGCCATTGACAAAGATGGTCTTCTTGGTCTCAGGGTAACCCGAATTCAGGATTACCGGGAAATTTCGGCTCACCAATTTGACAACTGACCTTATTTTAAAATAGTCAATAACCCATAAACCGTAAGGTGTGATTCTTATGGTTAATTTTTTTATGGGATAAAAATCTATAATTTTTACAAATATTATAAAAAGAAATTAATTTTCATTGCTATTGGACAGCTTGGAAACCCTTATAATCCCTGCTGTCAACAAAAATTTTAGCTTTGCTAGGCAAAAATTGCCTACCATTAACGTCTTGTTTACTTAATAATTGGTAAACTTAATATATAGCGTCATAACAATTGCCCATACACTAAGATAAAACGCTGATAAATATTGAGTAGTATTAATTACATAAAGTATATTAGGAAACCGCACCGTGAATGGTTTAGCAGAATTTTTTAGAACACTTGGTCCCGCACGACTGGCAGCGATGGCAACTGTGGCCGCGATTACAATAGGCTTCTTTATTTTCCTATCGATCCGCTTATCCACTCCAAATATGTCTTTATTATATAGCGGGCTGGACTTATCCGATTCATCCAAAATCGTTCAAAGCCTAGAAGCACAGGCCATTCCCTATAAACTTGTTGGTGACGGCAGCACCATCCTCGTTCCGGATAATCAAGTCAGCCGAATTCGCATCTCTGTTGCTGAACAGGGCTTGGCGCGGGGCGGGTCACTTGGATACGAACTTTTTGACCGGAGCGATAGTCTTGGTGCGACAAGTTTTGTGCAAAACATCAATCATCTGCGTGCTTTAGAAGGCGAGCTGGCCCGGACTATTCAATCCATTGAAAATGTCACCAGCGCCCGTATTCATCTGGTATTACCACAGCGGCGCCTGTTCAGTAGTGAGAACCGTCAGGCAACGGCAAGTATATTTATCAAGACATCCACGGGTCGGCTTCCCCGCAATCAGGTCATGGCCATTCAGAATCTGGTGTCGGCCGCAGTACCGGATTTACAGCCCGAAAGGGTTTCAATCGTTGACCAAAAAGGCAGCCTGCTGGCCCGTGGTTCATCGGCGGATACAGCTTCCCTGCTATCCTTATCTCTGGAAGAAAAGAAAATCTCCATGGAAAACCGTCTGCGGGGACAGATCGAAACCCTGCTGGAAAAAACCGTTGGCCTTGGTAAAGTCCGAGCCGAGGTCAGTGCGGAGCTTGACCTGAACCGGATTACTAGTAATTCAGAAATATATGACCCTGAAACACAGGTAGTTTTATCGGAGTCCAGTAAAGAAATAATCAAAAATAGCCGCGAAAATGCCGAGGAAAAAACGGTTTCCGTCAATAATAACTTACCCCCACCCACAGAGGAAGCCAATGAAGACCCGGCTATTAAAAATCAATCCAGCGACACAACTACAGAAACCACAACAAATTTTCTAAACTCCAAAACCATACGGACTCAGATACATGAAGCGGGTACCATCAAGAAAATAACCGTTGCCGTGTTAGTTGATGGCACTTATCAGAATGCCGGAGATGGTAATCCGCCAGTTTATCAGGCCCGCACAAGTGAAGACCTGATAAATCTGGAAAACCTGGTCAAATCCACAATAGGCTTTGATGAGGACCGTGGTGATAGCGTTCAGATCATCAATATGAAATTTGCCGCCATTGATTACGGCGAAGAAGCTGCGGAAGAAAGCCTGTTTGATTTCAACAAAGCTGACATTATGCGCTTCATAGAGCTTGGTGGCCTGATGCTGATCGGTATATTGGTTATCTTCTTTGCGCTACGGCCCTTGATTAAACTTCTCACGTCACCACCAACCAATTATGTGCCACAACAAGCCGCACTAGGAGGAGGGGAACAGGGGCAATTACCGCCGGGGGAGCAACAGGCGCTGGCCCCGCCGGCAAATGAGGGGCAGGTCGCTCTGGTCGATGATCATGGAAGAAGCCTGACGTCCCGACAAATAGCCCAACAGCCCGGTGCCATCGATTCCGCAATTGATGTTGCGGCGGTAGAGGGAAAAATACAAGCCACCGCTCTGAAGAAAGTCGGGGAACTAGTTGAACGACACCCGGAAGAATCCGCAGCGGTCATCAGAGGTTGGTTATACGGATAATATGAAATGAGTAGTGCAAAAATATCTCGCGTGTCAGAACTGTCAAGTGCAGACAAAGCCGCAGCCCTCATGCTCGCACTGGGTGATGAGAATGGTACAATAATCTGGAACCTTCTGGATGATGAAGAGGTCAAGGAATTATCCCTTGCCATGTCGTCTCTGGGCGCGGTTGATTCAAAAGTGATTGAGGATTTATTCCTTGATTTTGCCAATGATGTCTCCTCTGTTGGCTCCCTCACGGGTAATTTTGATAATACGGAACGACTGTTGGGCAAAATGCTCAATGGTGACCGGGTTAGCCAGATCATGGAAGAAATTCGTGGCCCTGCGGGTCGTACCATGTGGGACAAACTGGGTAATGTGAATGAGGTGGTGCTGGCCACCTACCTCAAGAATGAATATCCCCAAACAGTCTCTGTAGTCCTCTCGAAGATCAAGCCCGAACATGCGGCTTCCGTGCTGAGCGTGTTGCCGGACGAATTTTCCATGGAAGTGGTACAGCGTATGCTGCGTATGGAGCCGGTTCAGAAAGATATTCTGGACAAGGTGGAACAGACGTTGCGGACTGAATTTATGAATAATCTGGCGAAAACCAGCCGCAAGGATAGCCATGAAACCATCGCCGAGATTTTCAATTATCTCGACCGGGCAGCGGAAACAAGATTTCTGACCGCGCTGGAAGATAAAAACCGGGAAAGTGCGGAAAAAGTCAGGGCACTGATGTTTACCTTTGAAGATTTGCAGAATCTTGATGCCACCGGCGTCCAAACCCTGCTTCGGGGTATCGACAAGGATCGCCTTGGTCTGGCCATGAAAGGTTCTTCTGACAAAATCCGCGATATGTTCTTTAGCAATATGTCGGAGCGGGCCGCCAAAATCCTGAAAGAGGATATGGAAGCCATGGGTCCGGTGCGGCTGAAAGATGTGGATGAGGCACAGATGGAAATTGTCAACGTCGCCAAGGAACTGGCCGACAGCGGTGAAATTGTACTCAATGATTCAAAAAGTGACGATGAATTAATCTATTAGAAACAGGATTTCTACTTATTATGACGGCAGTTAAATTTACATTTGATGATGATTTCGAAAATCATTCCGGCAGCAGTTTAAGCCAGAGCAAGATCGAAGAAATGCGCGAAGCTGCCTTTGCAGAAGGTGTCGAGGCGGGCCGTGCGGAAGCCTTAGGCAGTCTGGAACAAAATTGTGAAGCCCTGCTCCAGAATGTTCTGACCGCTGCACAAAATCTTACCGCACGTCAGGATGAACAGGTTGCCCTAATGCATAAGGAAGCAGCACAGCTTGCCTATTCTATGGTTGAAAAGCTGGCCCCGGCAATGGTTGAAAAAACACCCTTGGCGGAAATTGAGCTTTTGCTCAACCAATGTCTGAAGAATAGCCCCTTAGAGCCGCGTCTTGTGATCCGGGTAGATGAAGCCATCCTGCCCAGCCTGCAAGATAAAATAGATAAAATGAAGCGTGACAGCGGCTATCAGGGGCAGGTTATCCTGATAAGTGAATCAATGCCTCATATTACTGATTGCCGGGTTGAATGGGCCAACGGCGGGGCGGAACGGGATTTTGACAATCTGCTTAATACGATCAAAGAAACCGTTCAGCATTTTATAGATGCACCAGAAACGACGACCACATCTGCAACCAGTCAAATTGACCCGGAAGCAGGTATAATATCGGAAACTATAACGACCTGAGAAACTCCAGAAGAAGGATAAAACTCGCTTTCGGGCTTTCAGAATTTTGAATTTACGGGTAAATATGGTTAATACATAATAAGTTATTGGAAAGAATACTCATTCACAATGGCTTATGACATTAAATTACTAAAGGCTTACAGATTATGTCTGATACAGAAGATATGGATTGGCAGGAATTAGATCAGGGCGATAATGCGGCTGAAACAGAAGTTCAACCAACGGAGACTGTCGGAAACGATGGAGAAGGTGGAGAAGGTGGAGAAGGTGGTGACCTTGAAGCCGTCTTTGATGTCCCGGTAAAAGTATCCGCCGTGCTTGGTATAACCCATGTATCGGTAAACCAGTTGCTAAAGCTTGGTTCAGGTTCTGTAGTGGAACTGGACCGGAAGGTGGGCGAGGCTATTGATATTTATGTGAACAACCGGCTGGTTGCCCGTGGTGAAGTTGTATTATTGGAAGAAAAACTCGGCATAACCATGACTGAGATAATTAAAGGCAACGATTAACAGGGGAATAGAAACGTGATTACACTCCTTGGAATATTAGTGGGTTTTGGGCTGATCATTACAGCCATGCTTTACGGCGGATCACCCATGGATTTTGTAAATATGCAATCGGTTTTGATTGTGCTTGGCGGCACAATGGCCATCACTGTCGTTAGTTTTTCACTGAAAGACCTCACACAGATCCCCGGCGCCCTGTGGCGCCTGATGTCCTATACACCTCATGACCCACAGGAAGTTGGGGTTACTATGATCCAGATCGCCGAAAAAGCCCGCACGGGTAATATCGTTGCTCTGGAGAATATTAGCAAATCCCTTGGGGATGAGCCCTTCCTGCAAAGGGGGCTGGAATTAACCGTGGATGGTGCCAATTCAGAGGAAATAGAAAATATCCTGAAGCAGGAAATATATTCGACCTCGTCTATCCAGTCAAAAAGCGTTGACCTGTTACGCCGTTCGGCGGAAGTCGCACCGGCCATGGGCTTGATTGGAACATTGGTCGGGCTAGTACAAATGCTAGGCAACCTCAGCGATCCCAGCACCATCGGCCCCGCCATGGCGGTGGCTCTGTTGACCACATTCTATGGTGCCATATTGGCCCATATGGTTTTAATTCCCCTGTCCACCAAAGCAGAGCGAAACTCCCATAATGAATCCACCCTTAATTTACTTTATCTGACCGGGGTGCTGTCCATCGGACGCAAGGAAAACCCCCGCCGGCTTGAAATGCAGCTTAACGCCATGTTACCGAAGACTAACCGGATCAATTATTATGACTAAAATTTCAAGGATTGATCAATGCGACTGATAATTGTTGGTTCACTCGACGGACAGCTTTCGGCAGCATCCCAGATTGCGATGGGAAATGGTGCCAAGGTTATCCATGCCCCCGATGAAGGTACCGCCCTCAAGCTAATCCGCTCAAAAGGCGCGGACCTGCTGATGATTGATGTCAAATGCGACATCAAGGGGCTGCTGGATCAATTATCTTCTGAGCATATCTCAACACCTGCGGTTGCTTGCGGGGTCGGTTCAAATTCTGATGAGGCCGTGGCCGCGATCCGCGCCGGTGCCAAAGAATATATACCCCTGCCCCCGGACCCGGATCTGATTGCCGCCGTCCTGACCGCCATTTCCGTTGATGAGCATGAATTTATCTATCGTGACCGCAATATGATGCAGGTGGTCAAGCTGGCCGATCAAATTGCCGGCAGTGAAGCCAGCATCATGATCACGGGCGATAGCGGAACCGGTAAAGAGGTCATGGCCCGCCATGTCCATAATAAAAGCCGCCGCCGCACAAAACCCTTTATCGCCATAAACTGTGCCGCCATTCCCGAAAATCTTCTGGAGAGCGAGCTTTTTGGTCATGAGAAAGGCGCTTTCACTGGCGCCATAGCCCGCCGGGTCGGAAAATTTGAAGAAGCCAACGGTGGCACATTGTTGCTCGATGAAATCAGCGAAATGGACGTGCGCCTGCAGGCAAAGCTCCTGCGCGTTATTCAGGAACGTGAAGTTGACCGCGTCGGCGGCTCAAGTGCAGTCAAGATTGACATCCGGATCATAGCCACCACCAACAGAGATTTGCAGGAAGAAGTAAAAAACGGAAATTTCCGCGAAGATCTTCTGTTCCGATTAAATGTGGTTAACCTAAATATTCCACCGCTGAAAGATCGTCCCGAAGACATCCGGGCGCTCTGTAAACATTTTGCCATCAAATATGCCGAATTTAATGCCTTGCCCCATAAAAAAATAACCGACAGTGCCATGAAGGTGTTGATCAATCATAATTGGCCCGGCAATGTGCGTGAACTTGAAAATACTATTCACAGGGCAATTTTGCTGGTGGTTGGTACAGATATTAACGCCTCTGATATTGTATTGCCAGATGGCAAACCTCACATCGAAATCCAATCCGGCGCTTCACTTGATGATATGCACACCCCGGAAGGGACGGAACCGCTTGCCGCCGCTTCTCTGATCGGGCGAACCGTAGCCGATGTGGAAAAAGATCTGATTATTGATACCCTGAAACATTGTCTGGGTAATCGTACTCATGCGGCCAATATTCTGGGCATTTCCATAAGAACATTGCGCAACAAACTTAATATATATATGTCTGACGGCGTTAATGTTCCGGGGCCAGGAACGCCAGCAGTGCCCAATTTATGACTTTAAACAAGATAAGAAGTAATCACAGCTTATGAGTGACACGGCCACCAATAGCCCCTCCGGCAATATAGGAATTATGGGACAGTTAGCCCAGCGGTCCGATATCATCATGGCCATTGGTGTTGTGCTCATACTGGTTATTCTGTTCCTGCCTATGCCGCCGTGGTTGCTGGATGTCGCACTGGCCATTTCCTTCACTTTCGCGGTTACGGTTCTGATGACCGTCCTGTTTATTCAGACACCTCTGGAATTCAATACTTTCCCGGCAGTTCTATTGCTAACGACCATGCTCAGGCTGGCCCTCAATGTGGCCTCAACCCGACTGATATTGTCCGAAGGGCATACCGGGTCCGCGGCCGCCGGACATGTGATTGAGGCTTTTGGTAATTTTGTCATGGGCGGCAATTTTGTCATCGGTATTATTGTATTTTCCATCCTGCTGATCGTAAATTTCATGGTAATCACCAAAGGCTCCGGCAGGATCGCCGAAGTCGCCGCCAGATTCTCTCTGGACGCCATGCCCGGCAAGCAAATGGCCATTGATGCCGATCTTTCCTCCGGCCTTATTGACGAAGATGCCGCCAGAACCCGCCGGAAAAACCTGGAAGATGAAAGTACTTTCTTCGGTTCCATGGACGGAGCCGCCAAATATGTTCGCGGCGATGCCATTGCGGGTCTTTTGATTACCTTCATTAATATTATCGCCGGCATGATCATCGGGGTTGCCCAAAATGGCATGTCTTTTGGCGAAGCGGCCAATACCTATACTCTGCTCACCGTGGGTGACGGACTAGTCAGCCAGATTCCGGCCCTGATTGTCTCCACTGCTGCGGGTCTACTGGTCACCAAGGCCGGATTAACAGGCCGCACAGACCAAGCCCTGTTCAAACAATTCGGCAATTATCCCCGCGCCCTTGGGGTCAGTGCATCCATGTTGATCTGCCTGTCCCTCCTGCCCGGAATACCTTTCTTTCCTTTTGCCATTCTCGCGGCCTTGCTGGGAATAGCCACTGTGGCCCTCTCCCGACAGCAGGAAGAACGCGCAGAGGCCAAGCTACAGGCCGTAGAGGAAGAAGAACAGAAGGTAGAGCATGTGGAAGAGCCCATCACCACGGCCCTGACCATTGACCCTATTCGCCTTGAGTTAGGTTACGGCCTGCTGCCTCTGATTAATGATGATACCGGCATCCGCTTAACCGATCAGATAAGGGCACTGCGCCGCCAGCTGGCGACGGATATGGGGTTTGTCATGCCATCGGTGCGCATATTGGACAATATGCAATTACAGGCCAACAACTATGTCATCCGGCTAAAGGAAACCGATGCCGGAAATGGCGACATTCGCCCTAATATGCTGCTGGTTATGGACCCACGCGGCGAACCAGTTGCCCTGCCCGGTGAAGATACGCTGGAACCCGCCTTTCAGTTGCCCGCCAAATGGATTGAAAAAAGCATGAAGGAAGAGGCTTCTTTCCGGGGCTATACAGTTGTTGATGCTGCCACCGTTATCACCACCCATATCACAGAGGTCATCAAGGATAATATGCCGGAGCTGTTATCCTATGCCGAGGTACGGAAACTGCTTGATGATCTTGCCACAGAGCATCAGAAACTGGTTGCCGACCTTGTGCCCACCCTGATCACCCAGAGCGGTGTGCAAAGGGTTCTGCAAAATCTGCTCGGCGAGCGGGTCTCCATCCGCGATCTACCCACCATATTGGAAGGGGTTGCGGAGGCCTGCGGCTATACCCAGAATATCGTCATGATCACCGAACATGCCAGAACCCGCCTCGCCCGACAGATCAGCTATGAAAACGCCGATCCAGAAGGTGTTATACCGCTAATTAACCTGTCTCCGGAATGGGAGCAGGCCTTCATGGAAGCTCTGGTGGGTGGTGGTGAAGAAAAACAGTTGGCCATGCCGCCAAGCCAATTGCAGGAATTCATCGGACTTGTGCGCATGACTTTCGAAGATCAGGCTCACGCCGGGGAACTACCAATATTATTGACCAGCCCCATGATCCGCCCATATGTGCGTTCAATAATTGAACGGTTCCGGCCTGCGACTGTGGTAATGTCACAGAATGAAGTTCATCCAAAAGTCAAAATCAGAACACTAGGTCAGATCTAAGGGCAAAATTAGCTATGCGGTTAAAGATATTCACGGCTGATAATATGAAGGCCGCCCTCGCGAAGGTTAGGGAATCCTTGGGTGACGATGCTATTATCCTTAATAATGAGGAAGAAAATGGCAAGGTCAAAATCACGGCGGCCATAGAAATCCCCATGGCTAAAATATCCCCCCGTAAGGCGCCAAAACCGAAACCAAAGGCCGCAGCAGTACAAAAGTCACTGAAAGAGTTGGAACGGGATAATTATTCTGAATCCATAAGCCTGTCATATTTCCTAGCCCACCACGGGATCGAGAAAGCCATGATGCAGCGCATATTGGAAACAGTGGCCTCCTTCGATGAAGACAAAAAAATAAATGCCCTCGCCAAAGCTCTCGATATTATGTTTCATTTCAGCCCCATCAATAACGACTATCAAAACCGGCCTATCATGCTGGTGGGGCCACCCGGTGTTGGAAAAACCGTCACCGCAGCCAAATTTTCCAGTCAGGCGGTACTGTCGGGCCGAACGGTTCGCCTAATCAATACCGATACGATCCGCACGGGCGGCACGGCCCAGTTGGAAGGTTACGCTGAAATCCTGAAAACAACGGTGATTGAGGCCCCTGAGCCGGGCCTGTTGGCCGCCGCCATTGAAATCAATAGGCAACCCGACGAATTGGTCATCATTGACACCATGGGATATAACCCCTTTGATCGCGGTGAAATGTCCGAACTGCACGCCTTCATTCAGGCCTATGATGTGGAACCCCTATTGGTAATCGCCGCTGGCTGCGACAGCACAGAAGCTCAGGAAATTGCGGAAACCTACATGAACCTTGGCGTCAGACGATTTATCGCAACCCGCCTTGATGTTGCCCGCCGTTACGGAAGCCTGTTGGCCACCGCCGCCTCTATGGACCTTGCCTTTGCCGGAGTAGGCATTACCCCTTACCTTGACAAAGGAATCGAACGGATCGACGCTATGAGCCTCGCCCGCCTGATGACCCATGTTCCCGGCCGGAAAATTTTTGTGCCCCCAGAAAATGAACCACATGAAGAAGGTGAATATAATGACACCCCCTAACGCTGCTTCCTCAAGAATTATCACCATTGCTTCGGGCAAGGGTGGTGTTGGCAAAACATGGGTATCAACCACACTCTGCCACCTGTTCGCTGGTCAAGGCAAGCGTGTCTTGCTATTTGATGGTGATCTGGGGCTTGCCAATGTGGATATTCAGTTGGGCCTTATTCCAGAAGTTGATCTTGGGCAGGTTTTATCCGGGGCCATCACTCTGGATCAGGCCGTCACCCGCTTTGAGGCCGGCCAAGGTGGCTTTGACATTATTTCCGGCCAGTCCGGTTCCGGCACATTGGCCTCTCTGAAAAAAGAAACACTTATGACCCTGAATAAGGATCTGAAGAAATTATCGCAAAGTTATGACCTGACGGTAATGGATCTGGGCGCTGGGGTAGAAACTTCTGTCATGACACTTTGCGATACAGCTGATCGGATTGTTGTGGTGGTAACGGCTGACCCCACATCCCTGACCGATGCCTATGCCTTCATTAAAATGAACCATTTGCGTAACCCGAAAGTAAATCTTGGTATTCTGATTAATATGGTCGAAGACCGTCACGAGGGAAAGAAGGTTTACGAGACTCTTAAAAAAGTATGCGCAAATTTTCTGGGTTTTATACCAGATTATCTGGGCTCGGTGCGGCGTGACAAACATGTGGTTGATGCCATTCGCCATCAAAAACCACTTATGCTACGCCACCCTAAATCTATTGCTGGCGAAGATATGGTGGAAATCACTAAAAAGGTGTAACATGGGCTATGAGTGAAATTGATGGCCCCTCAAATATCCCCCTTCAAGCAGGCGAAGCTGCCACGCGGGTAACCCGTGCGGCGACCACATCCGATGATAGCTCCACCCAGCAGCAATCAAGCGATAAAAAAACCACAACCCCCAAAAAAAACCACGAAACCAAAGAACAGCCGGCGACCCACGAAACTGCGGTTACCATTTCCACAAGCCTGTCAAATCTTGAGGCTGGAATTAGCATAACCGCAAATTATCAGGGAATAGATGGGCAGAACCGCCCGTCAATTGTCTCTGATACCGGCACTTATGTGGTTAAGTTTGACATAGCTCACCAGCCGGATATTGATAAAATCCCCCAAGATGCCACATTGGAAATAAGGATATTAAAGGTAGAACGGGAGATTGAAGCCCGACTTATTTACCGTGATCCAACCGCTGCAAATATCAATCCGCCGCAAATATCAATTCCGGTTACACTGGAGCTTACCGGACTTGGCAGCGCACCGCCAACGGTCAGGTCAACCGATGATCAGAGCCATCAGCCTCCTGATAAACAGAAATTATCCTATCAGGCATCTGACCTTTACCGGGCGGAACATATCGCCCGGGAAAGCACCACCAAGATGAATGAACTTCCCCTGCCTGCGACGACTAATTATACCCTGTATGAAAGGGCAGTCCCCCAACATGACCGCCCGGCCATCATTCGGTCTTCCATAGCGGGAAATGCCCTGCTTGCTCAGGAGCAGGCCACGAAAGTTGCAACGCAAACACCGCAGACATCATTAACCGGAGCATCAAAGGTTAAAACAGACCCTTTGACAATAGATGTTGAAAAGCTCCTGCATAAAGATATATTTTCGACCGTGATCAAGAACATCCCCAAGGTAGCTGTGGATCTTCCTGAAATTGTCCGCAAGCATCTTGCCGCCACCACGCCTCTGGATAATCTTAAAGCGGGCAGCAATTTTACCCTGCGTATTCATTCTATAGCTATTCCGGACACGCGCCCGCAAGCAGAGGCAGAGCTGCAGGCAAAGTCAAATGCCCAAACCAACTCACCCGCCGCCACGGTGATAACGTCCAAAACGCCCCCTCAATCACCATCAATACCAGTTGAGGCCGCCAAAAATATGGCCGCTGTGGCGCAATCGCCAATTAACGCACGCGCGGCTTTCAGCCCTCAGAAGCCGTCAACTGCGACCAGCCCCAAGGCTGAGCTTTCAGGTATTGTTATCGCGCCCGGACAAGATATTATTAAAAATTCCGATAAAAATATATCTGCAAATGCGCCGCCCCCGGTCAACCGCCAATATGCCAGCCGATATAATCCATCGTCTTTCACCCAGCCCAACCGGGCGGGCGCAGACAAGACGCTCTATGTTGCCACACCTGTTTCTGTAATCAAATTCCAAAGCCCAGTCGAGCTTAAGCCGGGAACCGTGATTAACTTTTCCCTGCCAAAATCAGATATACCGGTACGAGCCCACAGGGCCGTGAAAGAAGCGGCGCACCCAGAACAGAAAACTGATGTAAAACCGGCTGCCGATGCGAGTGCGCGCAGCCTGCGGGCCAAGCCTGCGCCGGAAAATCAAACCTCAGGCTGGACACCCACATCGCTGGTAACCCGACCCGACCTTCCCGCATCACCCCCATTGGAGCTTGCGCCACAGCCCTTGGAAAAACTTACCCAGGGCTGGCAATCCCTGAGCCAGATTTTATCTGTAATTCCCGCAGCGGATAGTAGTGCTGCAACCCTGAATAACAGATTACCCGGTGTACAAAGCCCCGGCCAGATGACATCAACCATGTTGTTTTTCCTCGCGGCAATGGGGGCCAAAAATCCAGCAAAAATCTGGCTCGGCTCCGTGGTAACACAGCAGTTGGAAAAATTGGGTCATGGAAAATTACTCACCATGCTAAATAATGATATGCAACGTATTTTCAGACTGGGGGCAGAAACCCCGCCTAATGAATGGCGGCCGGCCCTGATACCGCTACAAGTGGGTAGTGAGGTTCACGCGATCCCCATTCTGACACGGCAGGTTCAGGATGACGACCATGAGGGGGGAAATAATACTAATAGTGATGAAGATAATAATAAAAACGCCGCCACCCGCTTCATCGTGGAATTAGACCTAAGCCAGTTTGGCCAAATACAGATAGATGGTTTGCTAAAGGCGAAAAAACTCAATATCATCATTCGGTCAAAAATCATTCTGGCATTTGAAATGAAACAAAGAATGACCCAAATGTTTACCACAGCCCTTGAGATCAGCGGCTATACCGGCGACCTGCAATTTAGGGACAATGACCGGACTGAAATCTCAGTCCAGAATATAATAAACCGGAAAGTCCATATGTCCGGGCCATAAAATAAGAGTGTTACTTTATGACTATTTCTTCCAAAGAGGCTCTGACCTCATTTCCGAACCCCTACCGGAACAAGACATATACGGTCTCAATCACTCAGGAAATCACCCTGAAAAATCAATCTTTCTCGTTTGGGTTACGTTATGTTCCCGACAAACTTTTGTTGAACCATGAAGGGCTGGTAGGATATCTGGAACAAGTTTTGACCCATAATGACAAGAAAGCGGAAATAATGGCCCATGATATTCTTGAGGATGTCATGGATCAGGTTGTTCCTAAATGGATCGAAGTGAATTTTAGCCATGAAGAAAATAAATTTGGCCAGAATGTGCTGATCACCATAGAAGACCGCCAGCCGGGTTGGCAAGATGATGCCTTGCTAAAACGTCTGCCGCCCTTATTTTAAATAATTAAAATAATACTTCAGGGCTTTCGGAATAGAAACTTCAGGGTTTTCCATATGTCCGGCATTTATCGTTGTCTCGAAATATAGTTTTATGCTGTCCGGCATATATTCTTGAAATAACAATGTCAGGCTGCGGTATGATTTTTTGAAACCCTCTTGTTCTTCTGTGCCGACGCTTACGTAAACGAAACGGGGGAATTTTACATCTTTTTTGAACGTTGTCTTTAAGTCCAGAAACAATCTGTCGGTATCAGAACCCAATGCCGGGCTATAGAGAAAAAAAGCATCAAACAAATCTGGTGACTGACTTAGGACATAGGCAACAAAAAAACCGCCCCACGAATGACCCATGAAAACCCTGTGATCACTGGTATTATATTTTTCATTTATTTCCGAAATAAGCTCATTCTCGATAAACTTCAGGAAATTTGCACCATTACCATGAGTACCAGGTGTCATCCTATCCACAGTTTTATAGGGCGGGGTAAAGTCATAGCCGCGTTGTTTATGCCGGGTTGCGACAACAATAACTTCCGGCATCAGATTAGAATTATAATATTTTCGGGCGGTCAGTGCAGTTAGCCTGTCATCATTTCCCCCGTCCAGCATATATATTACGCCATAGCCGCCTGCTTTCTTAGGATCATATTGCTCCGGCAAATGAACAATTATTTGTCTGCTCTCTTGTAAAATATCAGAATTAATCGAAAAACTGCCATCTTGGGCGATGGCAAGTGATAAGGATGTGTAAGAGCAAAAAACACAGACCAAAAATAATTTTAACATCAATGGTTTTATTTTATTCTCTCCGGAAGTTGAGTTGGCTACCTAACCCAGTTTCTGACGGCGGCGGTGCATATTGATGGCTAGCTCATCCAACTCGCTTTGCTGGCGGCGGTTACGCTCGGTTAATTCCCGCTCCCGTTCCCGTTGCTCTACTACTTCGTATTTTTTCAGTTCCTTAAAGGCTTCCGCTACCTGTTCTTTCATATCATCTATGGAAACATCAATTTCCACCATGGAATTGACGATATTTACCCGGCGCGCCATTACCTGCTGGGCATAGGCCGCATAACCGATATTAACAACGGAGGCTTCGGAAACTTTTTTCTGCTCCGCAATCAGTTCTTCCTGCAAGTCGACCAAATTCTGAAGGAGATCCTCCTTCATCTTTTCAAGATCAACCATATTGCGGCGCTTTTCATCCAGTTGCCACTTGTGCAATCGGATCATTCCTGTCATGCCTCTACGACTCATTACAAAAAAATTCCTTAGTATTCTAATTATTATTTATATTCGGGTCTTCGCCCGCGGAACTATTTTGCAGTATCTCCGTCAGCTGTGCATAGCCTTCTTCCAGCGTACTGCGTTCGTCCTTTTTCTGCGCCAAGAATTCTTCTAGCGCAGGATGAAAATGAATAGCATCGTCTACTTCCTGATTAGCACCTGGTCGATAGGCGCCGAGACGAATCATTTCTTCCATATCATTATAGTCAGATAAGTATTTACGAGTGGTAACCAAAAGATCATTTTGTACCTTATTATTGCACCCGGGCATGGTACGGGAGATGGAACGCAACACATTAATCGCCGGAAATCTACCTCTTTCAGCTATGGCGCGGTCTAACATAATATGACCATCCAATATGCCCCGAACCGCATCGGAAATAGGTTCATTATGGTCATCCCCCTCCACCAGAACCGTAAATAACCCGGTAATCGACCCTTTCCCCATGCCCGGCCCTGCTCGTTCCAACAATCTGGGCAGTTCAGAAAATACAGTCGGCGTATAGCCTTTGCTGGCCGGCGGCTCACCACCGGCAAGGCCAATTTCCCTTTGCGCCATGGCAAAACGGGTTACGCTATCCATAAGGCACAGGACATCATTGCCCTTATCGCGGAAATATTCACTGACCGTCAGGGTAAGATAGGCAGCCTGTCGCCGCATGAGCGCGGTTTCGTCTGAGGTCGCCACCACAACGACACTGCGGGCAAGTCCCTCTTCCCCCAGATCATCCTCAATAAATTCCTGAACCTCCCGGCCCCGCTCCCCGATCAGCCCAATAACCGATACATCAGACCGCGCATAACGGGCAAACATGGACAAAAGAATAGACTTCCCAACTCCGGAACCGGCAAAGATGCCCATTCTCTGCCCTTTGCAACAGGTAACAAAGGTATTCAGCGAACGTACGCCCAGATCAATCTTGCCCCCAACTCGCTGCCGCAAGTGAGCCGCAGGCGGTTGGGCGCGAACAGGATAGGCTTCGCCCCCGGCTTTTATCGGTCCTTTACCATCAATAGGTTCTCCCATGGCGTTAACCACACGACCCAGCCACCCCGATGAAGGATGAACCACGGGGGTTTCACCCTCTACATACGCCTGACAGCCAACGCCAACCCCCTCCAGCATGGAGTAGGGCATAAGCAGGGCGCGGTCAGCCTTAAAACCAACCACTTCGCAGGGAATTATTTTATCCTGACGGGATAAAATGTTAACGCGCGAACCAATGCTTAACGATTGCTGAGCCCCGGCGACTTCAACCAAAAGCCCCTGAATACCAACAACCCGGCCATAAAAACGCCAGCCATGCATTCTTTCAATTTCCGCCTTTAAGGTGTACACTATGCCTCACTTCGACTCATGTTAATCTTCTGAGCCATATTACGCTATAAACTGCCCTCATTACAGAAAAAATTCATAGAAGTGATTATATTTTTTCTCTAATTTATTGTTAATTTAAAATTTAGGTAATAATCATTAATTTCTATAAATTTCAATAAGTTATAGAGTATTTTTAAAATATAATTCAGCAGAGTTCTTAACTTTAGTTGTAAAACTCCTCTATATTACCTCTTTATTTACTTTTTATTAACCAATAGTATTAATAATAGTTAACAGAAAGTGGTTAATTATAAAAAACTACCGTTAAATAATTAAGAAAAGCAAGAGGTTAAAAATGCGTGTCCTACTTATAGAAGATGATCCTTCCACATCTAAAAGCATCGAATTGATGCTCACCGCAGAAGGCTTTAATATTTACTGCACAGATCTTGGCGAAGAAGGCATAGGTTTAGGCAAGTTATATGATTATGACATTATCTTGCTTGATCTTAACCTGCCGGATATGCATGGATATGATGTGCTGAAAAAATTACGTCTGTCAAAAGTCACCACTCCAATCCTTATTCTGTCCGGTATGGGCGAATTGGAAAATAAGGTTAAGGGACTTGGATATGGCGCCGATGACTATCTGACGAAACCTTTTTACAAGGAAGAACTGGTCGCCCGGATACAAGCCATCATCCGCCGGTCAAAAGGCCATGCGGAATCCATTATCCGCACCGGAAAATTGGCGATTAACCTTGATACAAAAACAGTGGATGTGAATAATCAGAGAGTGCATCTGACCGGCAAGGAATATGCCATGCTGGAGCTGCTCTCTTTGCGGAAAAGCACCACTTTGACTAAAGAAATGTTTCTAAACCACCTTTATGGTGGCATGGATGAGCCAGAACTTAAGATAATTGATGTATTCATCTGCAAATTACGCAAAAAGCTGATGGCAATCTGTGGTGAAAATTACATAGAAACCGTCTGGGGCCGTGGCTATGTGTTGCGTGACCCGGAAACGAAAGATGATGCTGCCGTCGCTTAAATATCGGCAATTTTCCAAAAAAAGCCACTCACCTGTTCAGGGAGTGGTTTTTTACTTGTCCGGTTTTAGAATCTACCCCACTTTGAGATCCTGTGCTGCAAAATCCGTCGTACGATACATACCGCGTTTGCCCGGTATTGGCTTGAATTTTTCTGTTAACCCAAGAACGGTTTCTGCTGCACCGAGGAACAGATTCCCATCTTCAGCAATTTGCCCCCGTATGCGGTCCAAAACTTCGCCCTTTGTAGCCTGTTCAAAATAAATCAGAACATTACGGCAAAAAACCACATCAAATTTTCCCATAGAATTATAACTATCCAGCAAATTAAACGGTCTGTAGCTAACCATTTTCCGGATCTCTTCCGAAATTTGCCACATCTCACCTGCCTGGGTGAAATATTTCATCAATAATTTGATAGGCAGCCCTCTTTGCACTTCAAACTGCGAATAAATTCCAGCCTTGGCCTTATCCAGAACATCCTGGGTCAAGTCAGTTCCAATTATTTCTATGTTCCAGCCACGCAACTTTGCTTCCATTTCCTTTAAGATAATGGCTAAAGAATAGGGTTCCTGCCCTGTTGAGGCCGCTGCACACCAAATGCGGATTTTCTTGGTTGATGACCGGTTTTGTAGCAGAGCGGGCATAACCTCATCTTTGAACAGGTCAAACGGGGTATTATCCCGAAAGAAGAAAGATTCATTTGTGGTCATGGCATCGGTTATTTCCCGAAGCAAATCTTCTTTACGCCGCAACCTGATTTCATTAATAAGATCATCCAGTGTTTCCATGCCCTTTTTACGAGCTATGGGCGTAAGGCGACTTTCCAGAAGATACACTTTTTCTTCTGACAGCACCAATCCGGACCTCTCTTTCAAAATCTTGCTGAGAAGCTCAAAATCTTCTTTCCTCATTACGCAACTCCCATCAATTTTTCTTTAATCTTTGAACCAATCTGGTCCAGTGGGTATACACCATTGCAAAGGCCAGCATTGGATACCGCACCCGGCATTCCCCAAACAACACTCGTCTTTTCATCCTGTGCAATCAACTTACCACCCGCTTCAACTAATTTCCTACTTGCATCAAGGCCATCATGGCCCATACCCGTTAATATGACAGCAAATACTTCACTTCCATATAAGTCAACAAGGCTCCGTAACATGGGTTCAACAGAGGGGCGGCAATAATTCTCCGGCGGATTCTGGTTAAGAGAGATATATTTCCCACCAGGCCTTTCAACCACAGTCATATGATAGCCCCCAGGAGCCAGATAAGCCCTGCCATTTTCCAGGAGGTCGCCTTCTTCTGCCTCTTTACAATCAAATTTAGTTGTAAAAGTCAGGTGTTCCGCCAAAATTTTTGTAAAAGTTGCCGGCATATGCTGGGTAATCAGGACAGGAATATTTATGGGACCCAAATCATTGAGAACCTTATGTAAAGCCTGTGGCCCGCCCGTGGAACTGCCGATGGCCAAAACAGAAGATTTTCCTCTTGAAAATTTTCGTTTTTCTATTCTTCCTTTGACATTCTGTACATCTGTGAACTGTTTATCAACAAGGCTGGCTTTACCTTTAAAAACTTCACCAGAATTTCTCAGGCGGCTGGCCGATGCTATACTGATGACCTTACTGACAATTTCGTCCTGAAAGCTCTGTGACGATGCAATTTCGCGCGTACTTGTCGGTTTGGAAACATAATCACACGCCCCCAGAGACAAAGCCTTCATGCTAATTTCGGCATTACGGTTCGTCAATGTAGATGCCATAATGACTTTAACTTTTGGGTTAATTTTAAAAATTTCCGGCAGGGCCGTCAACCCGTCCATGATCGGCATTTCAATATCAAGTATAATAATTTCCGGATCTAACCTTACCATACTCGTCAGGGCCATAGCCCCATTACCAGCGGTTCCAACTACCTTAATAGCGGGGTCTTCTTCGAGCCATCTGGACATCATCCCCCTTATTACGGCTGAATCGTCAACGACCATCACCCTATATTGACCACTTCTCGCCACCTGCCCTATACCACCTTTACTTATTAGAGAATCTGAATTCATTTAGAGTAGTCCCACCTGAGAAAACTTGGATTCAATAATTTCACGATCAAATGGTTTCATTATATATTCGTCTGCACCCGCAGATATTGCTGCGCTGATATGACTCATATCATTTTCCGTAGTGCAAAACACTACAACAGGCTCCCCTCCACCTTCGGAGGCTCTCAGTGCTTTCAGAAAATCCAGACCATTCATGACAGGCATATTCCAGTCCAGCAGGACCACGTCCGGTAATATATCCAGACATGCATCTAATGCATCTTGACCGTCTACGGCCTCACGAACATCATAATCCAGTTCTTCAAGGATGCGGCGTGCCACTTTCCTGATCACTTTTGAATCATCTACGACTAGGCAGGATTTCATATTATTATTCTCCAGTCTAAAATTAGCCTTATAACATGTATATTACTATTTAGGCTTTTATATAGCATAAAAATTACGCGTTAAGCAGCCGTAGCTTGCTCCATATCAAAGTTAAGTAATTTTTCCACATCAAGAACAACCATCAACTCACCTTTTAGACGAAAAATACCCGCAGAAACATCTTGCCAACAAGTGTCCAATGTTACCGGATTGCGTTCAAATGCTTCTTCTGGAAAAGACATAACATCCCCGACAGAATCTATCAAAAGACTATAGGGTTCGCCCTGATATTCAACAACTATACTCATGTTGTCGCCATCTTCTTCCTGCTCACCCAATCCAAGCCTTTTTCTCAAATCTATGGACGTTACAATGCGACCGCGCAAGTTCAAAACACCCGCGACAGCAGGTGGGGACAAAGGAACAGCCGTGATGCTCTGTTCGGATAAAACATCATGTACCTCCAACACCGGAATCCCACACATCTGGCCCGCAAGCCTTATGGTCACATAATCTCTGCTTTCATTTTCCATAATATTACACTTTCTCTAAATATACTTATGCTGCGTTCTGTTTTTTAGCAATCTGTTCAATGATGGTTGTCATCAGGGCATCCCGGTCCAGCTTAACGACATAATCGTCAAAACCAACCGCACGACCCCGTGCAAAATCCTTCTCCGTATGATGAGAAGACAGTGCGATCATTGGTGTTTTCTGCCATATTCCACCCTCACGGACTTCTTCAGCAAAGCTAAAGCCATCCATATCCGGCATCTCAATATCACTGATAATAATATTGTAATCCTCGCCTTTTTCACGAAGCGCCAATGCAGCAGCCCCACTATCCACAGCGGTAATTTTATATCCCGCGGCTGACAGTATTGGTTTGATCATATTGAGGAAGAATTTACTGTCATCTATGAGCAATACATGGGATTTCACATCTATTCCCGTATGACCGGACGTGCTCGATGATCCAAATGTCCCAAAAGCCTTCTCAATATAATAAGCCACATCAATCATTTCTGTGGCCTGACCACTGATAACAGCGGTTCCCACCTGACCGTCAACTGCTGAAGAAAGCTCAATATTGATGTCGTCTTCAAGGATATCAATAATCTCGTCCACAATAATTCCCATGGACCTGTCACCATCGGCGAAAACAAGGATCGGCTGACGACCCTCCGCCTGCATTTCATATGTATCATCCAGTTTCACCAGAGGCATTAACTGTCCACGATACTGAACCACAGGCCGTCCATCTGAAATTTCAATAGACGCAACTTCAATTTCTTCCAGTCGGGCTACAAGTGTCAGCGGAACTGCCCGGCGATTATTTTCACCGGCACGGAACAATAGAACTGCCTCGCGATCTTCTTCCACTTTAACTTTTTCTTCTTCTTCGCCACCAAAACCAGATGAATCACTGATACTGTCGCTGATTTGACTGGCGATACCATTTGGATCGAGGATCATAATGACCTTGCCATCACCAAGAATAGTATTACCCGCAAAGGTCTGTAGATTTCTCAG
>DAOWHQ010000262.1:0-5596 GCA_030641355.1 Alphaproteobacteria bacterium
GAGGCTGTCACCGCCTTTAATGTTCCCGCCATTGATAAGGAGGGCTTTGAGGCCGATGATATCATCGCCACCTATGCCCGTCTTGCCGAAGCTCAGGGCTTCACGGTGACCATCGTATCGTCCGATAAAGATCTGATGCAATTGGTCGGCGATAAAATCAAGATGTTTGATAGCATGAAGAACCGTCATATCGGACCGGATCAGGTGGTTGAGAAATTCGGGGTCGGGCCGGAAAAAGTGATCGAGATACAGGCGCTCGCCGGGGATAGTTCTGATAATGTGCCGGGGGTTCCGGGAATTGGCGTCAAGACAGCGGCGCTACTGATCACGGAATATGGCGATCTGGATAGCCTGCTGGCCCGTGCGGGGGAGATCAAGCAGAACAAGCGGCGGGAAAATCTGATCGAATTTGCCGACATGGCTCGGGTCAGCCGACAGCTTGTGACACTGAGGACAGATGTGCCGGATCTGCCGGATATTGAGACCCTTAACGTCAGGGATATTGAGGCGGATACGGTGTTGCCTTTTCTGGAGGAACAGGGGTTCCGAAGCCTTCAGGTAAAAATTCTGTCTCATATGGGTGCCGACGCCCCCATAACCTATCAGGCGGCGCCAGAGACTGTGGAAGCTGAATATGAAACTGTTACCACGATGGATCAGCTTAACCGCTGGATTAGAGACATCAACGCGGCTTACCAAGTGACCATAGATACGGAGACCACCTCGCTTAATGCCATGCGGGCGCGCCTTGTCGGTATCTCCCTGTCTATAGAGACGGGCCGTGCCTGCTATATTCCGCTGGGTCATACAACGGTGGCGGTCGGTGAACTTGATTTTGGCGATAACAGCGCCCCGGAGCAGTTGGATAGAGATGTCGTTCTTGCTGCCCTGAAGCCTGTTCTGGAAAATCCGGCGATCCTGAAAATTGGTCAGAATATCAAATATGATTATCTGATTCTCGCCAAACATGACATTCACATAGACCCTTTGGATGACACCATGCTGATTTCATACGCGCTTGATGCGGGGGCGCATCATCACGGTATGGACGAGCTGGCTAAACTGCATCTGAATCATGATTGTATTCCGTTTAAGGAAATTTGTGGCACGGGTAAAAACAAGATCACCTTTGATCAGGTACCCATTGATAAGGCCACCGATTATGCGGCGGAGGATGCCGATATCACCGGCCGTCTGCACCGCGCCCTTAAACCGCGCCTCGCCGAAGAGGGTATGACTTGCGTTTATGAAACCCTAGATCGGCCCTTGGCAGCGGTGCTGGCGGGTATGGAACAAAAAGGTATTCTGGTGGATCGGGGGATGCTGCACCGTCTGTCCAATGATTTTGCCGAGCGTCTCGCGGTATTGGAAAAGGAAATACACGGCCTTGCCGGTCATGAGTTCAATATCGCCTCGCCCAAGCAACTGGGCGAAATTCTGTTTGGTGAGATGGGTTTGCCGGGTGGTAAGAAGAACAAGAGCGGCGGCTATAGCACCAATGTGGATGTGATGGAGGGACTGGCCGCAGAAGGTCACGAAATGCCCGCGCGGGTATTGGACTGGCGACAGTTGGCCAAGCTGAAAAGCACCTATACGGACGCGCTTCAGAATGAAATAAATGCCGACACGGGTCGGATACATACGTCTTATTCGTTAGCCTCCACCACCACGGGGCGGTTGTCGTCCAACGACCCAAATTTACAGAATATCCCAATCCGAACCGAAGAAGGCCGCAAGATCAGGCAGGCGTTCATTCCCAAGCCCGGTCATAAATTCCTCGCCGCCGATTATAGCCAGATCGAACTTCGCCTATTGGCCCATATTGCCGATCTGGACAGCCTGAAACAGGCTTTTCGTGACGGCATCGACATTCATGCCATGACCGCATCCCAAGTGTTTGGCGTGCCCATAGAGGGCATGGACCCCAACGTGCGCCGGCAAGCCAAGGCCATCAATTTCGGTATTATCTATGGCATCAGTGCTTTTGGACTGGCGCGGCAATTGGGCATCGGCAGGGCAGAGGCCAAGCAATTCATTGACACTTATTTTGAGCGCTTCCCCGGTATCCGTCAATATATGGAGGATACAAAGGATTTTTGCCGCAAAAATGGCTATGTGGAAACCATATTCGGACGCCGCTGTCATATTGCCAGTATCAATGACAAGAACGGTATGCAGCGGTCTTTTGGCGAACGTGCCGCCATCAACGCACCTATACAGGGTGCCGCCGCCGATGTGATAAAGCGTGCGATGATAAGAATGCCTGATGCGCTCAAGGATGCGGGACTGGACGCAAATATGCTACTTCAGGTTCACGATGAACTGGTGTTTGAAGTGCCAGAGGATCAAATGGAACAGACCATTCCTGTGGTCAAGGACGTAATGGAAAATGCGGCGTTGCCTGCGTTGCAGATCACGGTTCCCCTGACCGTGGATTGCGGGGTTGGGGATAATTGGGACGAGGCCCACTAAAGCAGCCCTGAGCGCGGTTCATGGTGTTGCTTTCAACACCGGAACCAAAACAAAAAGCAGCCCTGAGCGCGGTTCATAGTGTTGCTTTCAACACCGGAACCAAAACAAAAAAGGCGGTCATATAATTGACCGCCTTTTTGTTATTGTAAATTCTAAGTCTTAGAAATCAAAGGTCGCCTGAATAGCGACGGTCCGACCACGGTTGACAAAGTTATAATTGGCAACAGCACCAAATGTGGAACCGGACAGCGGAGCATCGGCAGAAAATAATTTTACCGTATGATCTGTCAGATTCTGGCCCAATACAGCCAGCTCCCAACCCGCATCACTAGCCAGTGAAATCCGTGCATTCACAGTGGCATAAGCAGGCTGGATCAATTTTGGATCAAGCTGAGGTGAGGCATGATATGAACTGGTATAGAACATATTGGCCGACGTATTAAGCGTCAGGCTGGAGGATACTTCAAGGTAATGATTAAATCCGAATGTGCCCTGAAAATCCGATACCAACTGAGTTGTCAGACCGGTATAATCACAATCACCGTTAGCAGCCGATGGTCCGTGCGGCGTCTGGCCGAAGAAACACTGACCATTGACGAAGTCTGTAAATTCAAAATCCGTATAGGCCATTGAACCGTGGAGAGTTAGATTCTCTGTTGCCTGCCAACGACCATCAACTTCAAGGCCTTTGACTTCGGCACTGGCGGCATTGCCGACGTTAAAGCCGAGCGCACCATCAAAAACCGATACCTGAAGATTATCGAATTTTGTGAAGAATGCGGCAAAATTAATTTCTGCGGCACCGTCTGCTACAACCAGCTTGCCGCCAACTTCATAGTTGGTGGCATCTTCATCTTCAAATTCAAAAGCATCATCCATGGTCGCTTCACGGCCACGGTTGTTGGCACGGAAGTCAAAGCCGCCTGATTTACTGCCCTTGACCCAACTGGCATAAACCATAGCTTCGTCAGATACATCATAGGTCAGTTTCACGTCAGGTGAGAATTTGGTTTCTGTACGACTTCCGGAAGTTGGATGAGTACCCAATGGCCCGGAAAAGAAATTGAAGGTGGGCGTAAAGCCTGCCCCTAGGCCAGCTGCGGTTGCTTCTGCGAATGGCACACCAAAAATTGGCCCAAGTGTCGCAACAACTGCAGGGGTAATAGCCTGGCCAATATCACTGTTAAGTGTGTCTGTCGCAATATCAAAGGCGATGGCATAGAATTCTGGAGCCAATACTTTTGCTCCTGAAAGCGGCGTGCCATCCAGATTGGTAATGGACAGATTACGCATACCTTCTTTTTTCTCATGAGTCAGCCGACCACCTAATTGTAAGGTCAATTGGTCTGATAAATGCCATGAAACCTGAGCAAAGCCAGAATAAACCTCCGCATCTACTTTTGCTACCCGTGGGCCACGAGTATCGGCAAAGAGATCACCGGCACCCGTAACGCCTATCGCGCCAAATAGCGGGGCGAAGGGGGTAAAAGCAGGATTGCCGTTCAGCAAAGGCACAAGAACAGATGTGCTGTTTATCTCAATGGCATCTTCATAATTGTGATTGCTGGTTTGGAAATAGGCTCCAAGAATATAATCAACGGTTTCGCCACCAGGAGAGGTCAGGCGGACTTCCTGAGAAAACTGTGAATAATCTTCTGCTAGTGGTAGGGTGAAGATATTCGCACCGGTAAAGTCACAATCGCAATTGTCGCTGAAGCTAAAATCTGAATAACCGGATGTGGATGTCAGGATATGTTCGCCGACCTGCCAATCCAAAGTCAGCACAACCTCGGTTAATTTATTATCGCTGAAATCACCGTTGGAATGACGTTTGCCGTCCAGGGTGTTGTTCAGTACAGAGGAGTCCTGACCAAATATTGTTAGAATTTGTGAATAGAGAAGACCGGCAAAAGGACCGGCGGCGGCGGGTAATTCGCCGTCGATCTCGATGTTCCGGCCAACGACATTAAATTCACTGCGCTCAACTTTCAGGGTGGCAGTCATATTGTCTGACACATCCATTTCGATCGTACCACGGAGGGTGTAATCTTCCTGAGCTGGCTCATCACGGTTCAGCGTAAGATTCTCTATGTAACCGTCCAGATCATGATAACGCCCAGCAACACGAACACGAACCTTGTCTGAAATAGGGCCAGAAAGAACCATTGTGGCTTCTTTCTCACCGTCGGTTGGCTCGTATGAGACGTTGACGGAACCTTCAAATGCTTCTGTTGGTTTTGCGGTGGTGATATTTAAAGCACCAGCGACAGAGTTTTTACCAAACAGGATGGATTGTGGGCCACGCAGAACTTCGACACGGGCCAGATCAAGGAAAGGCGCGCGGGATTGCTGCGCGCGACCATGATGGATGCCATCAACGTAAATGCCGACAGACTGTTCGAAACCCTGATTGTTACCGGAGCCGATGCCGCGGATAAAGACGTTGGTCCCGATGCCGCTTTCCGCCATAGTGAAGTTGGGGACAGAGAATTGCAGGTCGGCCATTTTATCAATGGACTGCTTTTTCATAAAGTCGCCGCTGACAACAGACACTGAAATCGGCACATCTTTGAGGCTCTGTTCACGATATTGTGATGTCACAACAATCTCTTCAAGGGTCACAGCATCTGCTGCGGTAGCAGTAGATGTGGCAAAAACGCCGGACATTAAAGAAAGTGAAATAAGTGCAGATGTGGTTCTTAGATGGTTAAGTTTGGACATGGTTCCTCCCTAGGATTGTTATATTATAGACGTATAGAAGCTATTGATATAGACGTTTCAGGTAACAAAAGTGAGAAGCCCAACGTCCTTATTATTATATATTTATCAAAGCTTAAAACGCGACCATAGATGATAATGCATAATTCTACAGCGTTTGACTATACAAAGAAAGCCTTAAATAGCAATCGAAAACGTACGTTTGTTTTGTAAGTAAAGCTGGCAGGGCGAAATAATTTATCGGCTGATCCTTCAATTAATAAAAGGATATATGCTACCTCTTATTGACAATAACATCTGAAACAAACACCTTGGCCTGACGATGCCCTAAGACCCTGTTAGTGACGAGCTGAAAGGCATCGCCGAGCATGGCCACATTGACCGGGCGCTTAACATCAAAGAAATC
>DAOWHQ010000002.1:0-9243 GCA_030641355.1 Alphaproteobacteria bacterium
AAGTGCGGAGGAAATTGCCAAAAAAGCCGGTGATGACTATGTCACGGTGGAACGGATGTTGCTGGCGCTGTCATTGGCCAGGGATACAAAATCCGCAGAGATTCTGAAATCCGCAGGCCTGACCGCGCAAAATCTCAACGCCGCTATCAATGAAATTCGCAAAGGCCGCACGGCATCCAGCTCATCTGCAGAGGACAGCTACGAAGCCCTGAAGAAATATGCTCAGGACCTGACACAGGCGGCCCGTGATGGCAACCTTGACCCGGTCATTGGCCGGGACGAGGAAATTCGCCGCACCATACAGGTGCTTTCGCGCCGCCGGAAAAACAACCCGGTTCTGATCGGGGAGCCGGGGGTTGGTAAAACCGCCATCGTTGAGGGGCTGGCCCTTCGCATTGTCGGCGGCGATGTGCCCAGCAGCCTGAGCCATAAACGTATCATGGCACTGGATATGGGGGCTATGATTGCCGGGGCAAAATATCGGGGCGAGTTTGAAGAACGGCTTAAAGCTGTGCTTCAGGAAGTGTCGGCGTCCGATGGCGAGATCATTCTGTTCATTGACGAAATGCACACCATTGTCGGTGCGGGGGCATCTGAGGGTTCTATGGATGCGTCCAATTTGCTGAAACCGGCCTTGGCACGGGGCGAATTGCATTGCATCGGGGCTACAACCCTCAATGAATATCGTAAATATGTGGAAAAGGACGCAGCATTAGAGCGGCGGTTTCAGCCGGTGATGGTGTTGGAGCCAACGGTGGAAGACACCATTTCCATTCTGCGCGGCCTGAAAGAGAAATATGAACTTCATCACGGCATCCGCATCACCGACAGTGCCACCGTTGCCGCAGCCGTCCTCTCCAACCGTTACATCAATGACCGGTTTCTGCCGGATAAAGCCATTGATCTGATGGATGAGGCCGCATCCTGCATCAAAATGGAAGTGGACAGCAAGCCCTCAGAACTTGACGAGCTGGACCGCCGGATCATTCAGCTTAAAATCGAGCGGGAAGCCCTGCTCAAGGAAAAAGACAAGGCATCCAAGGAAAGATTACAAAATCTTGATAAGGAACTGGTTGAGCTGGAGCAGAAATCCGTCACCCTGACCGCACAGTGGAACCTGGAGAAAGACCGCATTGCCGGTGATGTGAAAATCAAGGAACAGCTTGATCAGGCCCGTATCGAACTGGAACAGGCCGAGCGGCGCGGGGATCTGGCCAAGGCCGGAGAATTGGCCTACGGCATCATTCCGAAATTAGAGGAGGCACTAGAGGTTGCCACCGACCCTGAAGCAGTGGAAAATCATCTGCTGAAAGAGGAAGTGCGCGAAGAAGACATCGCCGCCGTGGTGAGCCGCTGGACCGGAATTCCTGTGGACAAGATGCTTGAAGGCGAGCGGGAAAAGCTGGTTCATATGGAAGACCATCTGGGACAGCGTGTGATCGGCCAAAGGGAAGCGGTCGCCGCCGTATCCACCGCCGTGCGCCGCGCCCGTGCGGGCTTGCAGGATCAAAACCGCCCCATCGGATCATTCTTATTTTTAGGCCCCACCGGGGTTGGCAAGACTGAACTGACCAAGGCACTGGCAACGTTTTTGTTTGATGATGAACATGCCATGACGCGCATTGATATGTCCGAATATATGGAAAAACACGCGGTCGCAAGGCTGATCGGTGCGCCACCCGGTTATGTGGGTTACGAAGAAGGCGGCGTTTTGACCGAAGCCGTGCGCCGCCGCCCGTATCAGATCATCCTGTTTGACGAAGTGGAAAAAGCCCATCCTGATGTGTTCAATGTATTATTGCAGGTTCTGGACGATGGCCGCCTGACCGATGGACAGGGCCGGACGGTGGATTTCACCAACAGCCTGATCATCCTGACCAGTAATCTGGGCAGTGATGTATTAGCCGGACTGGAAGATGGTCATGATGTGGAAGAAGTTCGCGGTCTGGTTATGGATCATGTGCGGGCGGCTTTCCGGCCTGAGTTCCTCAACCGTCTGGATGAAGTGACCCTGTTTCACCGTCTGGCGCGGAGCGATATGCATGGCATCGTTGATATTCAACTGCGTTATCTGGCAAAACTACTGGATGAGCGCAAACTCACGCTGGAGCTGGACAATAGCGCCAAGGACTGGCTCGCCCATGCGGGTTATGATCCGGTTTACGGCGCACGACCCTTGAAGCGGGTGATACAGCGCAGTTTGCAGGATGGTCTCGCCAATTTGATATTGGCAGGCAAGGTCCATGACGGCGACACCATCACCGTGACTGCCACCGCCGACGGGCTTGAGCTGTCAACTTAGCCCGAATGTCATTCCATTATGGCTTTCGTTGTTGGCATAGTGAAAGGCTTTTCAAAAAAACGGGTCAGCAGATCATTAAACAAGACGGGGTCATTAACGGGTGCTAAATGAGTATGCCCCGGCAAGATTGCCAGATGGGAATTTTTTAGATTTTGAAAAATCTCAATGGTATGCTCTTCTTTTATGACATCCCGATCGCCTGCGATGACCAATACTGGTGCCTTGATTTGATGCAGGCTTTTTGTGTTAATATTGGGCTGCGTCACCACCAGATTTAAAAGTTGTCTTTTAATTTCCCAATTTTCAGTAGCGTCTTTTTTTGCAATCATTTCAGCCACTTCCCTGACGGCACCCTCCAGTATTGGTTTGGCCCAAGGCTGAACAGCGGTTTGGTCTGGCCGCAGGTTTGCCCCCATGATGGCAAGTTTATTAATTTTTTCCGGATATTTCATCGCCATTAACAGACCGATTATGCCCCCATCACTCCAGCCAAAGGTATGGGCGTTTTTAATGGCTAACTGGTTTAATAATTCATTCCAGTCTTCCATCATCTGTTGATAATTTAGCTGATCTGTCCCTAAGCCGGACTTACCATGACCCCTGCTATCCGCCACAATAACCTGGTATTTCTTGGAAAAATATTCGATTTGTGCCGTAAGTCCGGCAATACTGTCGCCATTGCCATGAATCAGTATCAGCGGCGCGCCTGTGCCATATGTTTCATAATAAATTTCAATGCCGTTTACAGCGGCATATTTTCCAACCGCCTTATTTTGCCCGTAAGGGACAGCGTCATCACTGGCGTGAGAAAAAGGCGAAAGTGCCATGAAAACCACTACCACAACCAGCTTCAGAATATTATAGACAAGCATTCTTCATCCCCTATTTAAAAAATATCAAATAAATTGTAACATTTCCTGTATCTATCCGTCATTGTTTCACAAGCCGAATTAAAAATAAAGAAGAGAACTTAAAATGCATGATGTTGTTCAAGATTATTATGGCCGCGAATTACAGGGGACAAGTGACCTAAAAACAGATGCCTGCTGTGATGCGTCTAGCGTGCCGGAGTGGCTTAAAACCCTGCTTAAGAAAATACACCCGGAAGTATTGTCACGTTATTATGGCTGTGGTCTGGTTTGCCCCCCACTGTTGGAAGGTTGCCGGGTATTGGATCTGGGCAGTGGTTCCGGTCGGGATGTTTATGCTCTGGCTCAACTGGTCGGCCCCACTGGCGAAGTGATCGGCGTGGATATGACCGACGAGCAGCTGGCGGTTGCTGAAGATCACCGTCAATTCCATATTGAAGCCTTCGGCTATGATAATGTACGCTTTATGAAGGGCTATATCGAAAAGCTCGATGAGCTTGATCTGGAGCCGGAAAGTTTTGATGTGATTGTGTCAAACTGCGTCATTAACCTGTCGCCGGATAAGGAAGCCGTGCTTAAGGGCATCAGACGCCTGTTGAAACCGGGCGGTGAATTTTATTTCTCCGATGTTTATGCGGACAAACGTGTGCCGGATGCGGTGCGTGATGATCCGGTTCTTTACGGCGAATGTCTGGGCGGTGCGCTCTATTGGAATGATTTTGTCACCATAAGCAAACAGGCCGGCTTTGCCGACCCGCGGCTGGTTGAAGATCGCCCGCTGGAAATTACCGATCCCAAACTGGCCCCGCGGGTGGGAAATTTGCGGTTTTATTCGGCGACGTATCGCCTGTTTAAACTGGATGATCTGGAAACCGACTGCGAGGATTACGGACAGGCCGTGGTCTATCAGGGCAGTATTGCGGATAATGAAGCCCGCTTCATACTGGACAAGAATCATGATATTGAAACCGGTCATATCTTTCCCGTCTGTGGCAATACATGGCGCATACTTCAGGACACACGCTTTAAAGATCATTTCCAGTTCATCGGTAATTTTTCCCGCCATTTTGGCATTTTTGCCGGTTGCGGCACCGACCTGCCCTTTGATCAGGAACTAAAAGAGGAAGAAACCAGCTCATGTTGTTAGAGCGTAATAGCAAGTTTAGCATATTGGTGCTTTGTACCGGAAACTCTGCCCGCAGCATTATGGCCGAAGCCTTGTTCAACACCCAAGAGGGAGAGTATTTCACGGCCTATAGTGCGGGCAGCCAACCTACGGGTGCGCCAAATGCATTTGCGTTGGAGCAGATCGCCGACCTTGATGTGGATTTTGAGGTACGCAGCAAAAGCTGGGATGAATTTCACGGCGAAAATGCGCCTCATCTGGATTTTGTCATAACGGTTTGTGATAGTGCGGCAAAGGAAAGCTGTCCGGTTTTTCTGGGTGGCCCGCTACGTATCCATTGGGGTCTGCCAGACCCGGCGGCGGTTACCGGATCTGACGCGGATATACGTCAGGCATTTTTACAATGTTTCAAGATATTCCAATCCCGCATTAAACAGCTAAACAGCCAGATAACGCCGGATATGGACAAGGCAGAGGTCAGAAATCTGATGCTGGCATTAGCAGAAAGCGCTTGAGCATGGAATTGATGGCCGCCATCGCCATGACTGCGGGCGGTCTTATGGCGGGACTTAGGGTGACGAAAATGCTGGCCAAACTACTAGCTTAGAAAGTAATAATTATGAACGGCATATTTAAAATTGCTATAATTGTTGCGGCCTTGATTGCGGCGAGTATCTTCTGGCCGGTCCATGAATGGATGCAGGCTCTGATCGTCTGGGTTAAGGCCAGCGGCCCGTGGGGTGTTGCTGCCTTTGCGGTGATTTATATTGCCGCCGTTGTGTTGTTCCTGCCGGGGTCTATCCTGACCTTGGGCGCGGGGTTTGTTTATGGCCCGTTCTGGGGCACGCTTCTGGTGTCTCCGGTCAGCGTGACCGCGGCCTTTGTCGCCTTTAGTCTGGCGCGGGGCCGGCTGCGCCCTTGGGTCATGAATAAGGTAGGCCATAATGAGCGCTTTTCTTTAGTGGATAAGGCTGTGGGCGATCAGGGTTTTAAGATTGTCATGCTGCTTCGTCTGTCGCCATTATTCCCGTTCAGTTTTCTTAATTATGCTTTGGGCCTAACCGGCGTGAAGGCACGAAGTTATGTTCTGGCCTCTTTCATCGGTATGTTACCGGCAACATTTTTATACACCTATCTCGGCTCCCTCGTCACCAGTGTGACCGAACTGGCCAATGCCCCAAAACAGGGGGCGGAAGATGCCCAGAGTATTTTTATGTGGGTCGGCTTTGCCGTGACGGTGGTGGTAACCGCCTATGTCACCACCCTTGCCCGTCGGGCGTTGCGTGATGCTGTGCCGCAGGAAGAAGGAGAGCAAACATGACGGTTATCGTTTATCCAGAGGATAAATATAATGTAGAACTGGTCGATATGCTGGCGCCGGCCAACTGGGAAAATCCTACCCCCAAGGGGCGGTATAATCTTGTGGTGATCGGTGCGGGGCCTGCGGGTCTGGTGGCGGCGGCGGGTGCGGCGGGCCTTGGCGCCAAGGTTGCTCTGGTGGAACGTCATCTGATGGGCGGCGACTGCCTGAATTATGGTTGTGTGCCGTCCAAAGCCCTTCTGAAGGCGGCTCATATAGCCCATGATAGCGGTGTCACGCCGGATTTTTCAAAGGTCATGGAAGGCCTGCGGGCGAAACGCACCGGCCTTGCTCACCATGACAGTGTGGACCGTTTCATGCAGCTTGGAGTTGATGTTTTCCTCGGAGATGGCAGCTTCATATCACCCAGCTGTATCGAGGTTGGCGGCAAAAAACTGAATTTTCATCGTGCGGTTATCACCACCGGGGCCAGAGCCGCCCTGCCACCGATCCCCGGCCTGAGCGATGTAGATCCTTTGACCAATGAAACATTATTCTCTCTGACCCAGATGCCGCGACATCTTGTCGTGATCGGGGCGGGGCCGATTGGGTGTGAAATGGCGCAGTCTTTCCGCCGCTTCGGGGCCAAGGTGACCATTATCGAAATGGCAGACCGTCTGGTGCCCATCGAAGACCCGGATGCCAGCGCAGTTTTAAAGGCACAATTTGAAAAAGAGGGCATCGAGCTTATTTTAGGTGCCGCAGTGGTGCGGACGGATAAATCCGACAGCCATAAAACCGTCACCCTGAAAGACGGTGACGGTGAACGCTCCATAGAAGCCGATGAAATTCTGGTGGCGGCGGGACGAATTCCCAATATTGAGGGACTTGATCTGGAAGCCGCCGGGGTTGACTATCACCGGCGTGGGGTCACGGTTAACGATCGCCTGCAGACCACAAGCCCGAAAATTTATGCAGCGGGCGATATTTGCTCACCGTTTCAGTTCACCCATAGTGCGGATGCGATGGCGAAAATTGTCATTCAGAACGCCCTGTTTTTTGGCCGTAAAAAGACCAGTAAACTTGTGATGCCGTGGGCGACCTATACGTCGCCGGAAATTGCCCATGTGGGCATGACCGCCGCTCAGGCCGCCGAAAAGAGTGATGAGGTGGTCACCTACAGCGCCCAGATGTCAGAGATTGATCGGGCGGTTCTCGAGGGCGAAACCGACGGATTTGCACGGGTTCATGTGGAGAAAAGCTCAGGCCGTCTGCTTGGCGCGACAATGGTGTCGGCTCATGCAGGCGAATCTATTTCCCAGATGGCGCTTGCCATAACATCGGGCCTGAAAATGTCGGCTATTGGCGCGACCATACATCCCTATCCTACACAGGCAGAAATATGGAAGCGACTGGCCAACGCCCATCTGAAAGAAAGCTTTACGCCACGCATAGCCAAAATATTTAAATTCTTTCTGAAATTATTTTCGCGGAAATAGAACGATGGGTCATTCTTTGTCACAAAAAAGTTACGGGACTTATCAGTGTTATGCAACTATGGTTCTGAAAAATCCACACAAGGATTGGAGCAGAATAATATGCCGGGTGACAGGGCTGATCACAGTCGGGAATATGTTGAGGTCGAAGCCCTTAAGGCTGGGACTCATTCGGCATGGAAAGAACTCTTGGCTCTTCATGGGCCAGCACTTCTCAACTATGCTATCCGTATGCTTGGCGACCGGGGGGCTGCCGAAGAAATTCTTCAGGATAGTCTGGTGAATATATATCACACCATAGATCGCTTTGAGGGACGGTGCAGCATCAAAAGCTGGCTGTTTAGGGCGGTGCATAACAGTGCAATAGATGAAATCCGCCGCCGCAAACGCTATGTGAATGTGAGCCAAGAGGCTTTGGACAGTTATTTTAACGAGGCTGGTCACTGGATCAATGACTGCCCCGGCTGGGACGGGCTTGCAGCAAAACAAATGGATGAAAAGCGCCTGTTAAAGACCATTCAGGATAAAATAGACCAACTGCCACATGTGCATCGTGAGGTTTTGTTGTTGAAGGAAGTAGAAGGCTTGACGACGACAGAAATTTGCGCGGCGCTGGAGATCAGCCCCGGCAACCTGCGAATTCGCATTCACCGCGCCCGTGCCGCCCTGCGGGCCGCTGCGGTGGAGGGATAAGTCATGGTATATCTTAAATGCCGCGATGTGGTGGATAAAATATCAGAGATAATTGACGGACAGGCCAGCATGATGACCCGTATGCGCTTTCACAGCCATCTTATGATGTGTAATAATTGCCGCCGTTATTTCAAACAATTCAAGAGAGTGAAAGAAATTTCAGGAAAGGTCACAGCCGATGATCTGCGCGCGGATTTTGATCACGTTATGGGTTTTGTCATGAAAGAGATTGATAAAAAAGATGTCTGATAGCGCCCCCTGTCTGGTTATTTTCTGTAAACGCCCAACTCTGTTTCAGGGCAAGCAGCGTCTGGCAAAAACCATCGGCGCGGAACAGACCTATGTCTTTGCTGAGGCCTTTCTGAATTGCGCTCTGGAAGATGCGAGTGTGTGGCCCGGCTCGGTTGTGCTCTCGCCCGCTTCGCCAGAGGATAGTGCATGGGCAGGCTCATTGCTGGACAGGGATCATCAGATTCTCGCCCAGACGGATGGTTGTCTTGGGGCCAGATTACGATCAGTTGACCAACATTTACGGGCCACAGGCCATGACAGGATTATATTCATTGGCACGGACGCGCCCATATTGACGGCACGTCATTATGAGGAAGCGCAAACGGCTCTTGTCGAAAATGACGTCGTTCTGTCGCCTGCGTCTGACGGTGGGGTGACTATCATGGGCGCGACCCTGCCGTGGCCTGATATGACGGGCTTGCCATGGAGTACGGACAAACTGGGGACTGAGTTGAAAAATCTTTGCCAAGAGAAGGGTCATAAGGTAAAAAATATATCACCTAGTTATGACGTTGACGTGGAAGATGACCTGCTGAAATTATGGCATGATCTGGCTGATGACAGGCGGCCCGCGCGACAAAGCCTTCACCGTCAGCTTGGTGAATTTCTGAAATGGGAAGAGGTCAAATATGACTGAAGCTATAAGAGTAATTAGTGGCGGGGAGAAATCGGAAAACTGGCACAGAACCCCGCTCGGTGATGCGCGGGGCTATATTGACAGTGACCGCCTGCGTGAGCTTTGGTTTCATACGGGAACGGCGTGTAATCTGGCCTGTGATTTTTGTCTGGAAGGCTCAAAACCCGGCGATACCCGTCTGGGTCTGGTCAGGCTGCATGACGTCAAACCCCTGATTGAAGAAGCTTTGGAGCTGGGGGTGGAGCAGTTCTCCTTCACCGGCGGTGAGCCATTTCTGGCTAAGGATTTTCCCAAGATTTTGATGCTAGCATCTTCCCACCGGCCCTGTCTGGTGCTGACGAATGGAACTGAACCGCTTCACAGACGCATTGACGAACTTGACGTTTTGCTAACCAGTTCGCATCCGGTTTCCTTCCGGATCAGCCTTGATCATTATGAAGAGGAACTTCATGACCAGGGGCGCGGGGATGGAACTTTTCAAGAAGCACTTCAAGGCCTTCAAATGCTTTATGAGAAGGGGTTTGCGATC